>CAYNRF010000184.1:0-6732 GCA_964399525.1 uncultured Phycisphaeraceae bacterium | reverse complement strand
GCAGTGGCACGTCGAGCTGTCGCCCGCGCCCGGGACCGGCGCGGAACCGGACACCGCCCGGACCGAGCTGATCGACCGGGCGGCGGGGCTGCGCGAGCAGGCGCTGCGCGACGAGTGAGCGTCTGAAGGACCGCGTGGAGAGTGAAAAAGCCCGGGGTCTAGCCCCGGGCTTCTGCGTGGCCGGTGCGTGGCGCGTCGTGGTCAGGGCGTCGGGCAGCCCACGCGCAGGCGCGTGATGAACATCTGGATGTCGACAAAGTTCCACACGCCGTAGGGCGGCATGATGTCCGCCGCCGGGTCCTGCGCCAGGTAGGCGTTGATGAAGTCGATCATGTCAAAGAAGTTGATCACGCCGTCGTTGTTGAAATCGCCCTCGCAGACCGGGCTGCCGGGCCCGCCGTCCTCGGGCGCCAGCGGGGCCAGCCCGACGGGCTCGGCCTCGGCCGGCGCCGCCGGCGCCACGCCGCACAGACCAACGACAGCGGCGCACGCGATCACGCCGCGGCCCCAGGGAAGACGCTTGGAAGCCATGGCTTCCTCCTTTCGATCCGAGTTTCCACCGGGTGCCCCCGCGCGGGAAGTCCCCCCCCGGCGCCCGCACCCTACCGCGCGGCCGGCGTGCTGTGAAGCGTCAAAGCAGGAAAGCGCGTGAAGTTTGTCGGACCTGTCGCCTGATCGGGGGATGCGGTCCGGCGCGAGGTCCTCAGCCCGCGCTGCCCACCAGCTTGTCGTTGGTCTCGAACCGCTTGAGGGCGGCGAGCAGCTGCTCGACCTGCACGGGCGGGGGCATCTGGAGCATGCGCCGCCGCAGGGCGGTGATGGTCTTGACGGCGTGGTCGTCGAGCAGCAGCTCTTCCTTGCGCGTGCCGCTGGCGGCGAGATTGATGGCCGGGAAGAGGCGCTTCTCGGAGATCTTGCGGTCGAGGATGAGCTCCATGTTGCCGGTGCCCTTGAACTCCTCGAAGATGAGCTGGTCGCCCTGGCTGCCGGTGTCGACCAGGCAGGTGGCGATCATCGTGAGGCTGCCGGCCTCCTCGGTGTTGCGCGCAGCGCCGAAGATCTGCTTGGGCACTTCCAGAGCGCGCGAGTCGATGCCCCCCGACATGGTGCGCCCGGAGTTGGCGTGCCGGTTGGAACGGTTGAAGGCGCGGCCCAGCCGGGTGAGCGAGTCGAGGACCACCACGACATGGCGGCCGTTCTCGACCATGCGCTTGCAGCGTTCGAGCGTCTGGGTCGAGATCTGGATGTGCCGCTCGACGTCGTGGTCGTTGGAGGACGCGACGACCTCGACCTGGTCCTGCTTCCAGGGCTTGTCCCAGGGGGCCTTGCCCTCACGCTGGGCCAGCGTGCCGCAGAGGAAGCGCAGAAAATCGGTGACCTCCTCGGGGCGCTCGTCGACGAGCAGGGCGATGAGGTGCACGTCGGGATGATTGACCAGGATGCCGGTGGCGATGTCTTTGAGCAGGGTGGTCTTGCCGGCCTTGGGCGGCGCGACGATCAGGCCCCGCTGGCCGCGGCCGATGGGGCAGAACAGGTCGATCAGGCGGCACGACGGCGAGCAGCCCGGGTGCTCGAGGGTCAGGCGGGGCTGGGGGTCGATGGAGGTGAGTTCCTCGAAGGGCTTGCGCGACGCGAACTCCTCGGGGGTCATGCCCTCGATCTCGAGAAAACGCTCGACGACGGGCCGCGGCTTGCGGGGCCCGGGCTTGCCGCGCCGGCGGCGCCGGGGCATGCGCTCGCCGACTTCGACGGACACGCGCAGACCCGTGCGCAGCGGCAGCGCTTCGCCGAAGGAGGCCGGAACGAAGGGGTCATCGGGGGTCTCGAGCACGCGGTTGGCGTCCGACAGTTGACGGACACGTCCCTCCGCGCGCTCCGGCCACTCGAGGATGCCGGTAAGCGTCTTGGTTGACATAGGTTGTCTGTTCGCCCCGGGCGGCACGGGCGGCTTACACGCCGGACCTGCGCTCCCCGGTCTCCGGATGGTCCGGCCCGGCCGGAAGGCACCCTTCTGACTCCCATTGTCGGCCCCCTGCCCCCCCGAGGTCAAGCGATGGCACGAAGGTCGGCCCGAAGGGGACCCGGAACGGGGGTCGGCAGCGAACCCTGCCGCCCGTTCCCCTACCATGGGCGGACTCAGGCGGCCCCGGACGGATCCGGGGCGGCGGCCGGGCGGGGCCGGGGCCGGGTCCGGCCGGGCCCGTGGCACCGGACGGGATGGCCGTCGGGGCCGGTCCTCGGGGCCGGTCATGGGGACTTCGAACGCGATGCGGACGATTGCGGGCATCCCGGTTTCCTCGGGCGTGGTCATCGGCCGCGTGGTCGTCATCGACGAGGACCGCCCGCGCCGCGTGGTGCGCCGGGAGATCGACCTCGCCGACGTGCCGGCGGAGGTCGAGCGGTTCGAGCTGGCCCGCCGCGCGGCGATCGAGGAGCTCAACACGCTGCACCAGGACGCGGCCCGCGAGATGGGCGAAGAGGCGGCCAAGATCTTCCTGTTCCATGTGGGAGCGCTCTCGGACCGGGCCCTGACCGGCCCCATCCGCCGGGCCATCGAGCAGGAGCGGGCGTGCGCCGAGTTCGCCGTCTCGTCCTCGATCCGGGCGCTGGCCGCTCGGTTCGCCAACCATCCCGATTCGACCTTCCGCAGCAAGGTGTCTGACCTGGAAGACCTGGGGGGCAGGCTGGTCCGCCACCTGACAGGCCGGACGGCGGGGCGTCCAGACAGCTTCGAGCCGGGCACGGTGGTGGTGGCGCGGGACCTGACGCCCTCCCAGACGGCGGCGTTCGACCGGACCCGCGTGGTGGCGTTCGCGACCGATCTGGGCGGGCAGACCTCGCACACGGCCATTGTCGCGCGGGCGCTGGGCCTGCCCGCGGTGGTGGGGCTGCGAGAGCTGACCGAGCACGCGCGCGACGGACAGACGATCATCGTGGATTCGGAGCGGGGCGAGGTGGTGCTGGACCCCGACGAGGGCTCGGTGGCCGCGGCGGGCAGGGCGGCCGAGTTCGCCAAGCGCTCGCGGATCTCGATGCACGAGGACGCGGCCCTGCCGGCGGTGACCAGCGACGGGGTGCCCATCGAGCTGGTGGGCAACATCGAGTTTCCCAGCGAGATCGACGCGGTGCTGGACGAGGGCGGCGTGGGCGTGGGCCTGTACCGCACCGAGTTCCTGTACCTGACCAGCGACCACGAGCCGACCGAGGACGTGCAGAACCGCGAGTACCTCGACTGCGTGCACCGGCTGGGCGGGCGGCCGCTGACGATCCGCACGCTGGACCTGGGCGCGGACAAGTACACCCAGCAGCGGGCCGAGACGCCGGAGCGCAACCCCTTCCTGGGCCTGCGGTCGATCCGGTACTCGCTGCGCAACACCGAGATGTTCCGCCGGCAGCTGCGGGCGATCCTGCGGGCCAGCGGGCACGGGCCGGTGAAGGTGATGTTCCCGCTGGTGACCAACATCGCCGAGTTCCGCAGGGCGAAATATTTCCTGCACGAATCGATGGAGGACCTGGCCGAGGCGGGGGAGGCCTACGACCGGGACATCAAGGTCGGCATGATGGTCGAGGTGCCGGCGGCGGCCCTGATGGCGGCGTCGTTCGCCCGGGAGGTCGACTTTTTCTCCATCGGGACCAATGACCTGGTGCAGTACACCCTGGCGGTGGACCGAATCAATGAGCAGGTGGCGGGGCTCTACACCCCGATCCATCCGGCCGTGCTCAAGCTGATCCGGGATGTCACCCGGGTGGGTATTAGGGCGAAGATCCCGGTCTCGTGCTGCGGAGAATCGGCGGGCGACCCGGAGTTCGCGGCGTTGCTCATCGGGCTCGGGGTGCGTAGTCTCTCGGTGACGGCGTCCTCCATCCCCCGCCTCAAGCGGGCGGTGCGGGGCCTGGACTCCAAGCGTTGCGAGCGGATCGCCAAGAAGGCGATGGCGTTCGATTCGGAAGCCGAAGCCGCGGCGTATGTCCGCGATCGGGTACGAAAACTTGTTCCCGAGGTATTCGACGGACGGTCCGCCGAATCACCGTAAGCCCAGCGACCGCAAGGCGTTGGCAGCGACCTCGGACCACAGATCACCGCGCAGCCCCCGGTCCTCCGGGCGGGCTGGCGGGAGCCGAAGACGCCCGTCCGCGGTCCGGGGTCGTCCGACAGGACGAACCTTCCGGAGACCGGGAGCGGGGCGGGTCCGGCCCACCGCCGCCGAGCTGCGAAGCGTCAGCGAGCCGCCCAGCGTGCATTCTCAGCGCGTGTGCCCGACGAGCATCCACCCACGGGGCGTTCCCCGCCGGGTGTCGTTGTGCGTGACGGACCGATGACGCCTTGTTCCACAGAGGGACCCAAGGCGTTTCCATGATCCACGAATCCAGCACCAACCACGTCTCCGAGTTCTCCGACATGACCGATCTGCCCGCGGCCTCCGCGGGTTCTTCCGGCGACGGGGACGCCGACGCTCCACCGGCCCGGAAGAAGACCGCGAAGAAGAAGACCGCCGGGACAGCCTCGAAGCCCGCCGCCCGGAAGACGACCACGAAGAAGGCCGCCGCGGCCAAACCCGCGGAGACCGCGGCCGAGAAGCCCGCCAAGACCACGAAGAAGGTCGCCAAGAAGGCCGCGGGCAAGAAGGCGACCCGCAAGAAGGCCGCGTCCAAGGCCGCCGAAGCCGAGCCGGCGAACACGCTTGAGACCCCGCCCGTCGAAGACGCGCCGCGGACCGTGGCGGCGGCCGGTCCCGACGAGACAGACACCGAGGCCGATCCGGTCGACCGCGACGGTCCGGACGATCGCCCGGAGGACGGCGATGACGCCGCCGCCGAAGGCGAGGCGACGAAGAAGAAGCGTCGCCGGCGTCGGCGCAAGTCCGGCGGCCGGGGCGAGGGCGGCGATGGCGCGGACGCGGAGGGCCGGACCGGGGGCGACGCGCGGCGCGAGAAGCCCGCACCCCGCCGCGAGGCCGGGCCCGAGCCGACCGCCGGGGCGCTGGCCGAGGACGACGACGTCGAACCGGCCTCCGAAGGCCGCCTGGAGATGATCATCAACTACGTGCCCGGCGAGGAGTGCCGGGTGGCCATCACCGAGGACGGCCAGCTGGAGGAGTTCTTCGCCGAACCGACCGACCGCGTCAGCCGGGTGGGCAACATCTACGTGGGCCGGGTGGTCAACGTGGAGGCCTCGATCCAGGCGGCCTTCGTGGACTTCGGGTGCGAGGAGAACGGCTTCCTGCACATCTCCGACCTGCACCCGCAGTACTTCGGCGACGACGACGAGGCCACCGAGCGCGTGGGCAAGAAGACGCCCCGTCGGGACCGCCCGCCGATCCAGGAAGCGCTCAAGCGCGGGCAGGAGATCACGGTGGCGGTGCTCAAGGAGGGCGTGGGGACCAAGGGCCCGACGCTGACGAGCTACCTGTCCATCCCCGGCCGATTCCTGGTGATGATGCCGGGCATGGACAAGGTGGGCGTGTCGCGCAAGGAGGAGGACGACGACCGCCGCCGCGCCGCCAAGGAGATCCTCTCGCAGCTGGACCTGCCCGAGGGCTTCGGGTTCATCCTGCGGACGGCGGGGTTCGACCGGACCAAGGCCGAGCTCAAGCGGGACCTGGCGTACCTGATGCGCCTGTGGAAGGACATGGAGCGGCGTCGCAAGGGCGGCAACAAGCCCCGGCCGCTGTACTCGGAGAGCGACCTGCTGCTGCGGTCGATCCGGGACCTGATGACCAGCGACATCCGCCGCGTGGTGATCGACTCGGAATCCGCGCTGAAGCGCGCGGCCCAGTTCATCAAGATCGCGGCGCCGCGGGCGCAGGCCAGGCTGGCGCGCTACGTCGGCGGCGCGCCGATCTTCCACGCCTTCGGCATCGAGGAGCAGATCGAGGCCATCCACGCCCGCGAGGTGCCGCTGCCCTCCGGCGGACGGCTGGTGATCGACCAGACCGAGGCGCTGGTGGCCATCGACGTCAACTCCGGCAAGAGCCGCTCGGCCCGCGACGCGGAGACCAACGCGTTCCGGACCAACATGGAGGCGGTGGACGCCATCTGCCGGCAGCTGCGCCTGCGCGATCTCGGCGGGCTGGTGGTCAACGACCTGATCGACATGCGGTACGCCTCGCACCGCAAGCAGGTCGAGCAGCGGTTCATCGACCGGCTCAAGCGCGACCGGGCCAAGAGCACGGTGGGCCAGATCTCCGAGTTCGGACTGCTGGAGATGACCCGCCAGCGGATGCGCGGCTCGATGGAGAGCCAGCACTTCGCCGACTGCCCGATGTGCCACGGGCGCGGCCTCGTGCAGAAGCCCGACTCGGTGGCCGCGACCGCGCTGCGCGACCTGGCGGCCATCGTGGACCACGAGAAGGTCCGCAAGGTGGAGATGGTCGTGCACCCGCGCGTCGCCGGCGCGCTGCTCTCGACGCGCCGCACCGCCCTGACCCGCATCGAGCTGCACTCGGGCAAGCAGGTCGAGGTCCGCGTGTCCGAAGCCCTGCCGATCGACCGCGTGACCTTCTACGCCTACGACCACGCCGGGGCGGACCTGACGCTCGAGAAGGTCTCGGGCCGCCGGCGTCCCGAGCCCAAGGTCGTCGAGTGGGTCGACGACGCGCCCGATGACTGGGCGGTGGACCCGACCGACGCGGCGGACGAGACCACGGCCCCGAAGCGGGTCGGGGAGATCGCCCGGCGGGCCGAGCCCGGCGGGCCGCTGGCGGGGGTGGCGGACGCCTCCACCGCCGCCGT
>CAYNRF010000183.1:0-6807 GCA_964399525.1 uncultured Phycisphaeraceae bacterium | reverse complement strand
ACATCCCGGGCGACATCGCCAGTGGGGAGAACGACGCGGGGGAAGGCCCCTCCGGCGCCGTCGGATCGCTCGCCGGTTCGTCCCTTGAACAGCTCGAGAAGCGTGCGATCCGGGAGACGCTCCAGCTGACCGGGGGCAATCGCGAAAAGGCGGCCCAGCTGCTCGGAATCGGCGAGCGGACGCTGTACCGCAAGCTCAAGGAATACGGCCTGCGCTGACGCGTCGGGTCGGCGGCCCGCGGCGGTCGGCCGGGCGGGTCACGACTCTGTTTTTTTTCGCAGATCGGCGACGGTTGATCAACCCGAGATCGGCTCCTCCCGATGAAGGATCCGGGCCCCCTTTCCCGGGGGTCTGCGTTCCTCACCGGGGTCTGTATGGTCCGACCGAAGCTCGATGACGTGGTCTCGTGCCCTGCTCTGCCCTCGCTGCCGGTCGTGGCGGCCGAGGTCATCGAGCTGACGGGCGACCCGAACGTCTCGATGAAGAAGATCGCCCAGTGCGTGCAGCGCGATCAGGCGCTGGCGGGCAAGGTGCTCAAGACCGTCAACTCGAGCTATTACGGCCTGGCCACCCCCTGCGGCTCGATCGAGCGCGCCATGGCCTTCCTGGGGATGAACACCGTCAAGTCGCTCGTCCTGGGCTTCAGCCTGGTGGACGTCACCAAGCTCTCCGTGGCGGGCGGGTTCGACCTGATGGCCCACTGGCGCCGCGCGATCGTGGGCGCGGTCTCGTCGCGGCAGGCGGCGGTGCTGACGCGCTCGGCCGACCCGGACGAGGCCTTCATCGCCGCGCTGTTCCAGGACATCGGGGCGCTGGCGTGCTTCGTCGCGCTCAAGGACCGCTACAACGCCGCGATCTCCGAGCGGCACCACATCGACTGGTGCGCCGCCGAGCACGAGGCGCTGGGGTTCACCCACGCGGACGCCGGCGCCGAGCTGGCCCGGCGCTGGAAGCTGCCCGAGTCGATCCGCGCGGCCGTGCAGCACCACCACACGCCCGACCGGGCCGGCCCCGAGCACCAGCGGCTCGTGCGCGTGGTCGCGCTGGGTTCGCTGGTCGGCAGCGTGCTGTCCGACGAGTCCCCCGTGCCCTCGGCCAAGCAGATCCAGAAGCTGCTGCGTCAGTGGTTCGCCGACGCCCGCCTGGACGCGGCCCAGCTGATCGAGCAGGCCTCGGCCGACGCCAGGACGCTCGCCAAGCTGTTCTCGCAGGACATCGGCCGCCTGTACAACCCGACCGACCTGATGGCGGTGGCCCAGGAGAAAGGACTCGAGCACCAGCTCGAGCTGCAGCGCGAGTCGGAGAGCCTGCGCAAGGAGGCCAGCACCGACCCGCTCACCGGGCTGGCCAACCGCCGCACCTTCGACGACGCGCTCGAGCGGGCGTTCGCCGACTACGCCGCGGGCGCCGGGCCGATGGCGGTGATCTTCTGCGACGCCGACCGCTTCAAGGGCGTCAACGACACCCACGGCCACGCGGCCGGGGACGCCGTGCTGATCGAGCTGGCGCGCCGGCTGTCGGCCACCGTCGGCGATGCCGGCCTGGTGGCCCGCTACGGCGGCGAGGAGATCGCCGTCGTGCTGCCCGGCACCGGCACCGACCGCGCCGCCGTCCTGGGAGAGCAGATCCGCGAGGCCGTGGCCCGCGAACCGATCGATCTGCGCGGCGTGGACTGCAAGGTCGATCTGCTCGACGTGACCATCTCGGTGGGCGTCGCCGCGACGGACGCGGAGGAGCCCGGCCGCTACGACACCGCCCAGAAACTGCTGCACGACGCCGACGCCGGCGTGTACGAGGCCAAGAGGGCCGGCCGCAACCGGGTGATCGTCCACAGCCGGCAGATGCACCGCGAGGCGGCCTCCGCCGAGGCCGGACGGGCCGCCCCCGGCAAGGTCCGCGTGCTGTTCGTCGAGGACGACCCGCTGGCCGCCACGCTGATCACCACGCTGCTCAAGCGGCAGAAGGACGTCGAGATCCAGTGGATCGAGTCGGGCACCCGGGCACGCACCGAGATCGGACGGATGGAAGCCGGCGAGGCCCCGCCCGCGGACGTCTTCCTCGTGGACCTGAACCTGCCGGGCACCAGCGGCTACGAGCTGCTGCGCCTGGTGCGGGCCTCCCCGCGGCTGGCCGACAGGACGTTCATCGTGCTCAGCGGCGAGGAAGAAGCCTCGGCCAAGGCCGAGTGCCTGCGGCTGGGCGCCAGCGGGTACATCCCCAAGCAGGAGTTCGTCGTGGACATCGGCAAGTGGGTGGGCATGATCGTCGGCACCCGGCGGGCCGCCGCCTGACGCTCACCAGTCCAGAGGGGCCCGCCACCGCCGGGCCAGATCCTCGACCGCTTCGTCCACCTCGCCCCACACCAGCCGCCCCGAGTCGGTCAGACGGCCGAGCGTGATGCACCCGACGGTGGAGAACCGGTGGGCGGTCGCGGCGTCGTCCACTTCCAGCAGGTACCGGGACGGACCTTCGCAGAACGCCAGGCCCTCGCTCAGCCCCGCGGTGCCCGCAAAGCCGATCGGCCGCCCGGGGGTCGAGCCGGCGATGAGCATCTCGGCCAGCGCGACCAGCACGCCGCCGTCGGAGACGTCGTGCGCGCTGCGGACCACGCCGGCCCGGACCGCGTCGGCGACGACGCGGGCCGTCAGCGGGCCCGTGCGCAGGTCCACCCGCGGGGCCGGTCCGACACCCGAGCCGCAGAGCCGGTCGTGGTGCGAGCCGGTGAGGCTCTCGCAGGCCGGACCGACCAGCAGCAGCACCCCGCCCGGGCGCTTGGCGTCCATCGTCACGCACCGCGCCAGGTCCTCGATGATGCCGATCCCCGTGATCAGCAGCGTCGGCGGGATCTCGATGGTCCGCCCGTCTTCGGTCGTGAACTGGTTGTTGAGGCTGTCCTTGCCCGAGACGAACGGCGTGCGGTACGCCTTGGCGCCGTCGTAGCAGCCCTCCGCCGCACGGACCAGCGAGCCCAGGTTCTCCGGCTTCTTGCACGACGGCCAGCAGAAGTTGTCCAGGATCGCGATCCGGTCCGGATCGGCCCCGGCGCACACCAGGTTGCGCACGCACTCGTCAATGGCGGCCAGCGTCATCTCGTACGGGTCCGCCTCCAGCCCCGTCGCCAGCCCGCACCCGATGGCCAGCCCGCGGGCCGTGCCCGCCACCGGCTCGACCACCGCCGCGTCCGAGGGCCCCCGCCCGCCCGGCCCCACCAGCGGCTTGACCACCGTGTTGCCCTGCACCTCGTGGTCGTACTGGTTGATGATCCAGTGCTTGCTGGCGATGTTGGGGTGGGAGAGCAAGGCACGCAGGCAGTCAGGCACGGAGGCACGAAGGGAAGACTCCGGCGTGCGGCTCTCCGGCTTCGTGCCTTCGTGCCTGCGTGCCTTCGTGCCTTCCCCGCGGCCCTCCCACCGCGCTTCGCGGGTGGGCATGGGAATCCCGTCGTGCAGGAACTCCATCGGCAGCCGCCCGACCTCCGTGCCGCGGTAGGTCAGCACCAGGTCCCGCCCCGGCGTGCCGAAGGTGCCCAGCACGCTCAGTTCGACGTGCTCCTCGTCGCAGATCGCCTGCAGCGCCGCGAGGTTTTTCTCGGGCACCGCCAGCACCATCCGCTCCTGGGCCTCGGAGATCCAGATCTCCGTGTACGACAGCCCGTCATACTTCAGCGGCGCGTTCTCCAGCAGCACCGTGGCCCCGAGCTTCTCGCCCATCTCCCCGACCGCCGACGAGAACCCGCCCGCCCCACAGTCGGTAATGGCCGAGTAGAGGCAACCCCGACGCTCCGAGCTCACTCCGTCTCTTCGTCTCTCCGTCTCTCCGTCTCTTGCTCGAAGAATCGCATCCAACACCCGCTTCTCCTCGATCGCATTGCCGATCTGCACCGCGTGCGAGAACTCGTCCGCGTGCGTGTCGGTCAGCTCAGCGCTGGAGAAGGTTGCTCCGTGGATCCCGTCCCGCCCCGTCCGCCCGCCCAGCGCCACGATCAGATCCCCGGCCCTGGCCGAGCCGCTGATCAGATCCCGCGGCATCACGCCCACGCAACCCGCGAACACCAGCGGATTGCCGATGTGCCGGTCGTCGAACCACACCGCCCCGTTGACGGTCGGGATGCCCATCCGGTTCCCGTAGTCCCGCACCCCGGCGACCACCTCGCGCAGCACCCGCTCCGGCGGCAGGCACCCGTTGGGGACCGATGCGATGTCCGGGTGGGCCACGCAGAACACATCCGTGTTCGCGATCGGCCGCGCCGCCAGCCCCGTCCCCATGATGTCCCGGATGCACCCCCCGATGCCCGTCGCCGCCCCGCCGTAGGGCTCGATCGCCGACGGATGGTTGTGCGTCTCCACCTTGATGCACACGGCGTGGTCGTCGTCGAACGCGATGATCCCCGCGTTGTCCACGAACACCGACAGCGTCCAGTCCACGCCCTCCTTGATCAGTTCGAAGGTGGCCGCCGCCACGCTGGACTTGAGCAGGTTGTTGATGGTGATCGACCCGTCCGCGTTGGCCACGTGCCCCGGCCGGCCCGGCCGCTTGACCGGGTCGTTCGGATCGTCGGACTCGTACCGTACTGTCGCCTTCAGCGTCTTGTGCACGCAGTGCTCGGACCAGGTCTGGGCCAGCGTCTCGAGTTCGATGTCCGTCGGCTCGCGCTCCAGCCGCCGGTACTCATCCCGGATGGCTCGCATCTCGTCCAGGCTCAGGAACAGGTGCGCCTCGCGGCTGAGCCGTTCCAGCGCCGCGTCGTCCAGATCCCGGATGGCGATGTGCCGGATCTTCAGTTCGTACGCGTGCCCCTTGGGCAACTCCGCCGGGTGGAACGGCGCCGTATGCACCCCCGTCACCACGGGATTGGCCAGCACCTTCCGCGCCAGCCCCGCCGCGTCCTCCGCCGATACCCCCCGCAGGTCGTACCGCCACCCCGTCGACACCCGGCAATCGACCCCCGTCAGCTCTTCGATGGCGTCCCGCACGGTCTGCGCGGGCGGGTCCATCACGCCGGGCAACGGGTGGATTTCCACCAGCGCCCCGTCCGCCGCCGACGCTCCGACGAACGCCTCCTCGGTCACCGGATTGGCCAGCAGGCCCCCGATGACCCGGTCCAGCGCCGCCCGCCCCAGCGCCCCCTCGATCAGATACACCCGCGCCGACCGGACCGCCGTCGGCTTGAGCCCGGCCCGGGCGGCCTGCCCGGCCAGCTCCTCGGCCCGGGGGTCGCCCGCGTTGGCCCGGGGCCGCACCTCGACGCGGCAGACGCGGACGGGAGAGGAAGCGGCGGCGGGCAGGGTCTGGGCGGGCGCGGTCGGCATGGGCGGATCGTAGGTCGGATTCGCGTGGATCTCGGACCTTGCACGCTGTAGAGTCGCAGCCCATGGACTCCGTCTCCGAGGCTGCGAACCGACCGATCCACCCGGGATCGCCCGATGCCCCCCCTGCCCTCGGACCGAACGCCCATCCCCCGGCCTTGCGGCCTTCCGCTCCGACCGGCGCCCCAACCGGCGCCCCATCCGGCGCTGAGTTCAGCCACCGCCACAACTACACCGACTACATGCGGATCGTGGCGGGCATGACCGCCCGCCTCCCCAGAGGCCGCATCCTCGACCTGCCCGCCGGCGCCGGACAGATGACCCGGGTGCTCCGCGAGCAGGGGCACGACGTGGTCCCCGCCGACATCAACGCCCACGATCCGACCTACGTCTGGGCCGACATGACCGCCCCGCTGCCCTTCCCGGACGCCTCCTTCGACGCCGTCATCTGCCTGGAAGGCATCGAGCACGTCCTGCGTCCCCACGATCTGCTCGGCGAACTCTTCCGCGTCTGCAGGGTCGGCGGCAGCGTCATCGTCAGCACCCCCAACATCTCGAGCATGTTCTCCCGCATCCAGTTCTTCTACACCGGCACGTTCCACCAGTTCCATTTCACCCAGCTCCGCGAGCTCGCTCCCGGGACCCTGGACGACCGCTTCCACGTCTCGCCGGTCGATCTGGGCTGGCTCTGGCACCACGGCTCGTACTGGGGCGGCAGCGTGGTCGAGACCACGGCCGACCGCATCAAGAAGAAGTTTCTGCTGCCCGTGTACGCCCTGACGCACCTCTTCGGCTGGCCCTGGGCCCACAAGCTGTTCATCCGCAAGGGCCGCCCCGAGCACGCCGAACGCAACCGCGCCATGTTCCGCCACGCCCGATCGTGGAAGGTCACCACCGGCCGTTCCCTGATCGTCCGCTACGAGAAGACCCGCCACGTCACCGAACCCGCCCGATCCCCGACCGACCATCGACCATGACCCAGCCCGCCCCCAAGCCGACCACGCCCCGCCCCGTCGTTGATCTGTTCACCGACGGCGCCTGCTCGGGCAACCCCGGCCCCGGCGGCTGGGCCTATCTCCTGCGTCACCCCAAAACCGGCAAGTCCGTCGAACGCAACGGGGGCGAGCCGGCCACCACCAACAACCGCATGGAGCTGACCGCGGTCATCGAAGGCCTGGCCAGCCTGACCCGCCCCAGCATCGTCGAGCTGTACTCGGACTCGCAGTACGTGCTCAAGGGTCTGGAGGAATGGATCGCCGGCTGGAAGCAGAAAGGCTGGCGGACCGCCTCGAAGGCGCCGGTCAAGAACGTGGACCTGTGGATGAAGCTCGACGAACTCAAGGCGGTGCACGAGATCCGCTTCCACTGGGTCCGCGGCCACGACGGCCACCCCGAGAACGAACGCGTCGACCGCCTCGCCGTCGAGGCCCGCGACCGCGCCGCCGGCCGCTGACGCCCTTCCGAGTGCCCCGGCTCGCCGAGCCGGGACTTCTTCTTCGCC
>CAYNRF010000182.1:0-6866 GCA_964399525.1 uncultured Phycisphaeraceae bacterium | reverse complement strand
CCGAACGCAAGTGAGGGGATGTTCTTGCGCTCCGTGGGGCATGCGAACCCATCCCCTCACTCGCGTTCGGGGCTAGCTCAAGATCACACCCTTCCCGCCACCATCACAATAAAGCTTTCGTCCAGTTCGTCTTCCGCGTCCATCACGGGCTCGACGTAGGCGTTGCCCTCGTCGTCCCACGCGTCGGCGAGTTTGGCGTAGACCTGGGTCTTGGAAAAGCCCGCCTCGTCCATCGCGTCGCGGAGTTCGGGGACGGACCACAACCGCCACTCATAAACGAACGCGTCGAACATCTCCTGCTCGATCACGCCGGCCTTCTCGATGCGGAAATGGATGACATCGGTGACCATGCCTGTGAGCGGGTCGGCGTGGCGCTGCTCCCAGGTGTAGCGGCAGAGGAACCCGCCGGGCATGGGGTGGGGGCGGTGGACCTCGCCGGTCAGGAAGGCGGACTCGCCGCCGTAGGTGTCGCAGACGAACACGCCGCCGGGGTTGAGGCGGCCGCGGGCATGGCGGAGATACTCGACGAGTTCGCGCCGGGTGTGCAGGTAGCCGATCGAGAAGTTGCCCACGAACAGCACGTCGCACGCATCCGGCACGGTGCGGACATCGGACACGACCTTGGACACCCGCGGGTGATCCGGGTGCTTGCCCAGCGCCTCGGTGTCCAGATCCACGGCCACGGCCCGGGCGCCGTCGCGTTTGACCCACTCGTACGAGAGGGCAGCGGTGCCCGCGAAGTCCTCACCGAGGGTGGCGGGGTTCCTGCCGTGCACGGCCCGCAGCAGCGGCGCCAGGTGCGTGGGCGACTGCACGCACAGTTCGTAGAGATCGTGCTTGTCGAACGGGGCGGTCATGGTGACCCCACGATGCTGAGCACGATCATGCCGGCGAAGAGCAGGAGGAATACGCCGCTGAGCCCCAGGCCGATCCAGCCGCACACCCGGCCGGCCGTCGCCATCCCGAGCGAACTGACCGGCGCCGTGCCGGCCTGGACGGCCAGCCGGGCCTGCTTGGCGAACACGACCGCCAGGATCCCGCAGGGAAGTCCCATGATCCCGTAGGTGGCGCAACTCAGCACGATCGCGCAGATCCCCAGCACCATCGAGGCGACGGCCTTGCCCTGCGTCTGCGCACCCGGGGCGGCGAACTGCCGGATGACCGAGCCGCACTCGGGGCAATGACCGCCGACGCCCACGCCCACGATCTCGTACCCGCAGGAGAGGCACCTGCTTCCCGGCGGCGCATGGGGATGGTTCTGCGGCATCTGTGACATGGGTAACTCCTGGGCGGCTCGATCATAACACCAGCAGCAGGCCGACGAACATGATCAGGCCCGCCGCGGCGGCCCCCAGGCCGAGACCGGCCGCACAACCGATCATCGTGTGCGTGCGGGGATCTGGCACGGTCCGGGCCGCCAGATCCCGCGACGCTCTCCACGCCACCCAGAATGCCCCCAGCCCGATCGGGGTCGCCAGGATCCCGAAACCGATCAGCCCGATCCATGCGAGCACCGCCATGCCCATGGCGATGGTCGCCTTCGAGGACGCCGGGTCGAGGTCGCCTTCCCGCAGGCCACGCTTCGGCGCCGCCGCCCCGCACTCCGGGCAGACAACCCCGGCGGGCAGCCCGGCCCGGTCGTACCGGCAGTTCGGGCAGCAGGGTGAGGCCGGGGGCGGGGACGCGGAAAGCGTCACGCCATCCGGATCCACTTGAGCAGCGTGCGGAAGTTCGGCGGCTTGCCGTACATCAGCAGCCCGACCCGGAACACCTTGGCCGCCAGCCACAGCAGCACCACCACGCCGATCAGATTGACCAGGATCGACCCGGCCACCTGCCACGCGGGCACCGGCTCGGGGCTGGCGATCCGCATGATCATGATGAACGGGCTGATGGGCGGCAGGAAGCTCAGCACCGTGCTGAGCATGCTGTTGGGGGCCCGGATCACCGGGAAGAACAGGAAGTACGGCACCATGCTGAACAGCATGACCGGGGTCATCAGGCTCTGGGCCTCACGCAGGTCGTTCACCGCGGCCCCGATCGCAGCCATCATGGCCGCGAACATGAAGTAGGCCAGGGCGAAGAACACGAAGAACGACACCAGCAACTGCCAGCTCACCAGCCCGGTCACGGAGAAGAAGATCAGACCAAAGATGCCGATGGAGTTGTAGATCACCAGCAGGCTCAGCCCCACGCCCATCTGGCCCAGGATCTTGCCGGTCATCAGCTCCATGGGGGAGACCGCGCTGAGCAGCACCTCGACCACCCGGCTGGACTTTTCCTCGATCGTCGTGGTCAGCAGGTACTGCCCGCCCGTGAAGGTCGCCACCAGCATCAGGATCATGGCGGCCACCGGGATGCCCATGCTGGCCAGCCCCGAGGTGTCCCGCTGCACGCCGGTCTGGGTCACCTGCTGGGCGGCCCGCTGCTCGATGCTGTCCAGCGTGCGGATCGCGGCTCGGTCCATGCCCGCCAGGGCATAGCGGCGTTCGCGGATCGACCACGCCACCCCGTCGCGCAGTTCCTCGGCCGCCTCGCTGTTGAGCCGGGGCCGGAAGAAGGGCTGCCACCCGCCGAACTCCGCGTTCTCGTCGGCGCGGGCGACCGCGTCGCGGTCGATCTCGATGATCGCCAGCACGCGGTCGATGCCCTCGGCGTCCGCGTCCGTCCCGCCCTTGAGCTGCTGGCGGATGCGTTCCTTGGCGGCCTCGGGGTCCTCCGACGGGTCCAGCCGCTCAAACCGGAAACCGGGCACGGGGATCGATTCGATCGCCTCGTCGGCCCCTCCGGCCACGCGGGAGCCGAGCGCCCCGAGCGTCCCCTCGGCGAACTCGGCCGCGCGTCGGGCCGCGGCCTGGCGCCGCTCCCGGATGGCCTCCTCGCTCAGCCGCTCGGCCAGCGTGTCGTAGACCTCGCCGCTGCGGTCGATCACCAGCACGGTGCCGGTGACCGCCGGGGGCTTGGCGGTGGCGGCCAGCACGCCGATCAGCGGGATGATGGCCACCAGCACCGCCGGCACGACCAGCGCGCCGATGATGAACCCCTTGGTCAGGGCCGTGGAGGCGAACTCGCGCCCCGCGACCCGCATCACCTTGGCGAGTTTGAAGCCCTGCCGCATCACGCGTCACCCCCGATGTCGCGGAGCGCCGCCCGCAACTGCTCCCGGTCGTCCCCGCTCAGGTCGCCCTCGGTGACGATGTTGATGAAGATGTCTTCCAGCCCCGGGCGGTGCAGGTCCACGCTGGCCATCGGCGCCGCCGAAGCGACGAGGCGGACGGCTTCATCCGGCCGCACGCCCGCGCCCAGCACCGCCTCGAGCTTGCCGTCCACCCGGCGTACCTCCGCGATGCCCGCGAGCCGGCGGACCGCTTCGACCGCGGCGGACTCGCCCGACGGTTCGTACGGCTCGAACCAGACCCCGGTGGGTGTGTGCCGGGCTCGGATCGTCTGGACCGGGTCGTCGAGCACCTTGCGCCCGTTGTGGATCATCACGATGTGGTCGCACAGCTGCTCGGCCTGGGACATCACGTGGGTCGAGAAGATGACGGTGCGTCCGGCGTCGTTCTGCTCGCGGATCAGATCGCGCAGCAGCCGCATGTTGACCGGGTCGAGGCCGCTGAAGGGCTCGTCGAGAATGATCAGGTCGGGCTCGTGCAGGACGCAGGAGATGAACTGCACCTTCTGCTGCATGCCCTTGGACAGTTCCTCGCACTTCTTCTTCGCGACATCCGGCAGCCCGACCTTCTCGAGCCACGCGTGCACCGATCGCTTGAGCCCCGGCCCGGCGTCCATGCCCTTCAGGCGGCCCATGTGCTGGAGAAAGGCGGCGACCTTCATCTTCTTGTAGACGCCCCGCTCTTCGGGCAGATAGCCGATGCGGTCCTTGCTCTCCACCGCGGAGCTGCGGCCGAGCACACGCAGCTCGCCGGCGTCCGGGAAGAGGATCGACATGATCATGCGGATGGTGGTGCTCTTGCCCGCCCCGTTGGGCCCGATGAAGCCGTGCAGCGAGCCCGTGGGCACCTCCAGATCGATGCCTTCCACGGCCACCTTGGGCCCGAAGGTCTTCCGCACGCCCCGCATCGAGATCGCAGAATCCATCCACACCTCCAGAAATCGCTTGCGTCGACCGAGCCGGGCGAGTATACGGATATCTCGGGACCGGGTGGCACGAGTTCCATGCCTGATACCCAGACCACGCCGGACCCAAGCACGCACCGGTCCGCATCAGGGCCGCACAGGAATCAAAGCCATGAACCGCCGCCTGCTCCTCGTTCCGGCCGTGTCCGCCCTGGCCTTCGCCGGCGTCCTTGCGCTGGCGCCCTCGCCCTTGAGGGCCGAGGCCCAACCCCAGTCCCAGCCGGCCCCCGGCCGACCCCAGCAGCCCGGCGGACGTCCCGACATGGGGCGGGTGCTCGTCGAAGGCCTGCGGGCGAGCGAGGGCTGTCTCGGCGCCGACGCCGCCCAACTCCAGTCGGGCAAGCTCGCCATCATCGCCTGGTTCAAGGATGTCGAGGCCGCCAGGAAGTGGTACTACTCCGACACCCACGCCCGCTTCATGAACGCCGCCGGATCGGATCCCGGGGCCCGCGAGCCGATGGAGCACATCACCGACCCCAACACCCCAGTCATGGTGATCGCCGCCATCACCATGGGCGGTGGGAAGACCATCCCCGGTCCCATGCCCATCAGCCAGATCTCCATCGAGATGTACACCCCTCTGCCGGGCGGTGCCGCCATCAACGGCCGTCTGGCCCCGGAAGGTTTCAACATCCCGCACTTCCGCACCCTGAATCCGGAGGAGTGAGCGGCGGTGGTGGCGACCATGCGGAAGGTGACCCGCTTCTCTCCCTACGCTTGCGCGTGCCCGACCTGACCGCCATCCTCCAGGACAGCGTCCGAGTCAAACTCGACGAGATCGACGCCCAGCACCGCGAACTGACCGCGGCTCTGGCCGATCCCGAGGCGGTGGCCGACCACAAACGGGCCTCGTCCATGGCCATCCGACGGGCCGCCCTGGATGAACTCGCCACCGAGTACCGCCACCTCCGCAAACTCCTCTCCGACGCGCAGGAGATGCGGGCCGCGCTGACCGGCGGCGATCCCGATCTGTCCGCGCTGGCCCGCGAGGAACTCCCCCAGCTCGAAGACGCCGCCGCCGAGACCGCCGAGCGGATCAAGTCCCTGCTGGTCATGTCCAACGACCGCCAGATCGGCTCGGTCATCCTCGAGATCCGCGCCGGCACCGGCGGCGACGAGGCCGGCCTCTGGGCCCGCGACCTGCTCAGCGCCTACACCCGCTACGCCGCCAGACGCGGCTGGAGGGTCGAGGAGATGGAACTCGACGCCGACCCGTCGGTGGGGGGGATCCGCAAGGCCATCGTCAACATCGCCGGCGAGGGCGTCTGGCAGGAACTGGCCTTCGAGGCCGGCGTCCACTCCGTCAAGCGGGTCCCCGCCACCGAGACCCAGGGCCGCATCCACACCTCCACCTGCACCGTGGCCGTGCTGCCCGAGCCCCAGGCGGTCGAGGTCACCATCGACTGGGCCAACGACGTCACCGAGCACGTGACCACATCCCAGGGCCCCGGCGGCCAGAACGTCAACAAGGTCGCCACGGCCGTGAACCTCGTCCACAAGCCCACCGGCGTCGAGGTCCGCATGCAGGAGACCAAAAGCCAGGCCCAGAACCGCGAGCGGGCCCGGCGCCTCCTGACCGCCCGGGTCTACGAGATCGAGCGGCGCAAAGTCGAGGCGGAACGCGCGGGCCAACGGGCCGGCCAGATCGGCACCGCCCAGCGCAGCGAGAAGATCCGCACTTACCGCTACCAGGACAACATCGTCTCCGACGAACGCCTGGACCAGAAGTTCGCCAAGTCCAAAGTCCTCGACGACGCCGACCTCAAACCCCTGTTCGACGCCCTGATCGAGCAGGAGACGGCCAGAAGGCTGGCCGCACTCTGACACGCGCCCCGCCGGTCATCCCTGGGCCAGGGCAACGGCCGGCCCCGCTCGATGTTCCCCCGGTTTCACCCCCCTCGCCCCTGCGGTTTGCCCCTCCTAGCATTGCGGCCGACGATTCCAAACCCCCGGCCCCGCCGGATCCGGCCGCTGCCGCCGAAGGAATTCCCGCTCTATGGAACGATCCGAAATCTTCGACAAGGTCCAGGAAGTGCTCGTCGACGCCCTCGCCGTGGACGACGACGAGGTGACCCCCGAGGCCACCCTGATCGGGGACCTGGGCGCCGAGTCGATCGACATCCTCGACATCTCCTTCAAGCTCGAGCAGGCCTTCGGGTTCAAGATCGCCCAGGGTGAGCTCTTCCCCGAGGGCGTCACCCAGGATCCCGAGTTCGTCCAGGACGGCAAGGTCACGGCCAAGGGCCTGGAGTCGCTGCGCAAGCGTCTGCCGCACTTCGACTTTGCCGCCATCGAGGCCGACCCCTCCGTGGGCAACATCCGCAACATCTTCACCGTCGACGCCCTGGTCAACTTCTGCGAGCAGAAGCTCCAGACCGCCTGACCCCCGTGCAGCATCACGAGCCCGGAGCGTCAGCGACGGGGATCCGAGGCCCCTCATGCGCTGGATGTGGATCGACCGCATCGTCGAACTGGTCCCCCGCCAGCGTCTGGTCGCGGTCAAGCATGTCTCCATGGCCGAGGAGCACCTCCACGACCATTTTCCCGCCTCCCCCGCCCTGGCGGGGGAGGTGGCCGGCCCCGCCGGCCGGAGGGGGTCTGCCGCCCGCCCCCCGACCCCTATCATGCCCGCCAGCCTGATCGTCGAGGGCATGGCCCAGTCCGCCGGCATCCTGGTCGGCCACGCCGAGGGCTTCCGCGAGAAGGTCGTCCTGGCCAAGGTCTCC
>CAYNRF010000181.1:0-6878 GCA_964399525.1 uncultured Phycisphaeraceae bacterium | reverse complement strand
GACGCCTGCACGTTGGTGGGCTGGATGGCCAGCAGCCGCTCCAGCGCGCTGCGGGCTGTGCCCGACTGGCGGAGCGCCAATGCGGCCCGGGCCTCGAGCATGAGGCCGTCGGGGTCCGGCCTGCGGTTCTGCAGCAGCTCGTTGTACCGACGGAAGAGCCGCAGGGCTTCCGCCATGCGGTCCTCCGCGGCCGCGACGCGCCCGTCCAGCAGCATCAGCTGCAGATCATCCTCGGACACCTGCGTGGCGTACTGCCCGCGCAACTGCCGCACTGTCTCCATCATCGCCGCCCGCTTGTCCGCCTCCTCGGGCGTCAACTGCTGGGCCAGATCCAGAACCACACCGGCGCGTAGGACCAGCGCGAACCGCTGGATGTCGTACCGCATCAGCCCCTCAAAGCTCACAGGTATGGACGGCAGCGAGCCGATCGTCTCCAGATGCTTGGAGGAGGTCTTCAGATCACCGACGTTCCGCGCGATGTCGGCCGCGATGAGCAGCAGCCGGGCGTCATCGGGCCGTGAACTCAGGAAGGCGTCCACGATCGAACGCGTGCGGGCGAGCTGGGCGGGGCGGTCGATCGCTGCCTCGATCTGCAGGATCTGCCGCAGCAGCGGCACACCGATCCGTTCCGGACCGGCCTCGCGCAGCAGCGCGGCGACGCGGTCCAGTTCCGGCACCAGGGCCTGGTACGCCGCGATGATCAGCGGCAGTCGGGCCTGCGCGTCGGGATTGGCCCGCGCGGCGGCGTCATCGATCTCCGCCGTCATCTGCAGCGTCGCCAGTTCGACGAACGGGTCCCCCGGGTTCTGGGCGAGGAACGCCAGCCCCATGTCCCGGGCCTCGCGCCGGGCCTGCAGGCCGACGCGGTCCTTGTCCAGCCGCTCGTTGCGCACGGCGTTGGCGATCGTCCATCGCATCAGGGCCGCCATCGACTCGCCGTCCGCGGGGTCCGCTTCCAGAGCCGCGCGCAGATCCTCGGCGATCAGCGCAACCTGGTCCTCCGACAGCACCCCGTTCTCGCGGAGCACCATCTCCATCGCCAGCCCGCGGTAGCGGAGCAGCGAGCGCCAGGAGTTGTCGGCGTCCGGGAGGCGGTCGAAGTACGCCGCCGAGTTGCGCGTCACCGTCGCCAGCCCGTCGGCCTGCTCGCGCCTGTAGCCCTGCTTGAGCAGGTCGTAGTAGATGTCCAGCAGCCGGCGGTGGGCCGCCACGTCCGTCCGCTGGGAGGTCGCGATCTGGCTGATGGCGGGCAAGTACCGCGTGTAGAAGGCATCGCGGTACGCCGTCTCGGTGTCGGGCGTCCACGACTCCATCGCCGTGATCCACTTGTCCAGCCACAGCCGGTTGGTGGTGTCGTGGCTGACCGCGCTGCCGTACATCCGCTGGGCGCGGAAGAAGTCGCCTTCCTGCATCGCCTGGTCGCCCAGACGCTCGTAGTCCTCGCCGCTCTTGAACGCCAGCGACGCGAACGCCCAGGCGAGCAGCCCGAAGACCGCCACCAGACCCACGCTCAGAAGCACCACAAACTTCGTGTTCACCTTGCCAGCCATCGCAGCTCCTCCGACCCGCGACGCGTCGCGGGCGGCGTTGTTCACCTTGATTCAGCCCTGCGTCGCGGGCGGGTATGCCCCGGTCTCCACGTCGATCCAGTCCGGCACGCACCGCATGATCTCGCCGATCAGCTCGTCCAGCAGCCCGGACGCTTCCTCCACCAGCTGCTCGACCGAGTCGACCGTCCCGCTGTTCACCTGCACCTTGAGGTAATAGGCGTAGTCATCGGTCAGGTTGAACGCCAGCGTCCGGACATCGTTCGCGTTGGGCACCGTGCCGCCGTTGGCGATGAAGAAGTAGCCCGCGTAGTACTTCTGCCCGCCGGGCAGGATGTACTCGCTGACCCGCATCCGCAGCGGGCTCTCCGGACCGACGTCCCGAGGCAGACGCACCCGCCGCCCGGGCGAGTCGGTGTAGTTCGAGTTGTTGCTCAGCCTGACTGTGTAGATTCTGCCGCTGCGGCCCGCCAGCTCGGCGGGCACCGAGGGGTCCGCGGCCCACGACGCGCCCGGCAGCGACAGGTCCATGACCCGCGACGCACGCGACTGCTGCAGGCCCCCGCCCACGAAGCAGCGCTCCGGCACGTGCGGCACGGTATCGATCATCCCCGTGTAATACGCCGCGTGGAACTCGAGGATCATCGGGGCGATCTCGTTCTCGCCCGTCCCCCGCTTGAGGTACGAGCGCGTGACGTAGTTCTCCGTCTTGAGAACCTCGAGCACCTCGGCCGACTCCGTGACGTCCAGCCCCAGCCTCGTCCATCCGGGCGTCTCGGCCGGGATCGTGGACAGCTGCCGGTCGCCCGGCGCGTAGATCGGGATCTTGCGCAGATGGATGCCGCCCGCGCGGATCGCAGCGCCCATCCCGACCGTCGACGCGACCAGCACCGCCAACGCCCCGACCCGCGCCAGCTTCATCACGCCCCGCGATCCCGCCCCCGCAGCACCGTCCGACCTGCTCATGATCCACCCCCCGCCGAGACCCGGGCCTGCGCCGGGCGGATGATCCGGTTGAGCGTCCAGACGATCCCCATGAACAGCAGCAGCGAGGGGAACAGCAGCAGCGTGCCGATCAGCATGTGCGCGTCGCCCTCGGCCAGCGCCGGGTCGATGAGCATCAGCAGGCCGAGCACCGTCACCCGCACCATGTTCATCACGATGGCCACCGGTCCGGCGAGCAGCATCAGCGCGATCCGCTGCCACCACTCCCGGGTGCCCAGCAGGGCCACCGCGCCCGCGAGCGCGTAGAACGCCACCACCATCCGCATGCCGCTGCACGCCTCCGCCACGTTCATCGAGTGCGTCGCGCCCGCCGAGGTCAGCATCTCCAGCGTGTTGCCCTGGATCTCGACGATGAACCAGTTGAACGGCTGACCGATCAGGTTGAGGATCAGCCAGGCCCCCTGGCTGGCGATCAGCTGCAGGCGGAACGTCACGTCCAGCATGATCGCCTCGGAGATCGTGATCGCCAGCAGCAGGTACGCGATCGGCAGGAAGACGTGCCGAAGCATCCGCGGCCCGGTCAGCAGCAGCACGAGGGCGCCGAGCGTGAGCACCAGGCTGAATCCCTGCAGCATGTGGTTGCGCACGTTGATCACGCAGTAGGCGTAGCTGACGATGCCCAGCAGGAACGGCACGACCGCCGGCCAGAACACCACCGCCCGCTCGGCCGCGATGGCCGCGCGGTTCCGCCAGACCAGGTACGCGCCGATCCCGGGGATCACGAACGCGTGGCCCCAGTCCTGCATGTACTCGTAGCTCATCTCGCCCTGCTTGATGACCCACTGGGCGAACAGGGCCAGGAACCCCACCCCCAGCGCCAGGGTCCACCCCAGCCCCGCGGGCGTGAACAGTCCGAGGATGCGGTCCCCGGGCCGGTGAGCGCTCTCGGACGCGGTTTGTGCTGAAACGGTGCTCATGGCCAGCGATCAGATCGACTTCAAACAGGACGCACTTCGCCCCGTTTTCGGGAACCTCTCCAGAGTCCGCCCGCCCCACGCGGAGCGCACGGATCCCGCTCCAGGCCATCCCGTGACCGCTGTACGCCCCGCGATCCCTGCGGGTTCAGAGATTGCCGCCCCGTCCCCCGCGCCTTCGCTCCCCGGGCGCGACCGTCCCGGCCGCGGCGTGGAGGAACCGGCCGGGCGGGCGTCAGTTCCCGAACTGGTTATTGCTCGGCGGCGCGCCGAACACGTCGTTGCCGAAGTTCCGGTCCAGCAGGAAGCCGAACCCGTAGCTCGTCCGGAAACCACCCCGCACGACCGCCAGCGGCGTGGCCCAGAAGTTCGTGCCGATGTTGATCACATCGTCCCGGCGGATGTACACGTCCGGCTGCGTCCCCTCGCGGATGGCCCGGTAGTCGAGCATGATCGTCGCCTGCTCGTTCGGTCCCACCATCCGCGTCAGGTCCACACGCTCGGGGATCGCGATCGGGCTCAGGTCCGACGCCGACACGATCGCCCGCATCAGCGTCATCTTCCCGACCGTGGGGAGGTTGTACACGCCCGGCCGGTTCACCTGGCCGCCCATGTAGAACACGCCCACCTCGTTCGAAGGCACGTGCACCACGTCGCCCGGACGCACCACGATGTTGTACCGCGCATCGCCGGCCGCCAGCGGCTTGGTGGGCACCCGGATCACACGCTGCGTGAACAGGTCGCCGCGCAGGTCACGCGGTCCGTCCGTTTCCCGCCCCGGGATCGTCCGCCGCGTCGCCGCGGGGAGGGCCTCCCGCGTCCAGCGCCCGTCGCGGTAGCGCCAACGCGGCTCGAGCGAACGCTCGGGCGTCTGTTCCGCCTGCTCGTCCGGGGCGGCGGGTTCGGCCGGGCGGGGCGACTCGACCAGGTCGATCAGCGGTTCGTCCCGCGCCGGCTGCACGATCGCGGGGATGACCCCGCCCATCGCGCCGGGCAGCGCGCCGGGCGCCGACAGCTCCTCGATCACGTTGAGCAGGCTCTCGCCGTCCTGCTGCTGCTGGGCCGGCGGGGTCGTGCCGCGGAAGCGGTCGCCCTCGTTCTCCGGGGAGATCCGCTCGCCAGAGTCCGTAAGCGGGATCTGCCGTATCACGTAGATCTCGTCGATTAACTCAGGCACCCCGCCCGCCGAGGCGAGCGCCTCGAGCAGGCGGTAGTCGGCGCTGGGCACGGCGTAGGGGCCCGCGCCCTGGATCGCGCCGGCGAGGAAGAACAGCTGCTGACGCCGCTGTTCGACCACCACCGACACCAGCGGGTCGGCCACGATGTTCTGCATCCGCTCGGCGATGGCCTGGGCCACTTCGGGTTCGGTCAGGCCGCTGACGAACACCCGCCCCAGCACCGGGATCTCGACGTACCCGTTCTGGTCCACCTGGCGGACGATCTGCTCGGCGGCGTTGCGGGCCACCAGATCCCAGATCGTCATCGACAGGATGTCACCGGCGCCGACCCGGTACGGATCGGCCTGCGCCTGCAGGTCTTCGGGCGTGATCTCCGTCCGCTCGACCCACTTCTCCTCCTCGTCCTCGATCGCCGCCAGATGCGTCAGGATCGGGACGCGGGTCGGGGTCCGCTCCCAGCGGCCCACCACGGACGGGTTGCCGAACGAGTCCCAGTTCGAGCAGCCGGTCAGCCCGGCCGCCATCACGACGCCCATCACGGGGGCCAGCGCCGCGCCGGCGAGTCGGGCCATCGAACGGGGGGAATCTTCTCTGCGCATGCCACGCTCCTGCGGGGGGAGACCTGGGTACGAACCGGACCGGCCGACCGTTCGCCCCGTCCCGGGGAAAAGGCCGACCCATTCATCCGCCAAGCATAGCGCACCCCCGCGCCGCGTTAACGGACACAGGAGCGCACCGCCTGCGCGTCAACATCGTCCACCCCGCCCCACCCGGTTGATTCTCGGTCCCAACTTTGCCCCACAAATCCCCGCACCCCAGCGCATACCATGCCGGGGTGCCGACCGCAGACGAGGCCGGAGCGTCGGCGACGGGGCCCCCGCCCGAACCCTTGCCGTCCCCCATATGACCACCCTCCCCTCCCATCCTTCTTCAGACCCCGCCACCAACCTGCCCGGGGACCGCGCCGATCCCCTCGCCCGCACCCTGGCCCGCCACCCCCGGCCCCTCGGCGGCGACCCCATCCGCAACATCAAGCCCACCGTCTCCCTCACCGGCATGGTCCTCAACAACCAGGACAACGCCGTCCAGACCCTCGCCCCCAAGCGCAAACCCGACTGGCTGCGCGCCAAAATGCCCGGCGGACCGACCTTCAAGTCCACCCAGGCCAACATGCGCACCCACGGCCTGCACACCGTCTGCGAGGAGGCCGGCTGCCCCAACATCGGTGAGTGCTGGGCCCGCGGCGTCGCCACCATCATGATCCTCGGCGACACCTGCACCCGCGCCTGCGGCTTCTGCAACGTGAAGACGGGAAAACCCCCAGTCACCGACCGCGACGAACCCCGCCGCGTCGCCGAGTCCCTCCGGGGCCTGGGCCTCAAGCACATCGTCATCACCTCCGTCGACCGCGACGACCTCCCCGACGGCGGCGCCTCCATCTGGGCCGAAACCATCATCCGCGTCCGCGACGCCTGCCCCGACATGTCCCTCGAAGTCCTCATCGGCGACTTCAAGGGCGACGAGGCCGCCCTGCAGATGGTCATCGACGCCAGGCCGACCATCATCGCCCACAACCTCGAAACCGTGAAGCGCTGCCACCCCGCCGTGCGCCCCAGCGCCCGCTATGAGCGCACCATGGAACTGCTCCGCCGCGTCAAGGCCAATGGCGCCATCGCCAAAACCGGCATCATGGTCGGCATCGGCGAAAAGAAGCACGAGGTCATGGAGCTCTTCGAGGACCTCATCCGCCTGACCTCCAACCACGACGGCCCCCGCGACCCCCGCAACCCGTCCCGCGGCGACCCGTGTGACATCATCACCATCGGCCAATACCTCCAGCCGACGCGCAACCACCTCCCCCTCGACCGCTGGGTCCACCCCGACGAGTTCGCCGCGTACGAAGCCGCCGGCAAAGCCGCCGGCATCAAGACCGTCTTCTCCGGCCCCCTCGTCCGCTCCAGCTACCTCGCCGACAAGCAGGCCGAGGACATCCTCGCCGTCCTCCGATCCGAGTGACAGCGTCTCACGCGGCTCACGAGACGACGCGTCAAACGATCGAACAACGTCTGTAGCGATGTTCAAGCGTCCGATTTAACAACCGTTGTCTTCTTCGTGCTTGACCCTCGCAGAGTTTCCGGATGGTCTTCACATCTCCGTGTCGGCCTCTGTACACTCGCCCCATGCTTTTCCGCACGAAAGCCACACCGCACCAGGCGTTCTGGGCCTGGTTCCGC
>CAYNRF010000180.1:0-6904 GCA_964399525.1 uncultured Phycisphaeraceae bacterium | reverse complement strand
CGAGTAGGGCTTGAAGGTCTGGTCCTCTATCCACAATCCGAGCGACCCAGACTGCCCTTCCGCGACCAGGATCGGAGCCTCAATGTAGGGCGCATCCTTGAGGACGCGGAGCTTTCCTTGCGCAACATCGGTAGGCGTGTACACCATTCCACCGAACGATGCGACGTACACCGAGTGCTGTGTGTGCAGATTTACGACAGGGACGATGACGCCCACAACATCGTGCAGGGCCGAGGTCGCCTCCGCAGTGATGTCGATGATGCCGGTCTGTGGATCGACGGTTGCCTCCACCGTAAGCAAGTCGGTTGCGTAGGCCGCAGCCCCGCACGAAAGGCCTTGCCAAGTGCAGCGCACTCCGAGAGGGAGAACCTCGGTGGTCATGGTTGAACTCTGACTAGGAGCTCGATCGACCGATGCGATGCTCGTCCCGAGTTGGCCACCGTAGAGCGGATGCGAGGTCCACTGCCCGTGCAAGAGGCGTACGCCCGCAAAGCCGTCGGTGGCACAGACGACCCCGCGCGGCATAAACGGGCTGTCGGTGCCACCGTTCGCATGGATCTCACCTGTGAGCAGATTCACTACGCGCGTCACAGCCCCGTTCCGCACGGTGATGTCGATCGACTGTGAGCTGAGACGGAATCCGTCAGCAAGAACCTCGACAATGTGCGAAGGCGGGGTATTGGTCGAGGTGCTTGCGCCCGCAGGGGCTGGATTCGAAACGGGCTGCTTGGTCGGACTTGAGCCCGTGGCTGTCGGAGCAGTAGCAGGCGCGGGCTGCTGCACGGTGCCGCTGGAACTAGCGGGCACAGTAGGCGGCGCAACCAGCTTCCCCATACCGGAGCGTGCGGGCGCCGCCTTCTTCACCGCGCTGGAGCGCACAGTAACTGCCGTAGCCCCCTTCGCGGTGGTTGAGCGGGAGGGCGCAGACGGCGGACGCGCTTGCTTCACGCTGCTCGTTCCCGATGATGTTGGAGCCGCTTGGTTCCCCTGGCTCGCACCTGACGAGCCCAGTGGGGGGGACATCCTCTTCCCTAGGCTCGGGCGGTTGGCTGCAGCAGGCGGCGTCGGCGTCTGCTTCTTCGGGCCAAGCTGAACCGTCTTCTTGCTCTGCGAGCTGCTCTGCGCGGAGCCTTTCGCTTGCGGCGCTGCCGTGGCGACCTGGCCGATCACCGTCGCCAGCATCAGGGCGCCAACCCAGGCCCAGCGCACGCCGCCCGGCAGTCCGAACCCGCCTGTTGCACGGCCAGAGAATGAGTGTGCCTCCAGAAAGAAACTCTGCGTTTGATCGATTGCTGCAGTCATCGGCTCGATGTACCCCCGAGTCAGTGGTGATGCCCGTAGTAAGAGTGCGCGACTCGGACAAGGAATCGAATCGCAGCGGCCGTGGATCGGCATCGATCAAGCTTCCCATGAGGGACAGAGATGCATCACCGACCTGCCATCGAAGAGTAGGCGGACTAGTAACGGTCGTGTCAGTCGCGCGGGGGTAGGGCATCGAAACCGAACCAACGGTCCAGGTTCCCCCACGATGCCCGCCGTGTCGTGACTTCGCAGTCAACGTACGCGTTCAGCGAGTCTCGAGCGGCTCATCGAGCGCGAGCGGCTCGAGATCGTATTGTTCAGCAACAAAGGACTCGCCCTCCAGAAGCTCGGCTGTGGCTTCGCGATCGACGCGCATCGTGACGGCGGCAAGCATGCGGCCGAGCAGCCACACGCCGCCCAGTGCGCTCATCATGTGAAACGCGAATAGGCCAATGTCGCCACGCGCCATGCCGAACACCTGACCTAGCGCGCAGCCAAACAAGACCACCGTGACGGGGTCCTCAGACGAGAACCTCATGCGCTCATCCATGTAGCGGAACGCAATCCCGAGGATTATCGCATAAAGCGGCAGCGAGATGAAGACAATGTCGTGAACAAGGTGTCCGACAAGACCGGGGCCCCAGCTATGCTCTTCCGATACGCCGGTCACACCGGCTTCATCGACAACGGTGAGCCCGAGTCCAACGGGCTTTCCATTCCACCAGTCGCGTGGTACCGGGTGTGTCACGAAGTAAACAAGGGAGTGAAGAGGATCGAAGCCTCCCCATTCCATACGAGCCTCGTAGATCCACATACTGTTCCCGCCTGCGAACTGGCCCGTCAAAGACGACATGACCGTTTCCTGAATGGCGCGGGGATCGATCTGAACCATACGCTCAAGCTGACGCGCGAGCGAACGATCGACGCGCTCTCCACCCTCGCGGGCAGATGAGAAAAGAATGATCACAACCGCAAGAACCGACGTCGCGATCGCTGCCCTTGGTAGGAAGCGCGTGATCGGCATGAACCGCCACTTTTCGTAGTAGAGAGCCCATCCCACCGCAAAGAGCAAACCGATGATCTCTCGGCGACCAAAGGCGCCTACGAGCAAGGTTGCTGATGCTCCAATGCCTGAAACGAGGAGTATTGCTGCGACCAGAGGGTTGAAGCGCGAGCGTGCCCATCCCATGGCGACAAGAGCGACACCTCCGCAGAGGCAGCCCGCCGCGACCTGAGGAAGGAGGACTGCGACATAAGGAATGGACTCGCCCGCGAAACGAAGCACAACGCCGAGCCCAGTCAGAGCGAGACCTGTCGTGACGAGACTCGGAATGCCGGTTTCTCGTACGCAGGATCGATTCCGCGCCGCTCGTTCCAGAAAGCTCGAACGGGAGTAAGCCACCAAGAATAGAAAGGTGAATAGCGTCAGAATAATGCTGAATGCAAGACCAGAGCTCGCAGGCGAGTTGAGTTCCGCTCGGCGCTCGGACTCGCCGGTGAACATGGTGAACGCCCCCGAGACCGACTGAAATAGAAGTAGCCCTACCAGAAAGAAGTTTCGGGTCGAAAAGAGCGCACAACTTCCGTCAAGCGCGTCCTTCGCGATCTTCCAAACAATCACGATGCTGAGAATAGTCAGGAAGAATCCAAGGATCGTGGTCACTGGTGCTCCTCGACCTGTTTCTGCGTCGACGTCGCCAGAGACAATCTGAACTACGTCACAGAATCCCCCAGGGGGGCGCCTGTACCAATGCCCCCCGTCGGAGCCCCTCCATCACACTATCGACCGAACCACGCGATACGATCAATTCGGCTTTCCACTATCAGATAGCGCGAGTCCACGGCAAAGTCGAGCCGATGATTCCCGTCACGATCGCGGTCGATCACCGCACCCAGCGCGGGAACTCATGAACGAACTGGGCCCCCAAGGGGTCGGAATGCCGTAGTCAGGGGCACCTTTTTTCTAGAGTACTGTATGCCTAATAACCTATCTGCTCTGCTCCGAACGCTCCCTGGGTTTGGGCGGCTCCACAGCTTTCTGGCGGCACGACAAGTCCGGCGGCAATTCAAAGGCCTGTCGACCGCAGAGATCTTCACCTCGATCTTCCAATCGAACCAGTGGGGAAGCGAAGTCTCAAGGTCGGGGCAGGGGTCGGACGACGTCCAGACTCGTATCGTTTCCCGAGAACTACCGACACTGCTCCGGATACTTGGTGTCAAGTGCTTACTGGATGTGCCCTGCGGCGATCTTCATTGGATGTCGAAGATCGATCTCGGCGATGTCGACTACATCGGCGGAGACATTGTGCCTGCGATCATCGAGAGGAACCGCGAGTTGTTTGGATCCCCGAGACGGCGATTCGAGCAGGTTGATCTCATCACGCAGCCACTTCCCCGAGCTGATGCGGTGCTTGTTCGAGATTGCCTCGTGCACCTTTCTTTCCGAGACGCGCTTGGGGCGATTGCCAACGTTTACTCGAGCGGCGCCACCTGGCTGATCACGACGACATTTCTTGATCGCGAGAGCAACCGAGATATCCCAACCGGGGGTTGGCGACCATTGAACCTCCAGAGGGCACCGTTCAACTTCCCGACCCCGAACCATGTGATTGTGGAAGAGTGCACCGAAGGTGGTGGTGAAAATGCCGACAAGGCGCTCGCCGCCTGGCGCGTGTCTGAACTCCCGAGAGTCCAAGGCTTGCATCCGTGAGGGGCTGACGCTTCGACCCAGTTGACCAAACGGCTATGCGTGTTCTCCCGCTGGTCGCTGAAGCCCCGCGCTCAATCGTTGATGTTCCGCGCCAAACCCGCGCCCGCGAACCGCTCCTTGCTTTATCGCTTCCGCTTCTCCCTCTGCGCCCGCTCATAGACGGCCTCGGCCTGGAGCACCAGCGCTTCCCAGCCGAGGGTGGCGCGCACCCACTCCTGGCCTCGCGCGCCGAGCGCTCGACCCTGGTCCGCGCTCCGCGCGATTTCAAGCAGCGCCTCCCCGAACGCCGCGTCGGAGTCCTCGACCATCCGAAGCGCGCCCGCCTCCGCTGAGCCGTCGAGCTTGCACTCGCGCGTCGTCACCACGGGCTTCCCCGAGGCAAGGCCCTCGACCACGGTGATACCGAAGCCCTCGAAACGCGGTCTGTGCGCGAAGATCGTGCAGGCGGCGAACGCATCGCGCTTCTCGGCACCGAACAGGCCCCCCGTGAAGTGGATGTGATCGGACAGCCCCAGCTCGTCCGCGACCGCCTCGAGCGCGGGGCGCTCGCCGTCGTCAGGCCCGACCAGCACGAGTTCAAGCTCGAGCCCGCGCGCGCGCGCGTACGCATAGCTGCGCATGAGCTTGTCGATTCCCTTGATCGGATGGAGCCGCCCCACGAAGAGCACGAACGGACGCTCTCCGATCGAGGGAAAGAGTCCTCGAAACCGGCCGCTTTCGGGCTGCGCATAGTCCTCGACGGCAATTCCGTTGGCCAAAACCGAAGCCGGTCGGGCGAATCTCTCTGTGATGTACACGGCCTCCTCGCGGTTCAGTGCGAAAATCTCGCCTGCACCGCTCACGATGCCCTCGAAGAGCGTGAGATACACCCACTTCTTCAGTCGCTTCTGAGCAAGCGCATAGGGATGCAGCATTCCGTGGGTCGACAGAACATAGGGGATACCCCGCTTGCGCGCATGTGCGGCCATCTGGCGGACCAGCGCCTCCCACATGCAGTGGATGTGCACGATCCGTGGCCGCAGGCGGTCCATGGCTGCGCGTGCATCGTTCACTCCGCCCTCCAACATGCCGTCCAGGACCATGTACTCGATGTCGAGTCCGCGCCACCGCTCCGCAAGCAACGCACGCTGCTCTGGCTTCCGCGGTGCGTGCGTGCAAAGTATCGCGACTTTCCTGCCCATGATCGCCTGCTGGCGCACGAGCTCGATCGCGACCGTCGGCGGTCCCCCGCTCTCGGGATAGAGGTTGTCGATGATGTGGAGGATCATGGCTTTCTCATGCGTTGCGCCTGAGGACGCGTGCGACGATGGCGTTGAAGTCTGTGCGCGTACTCTCGCGCATGCGTGACGACAGGATGATCGCGAGCACAACCGCGATCGGAGCGAGCACGGCGATGGTCGCAGCATCGGCGACTCCCTGCGGAGCCACCATGCGCAGACCGAGCCAGCAGCCGACAAGTACGGACATGATCGGAAGCGTCGCGACCCATGGCTCGAGGAAGATTCGGAGCGTGGTGGCGAACGGCACCCCTGCTGGCCTGCCGGCGATCCATACCGCGAGGGGGCAGAAGCTCGCCCACACGACTGCGCTTGCGCACCCGAGCGCCAGCGCCTTGCCTGCGTTCGCGTCGATCGGGAAGCCGATGAACGCAGCAGCCTCGAGTGCATGCGGCGCACCATAAAGGACCGCTGCGGGGAACGCCACGAGCGCGATCGCCAGCTGTGCGAACTGCAGCTGCAGATACGCGCGGAACCGCCCCTGGGCCTTGAGAAGCGCAAGCGATGGCGCCGACACGAAGACAAATGCCTGCGCGACGCTGAGCACTGCGAAGATCGCGATCGAACCTGTCCATTTCTCAAGGAAGAGGAGCTGGAACGCTGGCACCGCGATCGCCGCCTGCACAAGCGAGAGCGGCACGGCGATCGCCGAGAGGACACGCGTTGCGCGGAGGAAACCACCGACCTGCCGCGTATGGTCGCCCTGCACATGCGCGAAGATCGGCTGGAGCACCGCACCGATCTGCCCTGCGATCACCGAGTTGGCCTGAATCGCGTAAGTCGCGGCAAGAACGAATAGCCCGACCTCGGTCTTGTCTGTGGCGAAGCCAAGCACGACGATCTCGAGCGCAAGCAGGATGTTGTAGATGTACTGGCCGAAGCCCGCCACCGCATAGCGGCGTGCGACGGGGCGCAGCTCCTCGCGTCGCACGGTGAGGTCGACCCTGCCCCGAACGCATCGCCAGAAAAGCATTCCCCTGAGTGCGAGCGCGGCGACGGGAGGCAGCGCGAGCGACAACGGACCCGCGCCGAAGTATGCCATCGCAAGCGATCCGACCGTGGCTGCAAGCGTGACGCCACCGTCGATGATCGCAAGTCGCCTGTACGCGAGGTCAATGCGCATACGCGCATGGGGGAGCGCGAGGACGGCGTCGGCGACAGGCCGAATGGCCGCCACGAGAATCAGCGCAGAGAGCCCCGCGCGGCCGTCGAAGCTCTCGAGCGGGATCGCGAGACTCGCCACGAGCGCGCTCATCGCGATCGCCGCGATCCACATCACGAGGTTGGCGGCGCCCGCGACCTGCTGGAAGCGCCGCTGCTCGGCGAGCAGGACGTCTCCCATCACGGGCGTTGGGAAAACGAAGGCGAAGACCGCGGCATTCACCGCGAAGAAAGCGAGGCCGTAGTCGTCGGGAGAGAGCAGACGCGCAAGCACAAGTCCTGCGACGACGGTCGCAAGCTTGTTCAGCACGGTCTGCGCCGTCATCCACACCGAGCCGTGCGCGGCGGTCGCGGCATAGCCCCGCGCACCGTTCGTGCCGTCTGCGGCTGGAGTCGCCTCCATCGCTCACGCGCGGACGAGCCGCGCTCCCATGGTCTTCTCGTGGGCGCGCAA
>CAYNRF010000179.1:0-6910 GCA_964399525.1 uncultured Phycisphaeraceae bacterium | reverse complement strand
GGGGGGGCGCGGGGGGGGGGGGGGGGCCGGGGCCGGGGGGGGGGCGGGCCGGGGGGTGGGGGGGGGGGGGGGGGGGGGGGGGGGGGGGGGGTAAGGGGTGGCGGCGGCGGTGGTGGGCATGGTGTGGGAAGTATCGGCGGGTTGTGCGTGTGCGGATCAGGAGACGAGCGGCGGGAAAGCGGTTATCCTGCGGACATGAACCGATTCTTTTCTTGTTTCATAATCTTCGCGTCCGTGGCGTCCGCGCTGGCTCAGGGCAATGTCCCCACGCTCAAGCAGATTATGGAAGACCCGTCGTGGTTCGCGCGGTCTCCGGAGTCGCTGGGTTGGCTGGCGGACGGGTCGGGTGTGCTGTTCGAGCAGCGGCGCGAGGGGGTGCTCGGGCGGGACACGAAGGATCGGTATGTGCTGCTGCTCGACGGCGTGACGCCGGTGCGCGGGCCGCTGATGATGGAGGAGATCGATCGGCGGCGGGCGCTGCCGGTGGAGGCGGGGCGGGGTGCGGTGTGGTCGGCGGACGGCGCGTGCATGCTGACCGAGGACGGCGGCGACGTGTTCCTCTGGGAGCAGGGGAAGGGGTGGCGGCAGCTGACGCGGACGTCGGAGTGGGAGTCGTCGCCGATGTTCATGGCGGACGGGCGGGTGGCGTTCCGGCGGGGGGGCGGGTGGATCGTGCGCGGGCTCGGGGTCGAGCAGGGGCTGGAGGCGCAGGCGGCCGACATCCGGTTCGCGGCGGACCCGGAGAAGAAGGAGGAGAAGAAGCGCAGCGACATGGAGCAGCGTCAGATGGACCTGTTCCGGTTTCTGCGCGAGCGGGACGAGCGTCGCAAGATCAACGAGATGATCCGGCACTTCCGCCAGCGGCTGGATCCGATGAGCGTGCCGGGGCCGTTCTATCTGGATGCGGAGAAGCGTGAGCGGGGGCAGTGGCTCAGCCCGAACGGGCGGCACCTGCTGGTGGCCACGGGCCCGCGGAATCCGCCGGGGTCGGGGCCGAACGACATCATGCCGGACTACGTCACCGAGAGCGGGAACGTGACGACGCGGGGGCTGCGTGCGAAGGTGGGGATGGAGCGGCGCGAGCCGGTGGGCTTCGTGCTGCTGGATCTGGACCGGCTGCGGGTGCACGAGCTGCCGCTGGACGAGCTGCCGGGGATCCGCGAGGACCCGCTGGCGGAGATCAGGCGGGCCGCGGCGGCGCGGGCGAAGGGGGAGGAACCGGAACCGGCGGGCACCGGCGAGGAACAGACGAAGGGCGACGGCAAGCCGCGGGGGGTGTCGCAGCTGGGGGTGCGCTGGTCGCAGTCCGGTCGGTTCGCGGCGGTGATGCTGCGCAGCCACGACAACAAGGACCGGTGGATCCTGGGGCTGGACGTGTCGCAGCGTGAGCCGGTGTGGTCGGTGGTGCACCACATGCGCGATCCGGCGTGGATCCAGTGGGGGTTCAACGGCTTCGGGTTCGTGCCGGGGACGGAGACGGTGTGGTTCGAGTCCGAGCACTCCGGGTGGGGGCATCTGTACGTGGCCGCGATGGACGAGCTGGACGAGTTCGGCAAGACGGCACCGCCCACGGCGCGGGCGCTGACGCGTGGCGCGTGGGAGGTGCGGGACACGACGCCGCTGCGGGACGGGTCGGGCTTCCTGGTGCGGACCAACCGGACGGATCGCGGGGTGTACGAGATCGAGCGGGTGGGGATGGACGGGTCGGTGACGCCGGTGACGCGGATGGGGGCGACGGTGGAGTCGTTCAAGCTCTCGCCGGACGAGTCGCGGGTGCTGTTCGTGTGGTCGGACCTGATGGACCCGCCGGAGCTGTATGCGCTGGCGTTGGGTGGCGGAGGGGGCGGGGGGGGTGGGGGGGAGCCGGTGCGGCTGACGCGCACGGACACGGAGCTGTACCGGTCGTTCGATTTCACGGAGCCGCTGCTGGTCAAGGTGCCGTCGTCGAACACGGAGCTGCCGATCCACACGCGGGTGTATCTGCCCGACGCGGAGCGGTTCCCCGGGCCGCGGCCGGTGGTGATCTTCGCGCACGGGGCGGGATATCTGCAGTTCGCCAACAAGGGCTGGTCGGACAGCTACTTCCGCGAGCACATGTTTCACACGCTGCTGACCGAGCGCGGGTTCATCGTGCTGGGGCCGGACTTCCGGCACTCGGAGGGCTACGGGCGCGACTGGCGGACGGCGGTGTACCGCGACATGGGCGAGCCGGAGCTGCAGGACTTTGACGACTGCCTCGCGTACGCGGCCGAGCGCTGGAACGCGGATCTGGAGCGGGTGGGGATCTACGGTGGTTCGTACGGCGGGTTCCTGACGCTGATGGGGCTGTTCCTGCGTCCGGAGGTGTACGACGCGGGGGCGGCGCTGCGGGCGGTGACGGACTGGCGGCAGTACAGCCACGGGTGGACGAGCAACCCGCTGGACACGCCGCAGGTGGATCCGGAACCGTTCGACCGGTGCAGCCCGATCTCGCACGCGGAGAAGCTGGAGGGGGCGCTGCTGATGTGCCACGGTCTGGTGGACGACAACGTGGTGGCGCAGGACGTGATCCGGCTGGCGCAGCGGCTGATCGAGCTGGAGAAGACGGACTGGGAGCTGGCGTTGTACCCGGCGGAGGAGCACGAGTTCCGGGAGCCGACGGGGTGGCTGGACGAGTATCGTCGGATTCTGGAGTTGTTCGAGGAGCGGTTGTTGGAGTGAGCGGGCAACCGTTTGTCGCTTGGGGTTGCGGCCGCTTCCTTGCGGGCGCGGCTTGTAGAAAGCAGGCGCGGCGTGTCGGGTCGGGGTCAGAAGAGCTTGGCGAGTTCTTCGGCGGTCCGGGCGTGGCCGATGGCGTCGCGCTTGGTGGGGTCGTGCAGCAGGCCCGCGATGCGGGCCAGGTGCTGGAGGTGCACGGCGGCGGGGAGAGATCTGGGGGTGAGCAGGACGAAGACGGCCCGGCTGTCGCGCTTGATCCGGTCGAAGCGGACCCCCCCATCGACGGTCGCGAGGAATCCGACGGGACGGTCGACGCGTGGCGTGTGGATGTGCAGCAGGACGATGCCGGGCGCGATCTCGATGGGGGCCTCGCGTCCGACGCGTTCCAGGTCGGCGGCCAGGGAGCGCTGGGCGTCGGCGTCGTCCTCGGGCAGGCGGTCGAGCACGGTGGCGATCAGCTCGGCGCTGTCGGCGGCCCGGACCCCGGCGATCAGGCGGTCGGGGGTGAACAGTTCGGAGAGCGCCAGGGCGCGGTTGTTCTGCTGCTCGACGGGGGGCAGGGCCTCGGTGGCCTCCTCGGAGGGGTAGATGACCAGCATGCTGGCCTGCCCCGGGCGCGACATGACGGCGCGGGGCAGGCGGTCGATGCTGGGCCGCCAGGAGATCTGGTTCTCGCGGGCGGCGAGCAGCACGAAGATGTCGCGGTCGAGCAGCGCGGGGCCGCGTGGGCTGAGCCAGGACTCGATGGCGGGCACGGGCGCGGCCTCGGTGCGCACGTCGGGCTTGACCTTGTCGATGATGGGGCGCATCTGCGCGAGGTCCTGCTCGCGGGCGCTGAGCACCAGGCCCAGGCCGGACTGGCTGGCGAGGTTCTTGACGGTGCGCACGGCGTCGACGAAGCCGATCTCGCGGTGCGCGAACGGGGGCAGCACGAGCACGAGGCGTTTGGCGGTGTGCAGCGGCTCGGCCAGGCGGCAGACGACGAACTGCTGGGGGCTGCGGCGGAGCAGCTGGTCGAGCACGCTGCCGAAGATGAAGCTGCGCGTCGGGCTCACGCCGGTCCAGCCCATGACGACGGTGGATATGCGCAGCTCGCGGATGGCCCGGAGGATGCCGTCGGCGGCGTTGGTGTCCAGGCGGGTGACCGGCACGGCGGGGATGTCGGCGGCGGCGGCGTGGGTGACGGCCGTGCTGAGCATGCGCTCGCCGGCGGCGACGCGGGCCGAGGCGTCGTCGCTGTCCTGCACGACGGCCAGCGGGTAGACCGGCTCGTGGGACTGCTTCTCGCGGATCATGAAGGCCACGTCCATGATGGCGGGGGCGGCCTCGGGGTTGCGCAGGGGCACGAGGATGCGCTTGGGGGCCAGGGCGAGGTCCTCGGGCGATTCGGACTGGCGGATGGCCAGGTCGCGGCCGAACTTCTGCACCACCGCCGAGCCGATCAGGCACGAGACCAGGATCATCATGACCGCCCCGTTGACCACCGAGGCGTCGAAGATGCCCAGGTTGAAGCCGACGATGACGGCGGCCAGGGTGGCGGCGGCCTGGTTGACCGTCAGTCCGAACATGACCCAGCCCTCGTCGCGGGTGTAGCCCAGCGTTTTGCGAGAGATCATGGCGGCGAGGAACTTGCAGGCGACGACGGCCACGCACATGGTGGCGGCCACCTTCCACGTGGCCAGGTCGGACACGAACACCCTCGGGTCGACGAGCATGCCCACCGAGATCAGGAAGATGGGGATGAACAGCCACGAGCCGGCGAAGCCGACCCGCGTCATCAGGACCGACTGCTTGGGCACGAGCTTGTTGAGCGCCAACCCCGAGAGGAACGCCCCCAGGATCGGCTGCACGCCCGCCAGCGTGGCCAGGAAGGCGCACAGGTAGGCCGACGCCATCAGGAACACGAAGTGGGCCGGCCCATCGGCGGGGACGGTGCGGAAGAACCAGCGTCCGATCCAGGGCAGGCCCCACCAGACGGCGGCGGTATAGATCGCCAATGACGCGGTGAGCACCCCCCAGAAGCCGGGCGTCAGCTCGCCCTGCGTCGAGCGCGCGATGACCGCGAGGACCAGCAGGGCGGAGGTGTCGGTGATGATGGTGCCGCCCACGGCGGTCGTCACCGCGGGGTTCTTGGTCAGGCCCAGGCGGCTGACCATCGGGTAGGTCAGCAGGGTGTGGGAGCCGAACATGCTGCCCAGCAGGATGGCGGCCTCGACCGAGAACCCGAGGATCCACAGCGCCAGGAACGCCCCGGCGACCTGCGGGACGAGGTAGCTGATCGAGCCGAAGGCGAGGCTGTGGTTGCGGTACCGGCGGAACTGGTTGAGATCCATCTCCAGGCCGGCGTTGAACATGATGTAGAGCAGGCCGACGGTGCCGAGCAGGACGATGGTCTCGTTGCGGTCGAGCACGCCCAGCGCGTTGGGGCCGACGATGACGCCGGCGAGGATCAGGCCGATGATCCCGGGGATCCGCAGGCGCTGCATGACCAGCGGCGCGATCAGGATGATGAGCATCACGATCGCGAAGGTCAGCACCGGGTCGGTCACCGGCAGCGACCGGGCGGATTGGGCCAGAACCAGCATGGGCGCATGGTATCGGGGCCGGGATCGCGGCGGGGCGTGCGCCGGCCGGGTCCGGGGTGGCGCGGATCCCGGTACCATGGACGCATGAAGCCCATCCTCCTGCTGTTTCTGGTCCTGCTCGTGTGTTTCCCGGCTCCCGCGCTGTTCGCGCAGGGCACGGCCGAGGACTACCGGCGGGCCGACGCGATCGCCTCGCGCTGGAACGGCCTGCTGCGCAACGGCGACGTGCGGGTGCGTTGGGCGGACGCGGCGACGCCCGTTTACCGGGTCCAGACCCCGGAAGGGACGGAACGCTGGCGGACGGTGGATCTGGGCGACGGCACGGTGCGCGACGCCTTCGACCACGACGCGCTCGCGGCGGCGCTGCGGGGGGCCGGCGTGCCGAGCGACGGCGGGCTGCGCCTCGCTTGGTTCGAGCCCGACGGGGGACGCGTGCTGCTGATGGCGGACGGCGATCCGCGCGTGTGGGCGTGGGACGATGCGGGCGGCTCGCTGGCGGCGGTGGGGGCCGGGGATCTGCCGGCCCGGTTCGGACTGGCGCCGCGGCGGACCGACCGCACGCGCGGGGGCGGGCCGGCGACGAGTTTGTTTGTGGTCAACGCCACGCCCGGGCCGGTGCGGCTGCTGTGGCTGGACCACGAGGCGAACCAGCGCGAGTACGCGGCCATCGCGCCGGGCGGCACGCACCGCCAGAACACCTATACCGGGCACGCCTGGCGCGTGATCGACGACGCGGGCGCGGAACTGGGGACCTATGTGGCCAGCGAGCGCCCGGGGCTGGTGATGGTGTCGGGGCCGGCGGTGCCGCCGGAGGCGCCGGATCGGGGCGAGCGCCGGTCGGAGGCGGTGTCGCCCGACGGGCGGTGGCGCGTGGAGTTCCGGGACCACCAGGTGGTGCTGCGGTCAGAGGATGGGGCAGGAGTCGGGGAGCGTGTGCTGACCGGGGACGGGCGGGCGGACGATCGGTACGAGGGGCCGGTCCGCTGGTCGCCGGACTCATCGCGGTTCGTGGTGATGCGGACGGCGCCGGGGGAAGAGCGCACGGTGCACATCGTGGAGTCGTCGCCGCGGGATCAGGTGCAGCCGAAGCTGATCAGCTTCGGGTATCGCAAGCCGGGGGACCGGGTGGATGTGAGCCGGCCGCGGGTGTTCGAGGCGGCGTCGGGGACGATGGTCACGCCGGACGACGGGCCGATCGAGAACCCGTGGAGTGTGGGGCGTGTGGAGTGGGAGGCGGACAGTTCGGGGTTCTTCTATCTCTACAACGGGCGCGGGCACCGGACGATGCGTCTGGTGCGGGTTGATGCGTCCTCGGGCGCGGCGCGGGTGGTGGTCGAAGAGTCCAGCCCGACCTTCATCGACTGGACGAACAAGGTGTTCGCGCACCGGGTGGCGGGCACGGGCGAGCTGATCTGGATGTCGGAGCGGTCGGGGTGGAACCACCTGTACCTGTACGACATCGCGACCGGCTCGGTGAAGAACGCGATCACCCATGGGGACTGGGTGGTGCGGGGTGTGGAGCGGGTGGACGACGAGCGGCGGCAGGTGTGGCTGCGGGTGATGGGGGTGAACGGCGGCGAGGATCCGTACCACATCCATTACGCGCGGGTGGACTTTGACGGGTCGGA
>CAYNRF010000178.1:0-6998 GCA_964399525.1 uncultured Phycisphaeraceae bacterium | reverse complement strand
ACACCGCCGAGCATGGCCAGCCCGGCCCACGCCGCCGGGGGCAGCGGGACGACGGCCATGGTCGTGAATCCGTACAGCGAGATGCCGTCGTTCACGTTCGTGGGCTGCTGGAGACGCAGCGATGTGATCTCCTTGCCGGCCGCGGCGATCAACGCCACGAAGCCGCTCTGCTGGGAGATGCTCTGCGAGACGGTCGAACCATCGTTGAACGTCACCAGGAACTGGCCGCCCTGATCGCCGACATCGTTGAAGTTGAATCCGAAGGCGGCGACACCGGGATTGAACATGACCGTCAGGTCACGCGCATTGAACCCGCTGGTCTGCCCGAAGGCGAGCGCGATCGTGCCGCCCGACGGCCGGACCACACCCGCGCCGGTATCGAACCAGTTATTGCCGAGCCCGGAAGCCACGTCGAGGTAGAACGAACCGAGCGTGCCGGTGGTTCGGTCGAAAGAGGCCACCGAGGCGCCGGCCTGACCGGGATTGCCCATGTTCAGCGAGTTGCCGGACCGGCCGGTCACCTGAAACTGCCGGATGAGTCCCGCGTTCACGCCGTTGCCCGCCAGGCCCGCGCCCGTGAAGTTCGAGGTCAGCGCGGAATCCTGGCCCAGGGCGCCGAAGAACACCTGCTGAACACCAGCGTGCGCCGCCCCGCACAGCAGGCACACGCTCGCCGCGGTCGTCGCGACGAATCCCCTTGCGTTGTTCATTTCTCTTACTCCAGACTGCGACCGGTCCGGATGAGGGCTCCGAAGCCGGTTCCTCTTCAGAAGATCTCTGCGGCAGCCCAAACCGACCGGTCCGGTCTGTCCCCCCATGAGGCACGGTCGGGATCCAACACCCCTCCCAGAGGAGTTATACCCGGGGCGCGATCCCCACAGCAAGCTTCAATCAGAAAGTTGTGACACAATTTGCCGGATCCTGTTCGAATCATCATCGCGGTCGTCTCTTCAGACCCACCCGAACCCTCCTTCCGGGGGGCTCCGCGGTGCCTGTGCCGAAGCGGTCAACGATCGACCCACTCCACACGAGCGGGTCATGCCAAGACGACCGCTCGTCGTCTGAAGACGAGAAAAGCCGCCGTCCAAACGGACGACGGCTCCAATCCCGATCCGCTCGCGCCTTGGGGGCGATGTCCTCTCAGCGGCGACGCAGTTTGCGCACGCCGGCGACACCGCCGAGCATGGCCAGCCCGGCCCACGCCGCCGGGGGCAGCGGGACGACGGTCAGCGTCGAGAAGCCGTAGAGCATGAACCCATCGTTGACGTCGACACCGTTGACCCGTGTCTGGCGGAAGCGCATCTGCTCGATGGTCCGGCCGGCCTCGGCGATCAGCGAGAAGAAGCCGGTCATCTGGTCCTGGTTGGTGCCGGCGACATTGACCTCGGTGCCGTCGCTCCAGCGCACCACGAGGTCGGTGTTGGACACGTCGCCGATGTCGGCGAAGTTGAAGGCAAAGCCTTTGACGCCGGGGTCGAAGTTGAAGATGACGGTGTTGGAGGAGAAGTCGCCCCCCGCGTTGGGACTGTTGCCGAAGCCGAGCACCGTGGTGTTGGCCCCGACGGTGTTGATCCCGCCGCCGATGGTGTTGAACCAGACCCCGCCCTGGGCCGCATTGAGCGCGGCGGCCGTGCCGAGGAAGAACGCGTGGGCGACCCCCGACGTGGAGTCCCCGCCGATGGCATTGGCGGTGCCGTTGACGCCGAAGTCGATGGTCCGCGAGCCGTTGGGACGGGTGCCCAGCCCCTGGATCCCGGCCTGGGCCCGCAGGCCCGGCAGGCCGAGCGCGGCGCCCTCGGCCGAGTTGAAGTGGGCCAGCTGCGCCGCCGCGGTGTCGGAGGCCAGGCCGGTCACGATCACATCTCCGCCGGTCACGGGGGCGGCCGCCGCCGTGCCGACGATCGCGGCGATCCCCGTCGCCGCGAACATCACATTCATTCGCATATTCATCTCCCCGAGAAGCCCGCCTGGGGACGGACCTCTCCGCGTGGATGCCACGTTCGTGGCGGTCGATGCGTTCAGATGAAGTCCCCCCCAGAGGCGATTCACCTCATGACTTCAGGGAAATTAACCTATCACCACGAGTCGGTCAATCCTTGGACTGTCAAATTCAGGTAAATCGCAACGACCCCTTCATGCGCAGGGATTCATGCGCGCGCGGGTACGCTTGGTGCTCGTTGCCTTGAATCGCTGCGTGCTTTATGGCTCGCACAGGCACGAGGAGGTCGGACGCACGGTCGCATCGGCCAGCGCGGCCTCCAAACGCACGCCGACCTTGGCCGCCTCGTCGTGCCTGCCCTGCGCTTCGAGCGCGCGGCGCAGGCCGGTGAGGGCCCACAGGTTCTCGCGGTTGCGGGCCAGGTCCTCCCGGTAGACCTGCTCGCACTCGGCGTAGCGGCCATCGGCCATCATCAGCGCGCCCAGCGCATGGCGGACCGGCAGCATCCAGCCCGGCGGCTCGTCGTAGACCAGCCGGTCCTCGATCGCCACGCCTTCGCGCAGACGCGCATACGCCTCCTCGCGCCGGCCCTCGCGGAACAGCAGTTCGCCCTCGACCACCGCCCGGGCGATGGGCAGCACGTCGGTCACCTTGTTCTGCATGACGTACCAGTCTTCCGGCACGAGCGCGGCGCGGCGCTCGAACTCGGCCATCTCCGCCCGGGCCTGCTCCGTGCGTCCCAGCGCCGAGCACGCGACCGACCGCGCATAGGACCGCACGGCCCGGGACATGAACCGCCACTCCGGGTAGTCGGGCTCCTCGAGGATCTGCTCCCAGCGGCCGAACCGCGCCAGCACGTGGAAGGTGGTCGGCATGATGCCGTCGATCAGGCCGGCGAACTCGCGCAGCGGGGCCTCGGGCATCTCGGCCTCGAGTTCCCGCGCCGCCCGGATCGCGACAGCCTCGTTGCCCGACATCATGGCGGCGAACGCGAGGAAGTGCAGGTTGTGCGCGTAGTACGTCGCGTAGATCCCGGGGGGCGGGGCGGTCCTGAAGTACGCGCGATCGATCGCCACCGCCCGCTCGTTCGAGCGTCGCGCGTCCGCGTACCGGCCCACGCGGACATAGATGTGCGAGGGCATGTGCACCAGGTGGCCCGAGCCGGGCACCAGCGTGGTCAGCCGGTCCGCGGCGGGCACGGCGCGGTCCGGATCGTTCGACGCCTCCACGGCGTGGATGTAGAAGTGGTTCAGGCCGGGATGGTCGGGATGGTCCGCCAGGCCGCGCTCGATGACCGACACGATCTCTTCGATGCGGCCCTTGGGCTGCCCGTCGTGCGTCCAGTAGTCCCACGGCTGCAGGTTCATCAGCGACTCGGCATACAGCGCCGCCACGTCCGCGTCGTGCGGGAACGCGGCGTACACCCGCCCCATCGCGTCGGCGTACGCCCGGTCCAGACCCGACCGGTCCTCCGGCGCCGGCCACGCATACCGCTCAACCAACGCGCCAACCAGCGCCCGTTCGACCGGGCTGGCCGCGTCGAGTCGGGCCACGGCTTCGTTCACCGCCTCCCACGCGGCCTTGGACCGCTCCTCCCCCATCACGGGGTCGTTGATGTTGATTCCCAGGCAGTACGCGATGCCCCACCAGGGCATCGCCGCGCCCGGGTCCAGCTCGGTCGCCCGCCGGTAGGAGCGGACCGCCTCGTCATGGTTGAACCCGTAGGTCAGCTGCAGGCCTTCATCGAAAGCCCGCTGCGCCTCGGCGGACGCCGTGCTGATCGGACGGGTGTGGGAGCCCATGTCGGCGTACGGACGCCCGGCCGCGGGCTGGCCGGCGCACCCGGACAGGCCCAGCGGCGTCCCCACGCCCATCAGCAGGGCCACCATCGCGGGCATGACGGCAAGCCCGATCGGATTTCCTCGACGCATCGCAGTTCCTTTCATGATCATGATCTCCCTTCGCTCCGTGTGGGCGGAATCATTCCACACACAGAAGCGGGAACGGTCCACGATCCGTGACACGCCGGCTGCCAGGGTATCAAAATGACGACCGCCCACCGGAACAGGTGGGCGGTCGTTCATCGCATTGATGGAGATTCAGAGCGAGCGGCGGCGCTTGACGTGGCGGACCACGCCGGCGGGCACCAGGATGCCGATCGCAACCCACGCCGCGGGCGGCAGGGGCACGGCGGCGACCTGGAAGTTGTAGAACGTGAACCCGTCGTCGGCCGAGCCGGGCGTCTGGGTCAGCGTGATCTCCTTGATGTACAGCCCGGCGTTGGCCACGAGCCAGGCGAAACCTTCGACCGAGTTGATCGTCAGGTTCTCCGCGGAGTTGTCCGACCAGAGCACGCTCAGGGTGGAAGATTCAACGTCGTCGAAGTTGAAACCGAACCCACGCACGCCGGGATCCAGGGTGATGGTCACGGACGTGGCGTTGAAGACGTTGTTCTGACCGCCCGGCGCGTTGGCGGGCTGGTTGATGTTGCCGAACGCGAGGACGTTCTCGCTCGCGCCGGGAGTGTTGCCGCCGCCGTTCGTCCAGCCCGGAGCCAGATTCGACGCCACGCCGAGATAGAACGAACCGGCGTTGGTCGAGACCGTGCCGGTGGTTCCGGTCAGCGCAAAGTTCATGGCGTTGCCGCCGGAGACCGACGAGATCGGATCCACGAACACGCCCGAGCCGTGGGTCGCGGTCATCTGCGCCAGAAACGCGGCGTTGTCACCCCAGCCGCTGGTGCCGGAGAACCCGGACACCCCTCCCGCGTGCGCGGCACATCCGAGCGCGGCGATCATCCCCATCGCCAGGCTCAACTCGGTTCTTTGATGCATGATCCTTCTCCAGACTGGTGCGTCTGCTCGGGGGTGCAGACGCAGATCCCATCCGTGTTCGTGCGGATCTCTGCCAAGCAACAGTTGCTCGCTTCGAGTCCCCCCCGAATACATGCCGTGGCCGGGCCACGGAGCTCGTCGTCCGGAAATTACCCCCTCGCGACGGCGCATTCAACCCCGAATGTCGAATGTGGCAGACAAATCTCCTGCAGACCGTCGCGCAGCCCACTGTTGAATGGGGTTTCGTCCGAGACCACCCGGGGATCACCGGCGCAGTGAAAAACCCGCGTCCGGTGACGCGGGTCGAGGTCTGCTTCATCGCGACAGGCCGGGGCTCAGTCTTCCAGATCGCTCAGCAGCTCATCGATCGCGGCCTCGAGCTTCTCGGGGGTCTCGTAGGATCCCTGCTCGATCTCGGCTCGGATGCGGTTGACCAGTTCCATGCGGACCGGCCCGCCGTTCTTGAGTTCGACGAGGTACTGGACGTGGGAGGAGAACTCCACCCGGTCCTCGCCGCGGTCCCGACCCGGCACGCGGCTGGACTCGGACGATCCGGCGCGCGACGATCCACCGGGGCCCACCCGCCCCGGACGGCTTGCCGCGCCGGTCGAAATCGGTGACAGTTCTGACATCAAAGCTGGCCTCCCATCTGCGTGCGCCTCTTGTGCCCACCACTTCGGCACACACTACATATTGGATACGGAACGATTCGTATTCCCGCACTGGTGGTTCTATCGACGACCCATTTCTCGACCCTGCAAACTTCGCCCATTTCATTTCTTTGGACGGAACCTTCGGCCCCGCAAGAGCTTACCAGAAATAACCCATGGACGGACCCGCGAAAAAAATACACGAGGCACCTCATTTGTCCCGATTTCCCCTTTCCAAGGCCGTTTTTTCTTTGTTCGGGTTCCGGGCAGGTTCTGCGCGAGTGATCCGGGCGGGGTTGCTGGGGGCGTGTTATCCCCTGTTAACGGGATGCGGCTCGGCGGAGTCCCGCGATCAGAAGGCCCTGGATCCGTACGCGCGAGAGGCCGCGGGGGTGTTCGCGGCGGATCCGTCGGACACGACCGGCCCGGTCGAGCCGGCCTGGTGGTCGGTGCTGGTGGCGACGGTGCCGAGCGGGCGCATGGACGACGCCCAGCGCATGCTCGACACGGTGCACACCACCGGGCTGACCGGGGCCTACATCGCGCTGCGTGAGAAGCGTCCGGTCATCGCGTTCGGGCGGTACAGCGACCCGGCCGAGCCCGAGGCCCAGGCCGGCCTGCGCCGGGTGCGGGAGACCAACATCAGCGGGATGAACCCGTTCGGGGCGGCCATGCTCATGCCCCCCGCGGCCCAGCGCACCGGATCGCAGACCGATGAACTGAACCTGCGTTCGGTCCGGGAGCGCCTGACCAAGGCCGAGGCCGCGTACACGCTCCAGATCGCCGTCTACGCGCGCCCGGACATGGGTCGTCCGACCTCCGAGGAACTCGCCACGTTCCAGCGCGAGGCCGAACGGGCCGCCCGCCAGCTCCGGGCCGAAGGCGAGGTCGCCTTCTACTACCACGGGCCGAACATGTCCATGGTCACCGTCGGCGTGTTCTCCGAGGACGACCACGACGGCGAGACCCAGCCGCCCATCGAGTCGATCCGCCTCCGCCAGGCCCGCCAGAAACACCCGTACAACCTGCTCAACGGGCAGGGGATCAAGGAGACCGTCCGCACCGGCTCGGGCGGCACCGCCCAGCGGATGCAGTCGAGCCGGCTGGTGGCCATCCCGGACAAGTGATCGCGCAGACCCGCGGTCAAGGGCCCGCCGGGTCGGTCATGCCCTGGATCCAGAACGGCTCGATCAGCGTGGCCTGCCAGGGCGCGTCCTGCGATGCTCGCTGCCAGTCGATGGTCCAGATGCTCGCGGGCGGCAGCCGGTCGGCGGTCACGGACAGACGCAGGTGCGTCCGCGCCACGCGGGGGCCGCGCAGGTCCACCGCCACCCGCCGCACGCGGTGGGCCGAGATCTCCTGGTCGACCATGTCCACCAGCGACAGGATCCGGTCGCGTCCTTCCGCGCGGGCGTAGCGGGTGCGGACGCGGGCATCGGGGTGCAGACGCGCCGCCGCGGCGGTCCGGTCGCCCGCCACCGTGGCGGCCACCAGCTCGCGCACGGCCGAGCGGAGCTGCTCGCGCGGGGTGACCACCCACTGGCCCACCGCGACGGCCGCGGCCCCGAGCAGCCC
>CAYNRF010000177.1:2252-7007 GCA_964399525.1 uncultured Phycisphaeraceae bacterium | reverse complement strand
CGTGACGGAGGGGGCGGTCTTTGGGGTCCACCTTCCCTCTACCATCCCCCGCACAGGAGCCCCCATGCCCCATTCCGCCCCCCGCCTCCAGGACATCCGCGTGCTCATCGTCGACGACGACCGCGACATCCTCGAATCCATCGAGGCCGCGTTCCTGTCCGAGGGCGCCCTGACGCTGACCGCCTCCGACGGCGACGAGGCCGTCCGCATCTGCCACGAGGACCCGCCCGACCTGGTCGTCCTCGACATGATGCTCCCCAAGCGCTCCGGCTTCATGGCCCTGGAGAAGATCAAGGGCCACGAGGACTCCCCCCTGGTCATCATGGTCACCGCCAACGAGGGCAAGCGCCACCAGGCCTACGGCGAGTCCCTCGGCGTCGACGCCTACATGATCAAGCCCGTCCCCCTCGGCCGTCTGCTCGACAAGGCCGTCCAACTCATCGAAGCCGAAGACGCCGAGGAAGCGGACGACTGAACCGGGGCCGCGGCCGACGACCACGCCTTCTTCCTACCCTACCAACCCATGTCCAAACGCACCAAGCGCATCCTGGTCCTCATCAAGCCGCGTGACCCCGAGGACCCGTCCGCGGGCACCCTGCCGCTGGGCCGCCCCAGGGACCTCGTCGCCACCCTGGCCAACTTCAACGTCGCCGGTGACGGCTCCGAGCGCAAGGCCCTGGGCACCGCCGTCCTCCACGGCCCCGGTTTCACCGTCGAATACGCCTCCAGCCTCGACGAACTCAACCAGGCCATGGTCGTCGTCAACGACCAGGACTTCGCCTGGCCCGTCCTCCGCCGCATGTGCCGCGTCAACGGCTGGAAGATGCAGGACACGGAGTCGGGCCAGATTTTCGGATGAGGGATAGGGGGGGGGGGGGGGGGGGGGGCGGGAAAACAGCCACTTGCCACGAGCCACCAGCACCGCCTCCCCCCGAGTGGCCGGTGGCAAGTCCCGGTCCCCTACCATTCTCCATGCCCATCTACGTATACGAATACCTGGATGACAAAGGCCAGGGCACCGGCGAGTCCTTCGAACTCGTCCAGCCCATGTCCGAGGACGCCCTGACCGAGCACGAGGGCCGCCCCGTCCACCGCGTCCCCCAGGCCCCCAACATCGCCGGCAAGTGGACCGACATGAAGGCCAAGAGCAACCTCTCCAACGAGAACCTCGACCGCCTCGGCTTCACCAAGTACGAGCGCACCGGCGACGGCGAGATGACCCGCGTGGCCGGCAAAGAAGGTCCCAAGACCCTCAACCACTGACCGATTCGGCCTCTGGAAGTGCTCGGCCCGGCCGGTACGCCGGGCTCAGCGCGATCATCGCGCCCAGCAAGGCGCAGGTCTGCGTGTTCAGGTGCACCGCGTCGAACAGCCCGGCCAGCAGCAGCCCGGCGATGCCCAAGGGCAGGCCTCCCGCCAATCCCGCGCCCGCCTCCTCGTGCATCGCGTTCCGCAGACCGACCCACGCCACCAGCCCGCCCAGCGCCAGCCCGATCCATCCGAGCGTGGCCAACAGGTGCAGCGGGGCCGAATGGGCATGGGCCAGCCCGGCCGCGGCGTGCTCCGGCCCGAACCGCTCGATCGCCGCCCGCTGAAACCCCCCGGCGCCCAAACCCCAGGGCCGCTTGAGTCCGGTCTCTGCCGCCAGACCCATCACCGCCACCCGCGCCCCGGTGGGGGTGTCCAGATCCCCCGAGGCGGCGGCCCGCAGTTCCGTCGCGGCCTGCTCCACCCGGATCGTCAGTCCTGCCCGCTGGGTCACCGCCACACCAACCACCACCAGCACGCCGACCACGAACACCCCCAGCGCCCCCCGGCGAACGGCCGGCGCCGCCCCGCGCAGGAGCAACGGCACGCCGATCACCAGCAGCACCGCCGTCGACACCCACGCCCCCCGCGTCCCGCGGGCCAGCACCCCCGCCAGCTCCACCGCCAGCCCCAGCCCCCCGATCCACCCCGCCCCTCCCCGCCCCCGCACCGCCGGATACAGAAACATCCCCACCGCCCCGCACTGCACCGATCCGGCCACCACCGGGTCCCACCAGCCGGTCACCCGCCCCGGATGCCGCGCCGGGAACAGCCCGCGGAACGGCTCGATGCCGGAAAGCAGCTGCGCCATCCCCGCCACGATCAGCCCCAGCGCCAGCGCGGTGACCAGCATGTCCCGCCGCTCGATCACCGGGAACACCAGCCCCAGCAGCACCAGCCACCGCAGCCGCCCGATCTCGTCCAGCCCGTTCATCGGATCCGCCGACCACGCCAGCGTCACACCGCCCCACACCATCAGCCCGACCGCCGCCAGCACCGCCGGCTGCCCGAACCCGTGGATCCACACCGGCCCGGTGTTCACCACCCGCACCACAAAGAAGACCAGCAGGGGGGCAAACGCCAGTTCCGTCACCGTCACCGGCCCGCTGAGCAGAAAAAAACCCAGACACGCCAGCGCCAGATGGATCCGATCCCCGATCCGGTCCCGCCGGTGCATCCTCTCAAAGGCGGCATCGCACGCCGCCCGGTCGATGGACGAGCCGTCGACGAACCGGGTCAGGGCACGGAGTGGGGGGGGTGTCGGCAACCAGCGCACGCCGGATGATTGGCCGGCCCGCAGACCGCCATCGGTTCCCCATCCGCACGCATGGGGCAACCCCCCTGCTCAGGCGCGGGTAGGATGGATGTCCGTCCCCGGCAAAAAATCCCGCGTCCGGGGGCGACCCGGGCCCGCGGGATCCGAATAGAGAAGGTCTGGGCGGGCATAGTCAACGGGCGCGGGGTTATCCTCGCACCCCCTGGGAGGCAGCGGCCATGGATCCGATCCGGGAAGTCATCGCGCGGGCTGGGCGTCGGCTCCTGCTGGCGGGCTGGATCCGCCACTCGGTGGTGCTGCTGACCTGCGCCATCGCGCTGGCGGTCATCGCGCGCGGGGTGCAGAAGCTCGTGCCGGTGCTGACGATCGACTGGGCGACCGCGCTGCCGCTGATGGCGGGCACGGCCGTGCTCGCGGCGTTGCTCGTCGCCTGGGTCCGTCGTCCGAAGGAGATCGACATCGCCCGCACCGTCGACGAACGGGCCGGGCTGCGCGAATCGCTCTCGACCGCGTTGTGCGTCGAGAAGGAGGAAGGGGCCTGGTCCAAGGCCATCGTCGACGACGCCGGCCACAAGGCCAGGCGCGTGGTGGTCCGGGACGCCGTGCCGATCGAAGCCCCCGGCAACTCGTGGTGGCCCGTCGCGGCCTGCGCCGCGTTGCTCGCCGTGTGGTGGCTGCCCGCCCACGACGTCACCGGCCTGCTCGCACGGAAGGAACAGAAGCAGGCCGAGCGCCAGCAGGTCCAGGAGGTCGCCGCCCAGCTCGACAACGCCCAGAAGTCCATCGACGAGATCCTCGCCAGGGCCGGCGTCGAGATGGAGAAGGGCGACGAGGCCGAAGAGGACCTGTTCAACCCGAGTGAGATTGAGCAGATCACCCCCGAAGAGATGCGGCGGGCGGCGATCAAGAAGCTGACCGAACTCTCCGACAGGCTCGAGGAGAAGCGCAACGGCGAGGAGGGCATGACCTTCGACGCCATCCAGGACGCGATGAAGCGCCTCGAAACCCCCGAGCCCGGCCCCGCCGCCGAGATGAGCCGCGCCATGGCCCGCGGCGATTTCGCCGAGGCCAGGAAGCAGCTCGAGGAACTCGCCGAGCAGATCAAAAACGGCGAGATGACGCCCGAGGAGAAAGCCCAGCTGGCCAACCAGGCCGAGAAGATGGCCGAGGCCCTCCAGCAGATGGCCGAGAACCGCCAGCAGCTCGAGGAGCAGCTGCAGGCCGCCGGCGTCAGCGAGGAGCAGGCCAGGCAGCTGGCCGCCGATCCGGCCGCGTTGGAGCAGGCCCTCAAGGAGCAGGGCGTCGGCCAGGAGCAGATCGACCAGATGAAGCAGCAGGCGCAGGCCCAGCAGAAGGCCAGCGACGCCGCCGCCGCCATGTCGCAGGCCATGGGCCAGATGGCGCAGGGCATGCAGGCCGGCAACGAGTCGCAGGCCGGCGAGGGCCTTGAGTCCATGGGCGGGCAGCTGTCCAACCTGGAGCGGCTGCAGGCCGAGATGGCCTCGCTCGATCAGGCGCTGGGCGAGTGCCGCGGCCAGATGGCCGGCATGTGCGAGAACCCCGGCAACGGCATGGGCCAGACCGCGGGCCAGGGCTCGCAGTGGGGCAACAGCGGCCAGTTCCGCCAGGGCGAGACCATGGGTCAGGGCAGCGGTTCCGGCAACCCCGGCCAGGGCCTGGGCGCCGGCCCCGACGAAGCCCCCGCCGACTTCGTCCTCAAGACCGAGAAGGCCAACGTCGCCACCACCGGCGAGGGGCCCGTCATCGCGTCGACGCTGGTCTACGGCTCGCAGGTGCGCGGCGAATCCACCGCCGCCTTCTCCGAGGTCGTCGGCAACGCCGAGGCGCAGGCGGCCGAGGCCATCGAGACCAAGCGCGTGCCGCGCGAGCACGAGGAAGCCGTCAAGGCCTACTTCGGGCGTCTGAAGAAAGCCGCCGAGCAGCAGTCCGGCACGCCGGCCACCTCAAAGCCCGCCGAGCAGGGCAAGGACGCGGGGAACTGAGCATGCTGAAACCGGCCGGTCTGGCCTGCCTCGCGGCGGGCGTGGGTATCGCTCTTTCGACATTCGGCGGCTGCTCGCGGGCGGACGGCACGGCACAGGCCACCGTCGTGCTCTACACCAGCGCCGACGACATGTTCCTCCGCCCCATCCTCGACGCCTTCGAGGCCG
>CAYNRF010000177.1:0-2152 GCA_964399525.1 uncultured Phycisphaeraceae bacterium | reverse complement strand
TACACCAGCGCCGACGACATGTTCCTCCGCCCCATCCTCGACGCCTTCGAGGCCGAGCACGGCGTGCGCGTCGAACTCGTCGGCGACACCGAGGCCACCAAGACCACCGGCCTGATGATGCGGCTGATCGCCGAGAAGGACAGCCCCCGCTGCGATGTCTGGTGGTCGTCGGAACCGCTGGGCACCATCCACCTCGCCGGGCAGGGCGTCCTCGAACCCGGCGGCATGCGCGGCCTGCTCCCCGAGGACTGGCCCGCCGAGCTCGTCGGGCCCGACTGGACCTGGGCCGGCATGGCCGAACGCGCCCGCGTGATCGGATACTCGACCGACCGCGTCCCGCAGCCGCCCACCACGCTGGCCGAACTCACCGAACCGCAATGGCGCGACCGCGTCGGCATCGCCCGTCCGCAGTTCGGCACCACCCGCGGCCACGTTGGCCTGCTCCACGCCCGCTGGGGCGCCGACGGCTTCGAGTCCTGGCTGCAGGCCATGCAGGACAACGGTGTCCGCGTCTACGACGGCAACGCCCGCGTCGTGCGGGCCATCTATGAGGGCGAGATCGATCTGTGCCTGACGGACACCGACGATGTCTGGGTCGCCATCGCCAACGGCTGGCCGGTGGGCCTGGTCTACGAGTCCGTCGATCCGGACGCCCGCTGGCCCAGTTTCGGGCCCACGACCATCCCCAACACCGTCGCCATCGTCCGCAACGGGCCCAACCCCGAGCATGCCCGCACGCTCGCGGCCTTCCTCGTTTCGGCGGATCTCGAGCGGCTGCTGGCCGAGAGCGACAGCCGCAACATCCCGGTCCACCCCGATCTCCGCGCCGAGTTCTCGGAACTGGTTCCGGTCGAGCCCGCGGGCCGACCGGACTACGCCGCCGCCGCCCGGTCCGTGGGCCCGGCGCTGGACGCCGTGGACCGCGTCCTGCGTCCGTGATCGGGCGTTGGTCCTCGGCCCAAGGTCCGCGGGGCCTCCGTCCCGTCGCTTCGTCCGGCACAGATCGACCCATCGGAGCGGAGAATCCACGCGGCCGGCTGGACGGATGGCGGCGCGGGGCCGGGCGGCCGATCGTGGGGGCGTGGGAGCGGGCAACACCAACCCGAAGACCTCCGCCGCACCGGCCGCGCCGGGCCGCGTGTCCCCCCGGATCGACTGGGCCTTCCGCCCCCGCTCCCGGGCCGCCCTGTTCAGCGGGGTGCTGCTGGCCCAGGCCGCGGTGCTGCTGGGCGGCGAGCTGCTGGTCGACTACTGGCTCCGCCAGGAGATGGATCTGGCCCCCGCCTGGGCCGACCGCCTCGTCATCTTCCGCCTCTCGGTGGCGCTGGGCGTGTTCTTGCTGACCGCCGCCGTTCTCTTCATGGCCTCGCGGCGGTATCACGACACGGTGGAGCGCGCCAACGTGGAACTGCAGGCCGAGGTCGCCCGCCAGGTCCGCGAGGGCCTGGCCAAGCGCAACGCCCTGATCTTCGGGCTGGCCAAACTGGCCGACTACCGCGACACCGACACCGGCGCGCACCTGGAGCGCATCGGCCTCTACGCCCGCCTGCTGGCCAACCAGCTCCGCGGCACCAACCCATGCATCGACGACGCCTGGATCGACCGGCTCGTGCTGGCCAGTTCGCTGCACGACATCGGCAAGGTCGGCATCCCCGACGGGATCCTGCTCAAGCCCGGCCCCCTGACGCCGGAAGAACGCGCTGAGATGGAGACCCACACGCTCATCGGCGCCGACACGCTGATCGCCATCCGCCAGAAGCTCGGGCCCGACGCCTTCATCGACATGGGCGTGGAGATCGCCCTGCAGCACCACGAGAAATGGGACGGCACCGGTTACCCCTTCGGTCTGGCCCGCACCGACATCTCCCTGGCCGCCCGCATCGTGGCCATGGCCGACTTTTACGACGCCGTCACCAGCGAGCGCGTCTACAAGCGCGCCATGACGCACGCCGAGGCCCACGACCTGATCCTCTCGCTGCGCGGCACCCACTTCGACCCTGCCGTGGTGGACGCCTACCTCGCCTGCGCCGAACGCTTCGACCGCGTCCGCTCCCGCGCCTGCCGCGACCTGACCCATCCCAGGTGCATGAATCTGGAGAAGATGGCCCGCGACTACATGAAGGAACAGGGCTACCCCCGCCTGGCGGCGTGA
>CAYNRF010000176.1:0-7066 GCA_964399525.1 uncultured Phycisphaeraceae bacterium | reverse complement strand
ACCCCCTGGGCGACACGTTCGACCTCCCGACACTCCTACGCGAGGTTCGCCAGCACTACGTGACCCGCGCCCTGTCCGAGGCCGGAGGCGTCAAAGCCCGAGCGGCGCGGCTGCTGGGGGTGACGCCGCAGACGTTTCAGGATTGGCTCTGACAGTGAATCCTGGATTTGATTGAAGTCCGCTGGTAGGCTCTCGGAGCTGCAACGATAGACGGCTCAACACCTTCGACACCGCCGTTACCCGACGCCGAGGTTGTCTTCCCGCGACGAATAAATCACGCCTCGACGCACAGAGCGCCTCGCTGATCCAGTTCCTCATAGCCACTTACCGAAAATGCCCCGCCACAACGATCGCACCACGCGCTACGGTCCCGACCACCCCCACCCTCTTTCCACGATGCGCACCGAACTCGTCTGGGAGGGCAAGTATGACGAGTACGGTAACCGGCGCACTGTGGACGTCGCCGGACTAGCGATGCCCCGACAGCGGATCGAGACAATTGACGAACCACGTAGTTCAGCCGCAGCCACCGGGGAGCAAGGGCTACTCCAGTTCGAGGGCTCCACGACGCGCGTAGATGACTTCCGCAACCAACTAATATGGGGAGACAACAAGCTCGTCCTTGCAAGCTTGCTCCGCGAGTTCGGTGGCAAAATCGACCTAATTTACATCGACCCACCCTTCGACGTCGGCGCAGACTTCACAATGTGCCTCAACATCGGCGACGACAAAGATATCATCGATAAAGAACAGTCCGCCCTGGAGATGGTCGCGTATCGCGACATGTGGGGCAAGCAGGTAGATTCTTACTTGCACACCATGGCGGAGCGCATTGGAATGATGCGCCAGCTTCTAAGCCCGCGCGGCAGCATCTACGTGCACTGTGACTGGCGCGTAAATATGTTCCTGCGCATGATTCTCGACGAGATATTCGGGAAGGACAACTTCCGCAATCAGATCGCATGGTGCTACACATCACCGGGCCGCAACACGGAGCGATTCAAACCCTGCCACGATTCCATCCTTTACTACTCCAACTCAGAGTCCCCGATTTGGACCAATCCACAGCAGGAGCTCGCGGAGGCTACACTAAAAGTCCAGAGTCTACAATTCAAAGGACAAGAGAAGGCGTGGACACGTTCAAGGACGACTAAGGACATGGTGGACTGGTGGGACATTACTTTCCATACCGGCTCGGGCGAGCGCCTCGGCTATCCAACACAGAAGCCGAGCGCACTGCTTGAGCGTATTCTTGAGGCATCGACCGAGACAGATTCAATCGTTGCCGACTTTTTCTGTGGAAGCGGTACCACCGGCGCTGTGGCCGAACGCCTCGGTCGCCGTTGGATTATGGCGGACCTAGGCCGCTTCGCCGTGCACACATCCCGCAAGCGCCTCATCGGTCTACAGCGTGAACTCCATGCCGAGGGCAAGCCCTACCGCGCATTTGATGTCTACAACCTCGGTCGTTACGAACGTCAGTGGTGGCAGAAAGAGCGACTGGAAGGGGCCGACGCAGAGCATCGCCGGGTCGTGCTTGAGTTCTTCCGTGCAGAGGTACTCGATCAAAACCGCTCGCCCTCCCCGCTCATTCATGGCCGTAAGGGCAGCGCTCTGTGCCATGTGGATGGTATCGACTCCATCTTCACCCGAGGCGAGGCAGCCGACCTGGCGCGCGCCACCGCCGCAGCTGGAGCTAAGGAGTGCTTCTGCCTCGCGTGGGAGTTCGAAATGGACCTTCGGCTAACCATTCTGGCGCTCGAGAGCGAGCTCGGAGTGAAACTCAAGCTTGTTCAGATTCCCCGCGAGATCATGGAGCGCAACCGGACGGGCCCTCCGCCCTTCCTGGAGGTAGCCGTGCTCGAGGCCGAGGCAGTCCTTCGATTGCCCGAGACCAAAGGCGGCCCGAGACGCGTCGACGTCAAGCTCACCAAGTTTCTTCCGTCCCTCGCCGAGGTCCCATCGAAGGAACTCGAGGCCATCAAGGAGCGCGCCATCAAGAGCGGCTTCGACTTCATCGACTTCTGGGCCGTCGACTTCGACTGGTACCCGGACAAACCGTTCAACCACCACTGGCAGGACTACCGCACCCGCAAGGACCGATCCCTCAAGACAGTCAGCGACGCGGGCTTCACCTACGAAAGGGCTGGGACCCACACCGTGTGCGTAAAGGTCGTTGACGTGTTCGGCGCGGACACGAGCATCACAGTGGAGGTACGGGTATGAGCAACAGTCTCTTCGGCGAGGCGCTCGAACCGCTCTACGAGCCCTGGGAGGAGCCCAACAAGCACCGAGTCCGAGGGACCAAGAAGGGCGAGCCCGCGCTCGTCAAGGACAAGCGTCGTCCCTCCCCCATCGAGCTTGTTCAGAATCTTCGCGCCGAGTTGCGTATCTGGCGTGAGGGCTTCTACGTTGGCGCCAGCGAGACCTCGCGGCACCTGCTCGCCCACTGGTTCGCACGCCCCCACAAGTGCTCGACTCCCTCCGGCGACCAGTACGATTTCCAATACTACTTTTGCCAGCGCGAAGCCATCGAGACGCTCATCTTCCTCAAAGAGGTCCGCGGCATCGACCGGCTCTCGCAACTTATCGGGGAGTTCGGCGGCGCTAACCGCACCGTGGCGGCCCTCGGCGTCCAGGACGACGAGGACGCCTGGGCGCGCTTTGCCTTCAAGTTGGCCACGGGCGCAGGCAAGACGAAGTGCATGAGCCTCGCTATCGTGTGGAGCTACTTTCACGCGGTAAGAGAGTCCGGTTCTGAGATGGCGCGGCACTTCGTGCTCATCGCACCTAACATAACTGTCTACGAGCGGCTCAAGGAAGACTTTGGCAACGGCGCCATCTTCGACGCGGATCCACTCATTCCGCCGGAGTGGCGCGGAGACTGGAACATGAGTGTCGTCCTTCAGGACGAGACGGGAGGGTCGTCCACCGGTGGGGTGCTCTACCTCACAAATATCCACCGCCTCTACGACTACGAGAAGCGCCGCAACTCCAAGGACGCGGGGACGTACGACTTCATGGGCCCGGCCGTCTCCAAGTCCAAAGCGCTCGACACCTGCGAGCAGTTACGTCGGCGGGTCACGTCGCACGCCCGGGTGATGGTGCTCAACGACGAGGCCCACCACGTTTGGGACCCCGATAATGCCTGGAACGAGGCCATCTCCTTCATTCATCGCGGTCTGCTCAACCGGGGAGGCGGTATCACGACCCAGCTCGACTTCACCGCCACTCCCAAAGACGACAAAGGTCAGACCTTCAAGCACGTCGTGTGCGACACTCCCCTCGGCGAGGCGGTCGACGCGGGCATCGTCAAGACGCCCGTCATCGGTCGTGTCGAGGGACTACACGAGAGGGCCGAGGAGGATGCCGCTTACCGCTTCGACATGCACCTTCGAGTGGGATACTCGCGCTGGCTTAAGAGCCGCGACGAGTGGAAGGGGTCCGCAAAGAAGGCGCTTCTCTTCGTGATGTGTGAAGACACCGACTCCGCCGACGCCATCACTCAGCGACTGAACACAGACACGGCCTTCGCCGAACTAAACGGGCGCACTATCAACCTGCACACCAATCTCAAGGGCAAAGTCAAGAGGGTCGGCAAGGGAGCTAACGCCCGACTCGAGTTCGTCGAGGACGACAAGGCAATCAGCGACGAGGATCTCGAGAAGCTTCGCCAACTTAGCCGAGAACTCGATCGTAACACGAGTCCATACTACTGCATTGTCTCTGTGTTGATGCTCCGCGAGGGCTGGGACGTACGCAACGTTACGACCATCGTCCCCCTCCGTCCATTCTCCGCTCGATCGGGTATCCTTCCAGAGCAGACTCTAGGTCGTGGCTTGCGACGCATGACCCCCCCGGGTCGCCAAGGAGCCAACGAGCTGGTCTCAATTGTCGAGCACCCGGCTTTCGCCGCACTCTACCGTGAGCAGCTTGCCCAGGAGGGCCTACCGATCGAGGATGTCGACGAGAGCGACATTCCCACGACCACGGTCAGTATCTTCCCCGACCGTGAGCACAAGGATCTGGAATCGCTCGGTCTTTTCATTCCGGCGCTCGCGGCGGGACATCGTGTCGTTCCTCAACTCAACGACCTGTCAATCGAAGACGCACGCAAGGAACTCTGGAAGTATCAAAAACAGGGTAAGCTCAAGCTTGGCGAGAAAGGCTCGACCGAACTCGACTACGAGGGACGGCACCTCATTACCGGTGAGGTCGTCGAATCGATGCGCATCGACGTACCGCTTCTCGAATCGGGAGTCGGGGCAGTCTCGTACTACGTTCGGGAGCTTGAAACCATCTGTCGCATCCGCGGCCTTCACAAGCCCCTCGCGCCCGTGCTCCAAGAGTTTATCGAACGACACCTGTTCGAGAGAGTCACTTCTATCTTCGACCCGGAACTAATCAATCGGCTTGCCGACCCTGATGTCGCCGAGCACATCCGGGCAGTCTTCGTGCCGCTGATTCGAGCCCGTACCACAGCCATCGAGGAGAGACGTCCAACCGGTAACGCCATCGCACTCTCGTCCTGGAGGCCTTACCAGGTCACACACAGCGAGAGGCGCCCGACGTTGCCCGCCGATCGTACGCTCTTCAACCTTGTACCTTGCCACAGGGCACTTGAGGAGGCGTTCACCTCCTATGTCGACGGCGCGACGGATGTCGTCTCCTTCGCAAAGAACGCTGGTCCCCAATGTCTTCGTATCGACTTCATCGCTTCAGGCGGAAGGCTCGCTTTCTACACACCCGACTTCTTCGTGCGCCTTACATCCGGTCGCCACCTCCTGGTAGAGACCAAGGGACGTGAGGACCGCGACGTGCCGAGCAAGGCGCGCGCCGCCATCGCTTGGTGTGAATCCGCTTCCAGCGCAAATTGCCCTTGGGAGTACCTCTATCTCCCCCAGAGCGTATTTGCACGCCATCGCGGCTCTTCTGTCGAGGAGCTAGCCGTGACGTGCCGCCCAGCTCTAGTCGACCTCATTGGGTCAGCGAAGACGCAGGAGGAGTTGCCTCTGTTCGCGTACGCGCAGGCGAAGGTGGAGGAGCTCGAGCACGAGGAGTCTCTGCTTGCGCCTGAGGCTCTCGCCAGCCTTCCCCCACGCTACCGACATGCCGTGGACCAAGCGTCTATGCTTCTCCGGTTCCTTCGCACCAAGGACAACGTCAACTACGCCGCTGCGTTCAGTGCATTACTTGGTCCCCTGGACGAAGCGGCCAAAGGGCTCCTACTCCGTCGACTTCAGGAACCTGTACCCGCTCAGGCCGCAGAACAGGGGGCTTGGTTTGAACCTGACCTCGATGTGCGCGGCGCAAAGCGGCGCCACTACGAGGACATGGCACGCAACCTAAAGAAGACGCTTGTATACGGGAATGGAATCTCACCCATAGGTCTATTGCGAAGCTGCCTCGATTTCGCCCTCAACGACAACGCACGCCTCGATGGGGTCTTCGAAGCTGTTAGAGGGGCTTTCCGTTTAACCGGGGGTCGCAGGCTACTCAGCGATATCGAACGCGTGAACGACTTCCGCAATACTCGCATTGCGCACCAGGAGGAACCCCTAAATGAAAGCGAGTTGGCCGAGAGAGAGTTGCGTCACTGGATGCAGACTATCGCGGCCATTACGGCGATAGCGTGAGGGGGAACTCCGATTGATAACTTCACATGAGGCTGTGGCTCGATATATACGCGTCGTTCCGAGGCGCCCCCTCATAGCGAACGACTTTGGCGAGATTGTCGTGGCCTCTAGCGACCGTGACGTCAGTCCGCAGCGATCTAGCCTTCGTCGCTGGGGTAGACCGACAAGAGTCGTTCGCAAAGTGGCCGCCCCCCCATTCACGGTTCAGAGCCTTCATAGCGCACCATTCAGCGTGTCCTTGACATACCGGATGGGAACGTCCGGGGAGCAGCTGTCCTTTCCCCGCAGATTACCATGGGGACGCGTTGCCATCACTGGGTCCGGCATGGTGCCGTGACGGGTTCGGACTAAGCTGGCCGCACCGCGCCGCGCCGCGCGCGGCCTCGCGCCATTGACGCCTCTTCACATACCAGCCGTGTAGGAGGGCGGGTCGTCCACCATCTGCGCGAAGACCACCGCCCGCGCCTCCGCGAGGGGCCGCCGGGCCCACCACATGTGCACCGCGCTCGGGTGCCCGTGACAGATCTACTTCTCCGGGGCCGCGACTTTGTAGATGGCCGCGATGGGCAGGGCGACTTCGATGAGCTTGCGCTTGGGGGTCATGTGTGAATCGAACCGAGACGGGCGTGCAGCAAGGAGGGGCACCCGGGACCTATCGGCGGGGCGGCGAGGATGCGGTTTGGGGGCAAGTATGCGGGACCACCCGCGGTCTATGGGGTTCAGAACCGGTCGATGTAACCCCGATCGGCCCCGCGGAAGCCCGCTAGAGGCGTCGGGAAGGGGGGTACGGGCAACGCTGGGTGACGGTTTTGTGGGGGTTATGGGGTTGTTTTGGGGGTTTCTGATGCGCCCCTCACTTCCGCCGGACACCTGTCAGGGGCCGCTCGTCCGGCTTACCCGACGAGATGAACAAGCAACGCCCCCCTTCCCAGCCCTCGCCGAACGGCCGCGCGCCGCTGCATGACGGGTCCACCGTGGCGAGCGACATCGGCGCTCGGCTCGGTGTATGTGATATGTGCCTGGCACACCAGACGTGCTCGTCGTGCGAGCGGCCGTACCGTCGGCACAACTGGGCGTGGGGCGGGCTCTGCAGTCGCTGCGTCGAGCGGTATCGGGCGCGGTACTTGGAGCAGGACGACCCGAAGGCGCCGTTCGAAACGGAGTGGATGCGGTCCATCTATCCGGACGTGCTCCGGGCGCTGGAGCGGAACCGGTCGTGCCCGAATCGCGCGAGATGGGATCTTGCGGCCAACGATGCCAGTCTAGCGCGCTAACGTTCGCCCTATCGTTTGCTTCGGTCTCCCGTTATCATCGCGGCCGTTCTATGGGAGACATCGGCGGCAGCGGCGCGTCGGAGACGGCGGCGACGGCCCGTGGGCAACTGGCGGCGTTGGCGGCGCGGTTCTCGGGGCCGTTTCGGGTGTCCGAAG
>CAYNRF010000175.1:2368-7081 GCA_964399525.1 uncultured Phycisphaeraceae bacterium | reverse complement strand
AGCGGGCGCTGGACGCCAATCTGGATCGGGCCGAGGCCCGGGAACGGGTGAACGCCGCGCGGGCCCGACGCGGCATCCGATATGCGGAGCGCTTGCCGCAGATCAACGCCGAGGCCGGCTACACGCGTCAGGATTCGGGCGATGACGCACGATTCACCGGGGCACCGGACGGCGATCTGTTCACCTCCGGCGCGGTTGCGTCCTGGGAGATCGATCTGTGGGGGCGGGTGGCTCGTCTGGTCGAGGAGGCCGATGCGCGGATCGACGCCGCATCGGCCGAAGCCGACGGCGTGCGGCTGGCGGTCGCGGCCGAAGTGGCCGGCGAGGTGCTGCTGATCCGCTCGCTGGACGAGCGGATCGCGGTGGTGCACCGATCGATGGTCATCGACGCGGATTCGATCGCGATCGCGGGCGCGCGGGCGCGGGCGGGCAACGCGAGCGAGCTGGACCTGGTGCGGGCGCAACGGGTGGCGGCGAGCAACCGGGCCGCCCTCGAGCCGCTGGCGGCCGAGCGTCGCGCCAGCGAACACCGCATCGCGTTGCTGCTGGGCCTTCGTCCGGGGGATGTGTCCGTGGCCGCGTCCGCCACGCCCGCGGCGCCCGGCCTGCCCGCGCTGGGTGTGCCGGCGGACCTGATCGGACGACGCCCGGACATCCGCCAGGCCGAAAGCGAACTGGCGGCGTCGGTGGCGCGGATCGGTTCGGCCACCGCCGAGCGTTTCCCGCGGGTCACGCTGGCCGGCTCGTTCCGGCTCGGCGGCCCGGAGGGGTCCGATGCGCTGTCTCTGCCGACCCGCGTGGTCTCCGGCGGTCCGTCCGTCACGCTGCCAGTGTTCAAGGGCGGACGGATCCGGGCCGCGATCGAAGAGGCCGAATCGGATTCGCGTGCGGCCATGATCCGGCTCGAGCAGCGGGTGCTCACCGCGATCGGCGAGGTCGAGACGGCGCTGCTGCGCCGGGCCCGGGCCGATCGGGAGGTGGCCGAACTGCGTGCCGCGGCGGAAGCGGCGGCGGACGCCGAACGCCTGGCCGGATCGCTCTACCGCGCCGGGCGGACCGACTTCCTGGCGGTGCTCGAGGCGCAGTCGGCACGGCTTGCGATCGACGACGGGCTGGCCCGCGCGCTGCTCGAACAGCACCTCCAGACCGTCAACCTGTACCGGGCCCTGGGCGGCGGCTGGGATGCCGGGGCGTCCTGACCGATCCGCGACCCGCTACGCTTTGCGACCATGAGCCGATACGACGAGTTCCAGAGTTTCCGGGCCGCCCTGAACGAGAAGATCCTCGCGCGGGGGACCACCCAGACCAAGCGTTTCTTCACGCTGGACACCAAGACCTACGAGGCCGGGGCGCTGGACGCCAAGACCAAGGAACTGCTGGGGCTGGCGGCGAGCATGGTGCTGCGGTGCGACGACTGCATCGCCTACCACATCGACCAGGCGGTCAAAGCCGGAGCGAGCGACCAGGAACTCTGGGAGACCTTCGACATCGGGCTGGTGGTGGGCGGCTCGATCGTGATCCCGCACCTGCGCCGGGCGGTGGCGTTCCTGGACGAGTGCCGGGCCCGGGGCTGAACGCCGGGCAACATACCGGTCCTGTTCGGAATCGGCGAAGGCGCGGATCCGGGCATGGAAACGCCCGTTCTCGCGGATAGGCTCAGCGGATGGACACGGTCTCGCGGCGTGATTTTCTGATCCGCTCCACCGCGGTGGCTCTGGGTTTCGCCGGCCTCAGGACGGCGATGGCCCGCGGCACGGCGATGTCGTCGCTGGTGCGCACGGACGGCGCGGGCTTCGGGCCGCTGCTGCCGGACCCGGCCGGCGTGTTCGACATGCCGGCGGGCTTCTCCTACCGGATCATCTCGCGGCAGGGCGAACGCATGACCGACGGGCTGCTGGTGCCCGGGATGCACGACGGCATGGCCGCGTTCGCCTCCCTGCGTCCCGACGGCACGCCCGACGGACGCACGCTGATCGTGCGCAACCACGAGATCGAGCAGGCGAGCAAGGTCCCCGGGCCGTTCGGGGAGGACGGCCGCCTGCCCGAGGGCCTCGCCGCCCCGATGGTCTACGACGCCGGCCACGGGCGGCCCTGCCGGGGCGGGACCACCACGCTGGTCTACAACACAGCCACCCAGGAGCTCGAGTCCCACTTCCTCTCGCTGGCCGGCACGGAACGCAACTGCGCGGGCGGCCCCACGCCCTGGGGAACCTGGATCACCTGCGAGGAGACCGTGGCCCGCGCCGACGAACGCCGCGAGCGGGACCACGGCTGGTGCTTCGAGGTGCCCGCCCGCGCCACGCCCGGCCTGGCCGAACCGCGCCCGCTCCGCGCCATGGGACGCTTCAACCACGAGGCCGTGTGCGTCGATCCCGCCACCGGCATCGTGTATCTGACCGAGGACCGCGACGACGGGCTGCTCTACCGGTTCATCCCCGCCCGACGCGGCCACCTCGACGCCGGCGGACGCCTGCAGGCGCTGTGCGTGCGTGGCCGGGACCGCCTGGACACGCGCAACCGGGATCGCACGACCATGCGCCCGGGCGAGCCGTTCGCCGTGCGGTGGATCGATCTCGACGAGGTCGAGTCGCCCCGCGACGATCTGCGCTACCGCGGGCACGACGCCGGCGCCGCACGATTCGCACGCGGCGAGGGCATGTGGTGGGGCCGCGGCGCCGCCTACTTCGCCTGCACCTCGGGCGGACGCGTGGGAGCCGGCCAGCTCTGGCGGCTCACGCCCGCGCCCGAGGGCGACCGCATCGAGCTGTTCATCGAACCCAACGACCGCTCCGTGCTCGAGCACGCCGACAACATCACCTTCTCGCCCTGGGGCGACATCCTCGTGTGCGAGGACGGCAGCGCCGACCAGTTCCTCCTCGGGGTGACGCCCACCGGCACGGTCTACAAGCTGGGACGCAACGCCATGAGCAAATCGGAACTCGCCGGCGCCTGCTTCTCACCCGACGGCATCACGCTGTTCCTCAACATCCAGCACGACGGCCTCACGCTGGCGATCACCGGCCCCTGGTCCGCGGCAACCTGAGGTCGGCCCCCCGACTCCTCCACGCGGCCCCACGTCGCTGAACACCAAACCCGCACGCGTCGCGAGGCTGCCGCTGGCGCATCGGCCCTGAGCGCCAATGGTTGTGTCTTGGGTCAAAAAATTGGGGTATTGCATCTAAAGTTTGGACTCTGTAAGATCGCGATTCGCCCGAACGCGGGATGCTCGCCTCTTCTTGCGGAGTGTGATGGATGGAGAATGTTCCTCAGAAAGTGTGTGTGATCTGTGGCCTCAGTTGTGTCGGACAGCCACGGGTCAGGAATGAGAAGGGCCAGTACGCCCATCAGGCCTGCGCCCGGATCAGTGCGGCGTCGTCACCAGAAGCTCCCGAGGACGCCGATGATTCGGAGGACGAAGGCCTGTTGGGCTCGATGCTTGACGACCTGCCCGCCGCTCCACCCGCGGGTTCCGGGAATCTGCGACAGGGTTGCCCCGGGTGCGGCGTGGCGCTCGGAGCGGGCGTGGTGGTGTGCACCTCGTGCGGCTTCAACCTGCAGACCGGCAAGGGTCTCAAGACCAAGGTCGGCAAGGCGCCCAGCACGCGGGAACGCCGTTCGATCCTCGAAACCTCGGCCCTGGCGGCCGGCACGACCCACCTGCTCGGCGCCTGCCTGGGCGCCGGGCTCGGGGCGGTGATCGGGGCCGCCGTCTGGGCGGGGGTCATCAGCGCGGTCCAGTTCCAGGCGAGCTTCATCGCCATCGGCGTCGCCGCGCTGTGCGGGATCGGCGCTGCCTACGGCTCAAGGGGCAACGTCGGCTTCATGACCGGGGCCATCGCCACCGTCTGCGCGGTCGCGGCCATCCTGGCCGGGAAGTGGTACGGCGGCTCGGCCCTGGCCGACGCGTGGATGGACGAGGCCGTCGGCGAGTTCATCGCCGAGTGGGACGACCTCGACCGTGAGGGCCGGATCATGTACGCCCAGCGGGACCGCGCCGAAGATCTCATCATCGAGCGCCTGGAGGCCGGAGAGCCCACGGGGATCGACAGCGACCTCGACGACTGGCTGCTCGGAGCCGAGGAATACCCTGAAAATTACCCTCTTGAGATCGTTTCCGAGGTGGATGACTGGTGGTCCGCCATGGACCAGCAGGCGCAGGCCAACTATGTGGCCGATCTGCCGGATCGGCTGATCGCGCAGTATCGGTCCCAGCGGCAGGAAATCCGGGAGATCGGATTCCTGGCCACGATCGGTTTCCGTGACGCGATCTACTTCGTGCTGGCGGTGGTCGTCGCCTTCGGCCTTGGGGCCAACGAGAACACAGCGCCATTCCTGGACTAGCGCCTTTGATGCCGCCGGTTGCCTGTCCGAGAACACCCACACCGTGGGTCGAAGCGCCCGCACGCCCGCGCCACACCGGACATCCCCGGTGGTCGGACGAACGGCGCGACCCCCGGCGGCACAAGAGTGGACCGGCGTGCGTGGATGGCCGAGATGCAATCGCAAGCCGGATCGGAGGCTGATGCCTTGGAGGAGAAATCGCCCCAGACCGAAATCCCCGCGGCCGAATCGGACAAGTTCTTCCCGATTGCGGTCGATGCGCTCGATGAACACGAGCTCGAGCTGGACCTCTATCTGCTGCACGAGGGGCACCCCCCCGTGCTCTACCGGTCCGTCGGCTCGGACTACTCGATGGCGGACTGCGCCAAGCTG
>CAYNRF010000175.1:0-2268 GCA_964399525.1 uncultured Phycisphaeraceae bacterium | reverse complement strand
TCCCGGTTCGCCGAACTGATGGAGATGGGCGAGCACGAGTACGGCGTGGTGTCGCACATGCTCAACGTGGGCGTCGGCTGCGGCATGCTGTGCGTCGAACTGCTCGGCCCCGACGCACCGCTGCTGCGCGACGTGCTCACCGGCGGCCTGGTCCACGACATCGGCAAGCGCGACCTCCCCGTGTCGCTGCTGCAGAAGGAAGGGCGGCTGACCGACGACGAATGGTCGCGCCTGCGGATCCATCCGATCACCGGCGCCGAGCTGCTCGCGCGTCAAGGGATGCCGCGGAGCGTGGTCGAACTGGTGCGCGATCACCACGAGCGTCCCGACGGGCGCGGCTATCCGGCGGGCGCCTCCGGCTCCCAGATCGGTCTGCCCGCGCGGATGTGCGCGGTGGTCGATATCCACGCCTCCCTGGCGGCCGCCCGCCCCCACCGCCCCGCCGTGCCCACCCGCCGCGTGCTCGAGAGCATGCGGGCCGAGGCCGGGACCGTGATCGACCGCGCCGCGTTCGAGGCGTGGGAGCGCATCGTCGAGGAGCTGATCGAGCAGAACCCGGGCCGGTGCGTGCCGGACCGCGCCGGGGCCGAAACGCCGCGGTTGCGCGCGGTGATCCCCTCGGCGCCCAAGCAGGCCATTGTGCGGCACGACCCTTCTCCCTCGGCACAGCTGACCCGGGAGCGGGAGTGCGACATCGCCGCGCGAGTATCCGGACCGGCGCCCGAGGACGCGTGGATCCCCGGGCGGCTGGTCGCGATCTCCGCCTCGGGCACGCTGCGGCTCGTGCTCCAGGGCGCGGCCCCCGCCGGCGAACGCATCCGGGTGGAGCTCGAAGGCCGCCCCCCCGTCCAGGCCGTGATCCGCAAACGAAGTTTCGGTCCCGGCGGCGAGCCCGTGCTCGAGTGCGCGCTCGCCAGCTCCGGCCAGCTCCGCCGCGCCTCGTGAGCGTGCGGCGTGCGAATGCGCGCCCGGGCCTGGCGGGGCCCGGGCTGCAAGGCGGCGCGGTGAGGAGCATGGCTTCAAGCACGCCGCCCGGGTTCCCCGCCCCGACACTCCGAGGTCGCTCCTCTCTCCCGGCGCGATGGCTCCGCGTGGAGCGGCGGAGACCAGGGCTTGTGGCGAAACCACCCGACGTCCGGTGAACGAGGCGAGAAACAAACCGGACCGCGACCTGCCAGCCACGATCCGGGATCTGTCCACCCAGGAATGTACAGAAAAACGGCGAGCGCACAACCCCGCACTTGGAGGGCTTTGCCGATAACTCTCCGTGAGCGTCCATCGCTGCGTCGTGGTCGGCCTCGGCCCGGAGCCGACCGATCGGGTGCCGCCCGACGGCCGGGGTGGCGCCGATCGGACGCATGGTCGGTGTCAGCGGGCTCGGGCGTGCTGGCCGTCGCGGTGATGCCCGTCGCCGTTGCGGAAGCGGAGCATCAGCTCGCGCTGTCCGGCGACGCCGAAGTGGCGGTAGACGCGGGAGGCGTACTCGGCGACCGTGTTGGGGCTCACACCGAGATGCTGCGCGATCTTCTTGCGCGGGAAGCCCTCGATGAGCAGACCGAAGGTCGTGCGGACACGCGGGGGCAGATCCAGCACGTTGCTGAAGTTCGCGTCGGGAAGATCCATGAGGTGCAGCGTGTCGGCCGCGCTGAACAGCACATGGACCAGCAGGCTGTGCCGTTCCGTGAAGGCCGGGCGTCCCTGCTTGCGGTGGAATCCCAGCCCGCTGAGCAACGCATTGGACATGGGCCGGATGGTGTAGAGGTACTCGTTGAGGCCCATGGGCTTGCGGTAGCGCTCGTGATGGAGCGACCCGTACCAGCCGTCGTCGTCCACGAGCTCGTGGCGTCGGCGGGTGAAGTGGGCGCCGTCCCGGCACAGGGCGGCGATCCGCGGGTGTTCGGGCACGGGCGCTTCCGGGTCGGTGGCGCTGGCCATGAACAGCGCCAGGTCGCGGTCGTCGTAGCCCCGGTGCAGGAGCGAGATCGCCATCATGTCTTCACCGGAGGAGCTGTAGCGGCTGACCAGCCAGATCCAGCGGTCGGCTTCGATGAGGTCGGCCACGCGGTCGGCCAGGGCCTGCTTGCGGGCCCGCCCGTCGGTGTTCATCCCGGCGGTGTCGGCGAGGATGCGGATAACATCCCGGACTTCACGGTCTGTAAGCGATGTCTGGTCGGACATGATTCCCCCCGGAATTACCCACGATAGGCCCGGCACCTAGGGAGGTCGACGGAGGGGGTTTCCTCTTTGCTGCTTTTTTGGCCAGATCAG
>CAYNRF010000174.1:0-7090 GCA_964399525.1 uncultured Phycisphaeraceae bacterium | reverse complement strand
CGCCCTCGGAGGCCAGCGACTCGGCGCGGGTCAGCGTTTCGGCGAAGGCATCGTCCTGCAGCAGGTTGACCAGGTGCATCAGCCGCGCCGGGCCGGGCATGTCACGCGGCTCGGGGCTGGCCCGACGCGTGTTGATGGTCCGCTTGGCGTCGTCGGTCCAGCCGAGCTTTTCGGCCGTGCGCACGATGTCAAAGGTCGTGGCGGGCCCGTTGGCGGTGTCGCGGGACTCGCCCAGCGCGTGCAGGACCGCGCCGTCCTCCGTCCGCCCGAACACCAGACGCCCCGACATGGCGGGCATGGTGGACCTGATCAGCTCCGAGCCCTCGCCCGACAGCCGGAACTGGGCGGCAAAACCGGGCACCTCCCGGATGGCGGCGGCGGACGCTTCCAGCACCGCGCGCGGGTCGGCATCCTGGGCCCAGGCAGGCGACACCAGGGCGGGCACGCAGAGAGCCGCGGCGAGCACGGCGGAGCAACGGGTCATCATGGAACATCTCCGGGGTCGGGGTCCGCGGATTGAACGCCGCCCGGCGGGTCGGTGTTGCGACCCGCCGTTCTGTTCGTGTATAGTAAGGATACGGCCGTGCGGTTCAGTCGATCGGGCCGAGCGTCGGTGTGAGGAGCGTTTTCAGGGCTTCCCCGGGGCTTGCCTGACGCATGAGGTGTTCCCCGACCAGCACGATCCGCACGCCGTGGGTTCGGAGGCGGGCGAGGTCGTCCGGCGTCCTGATGCCCGACTCGGACACCAGAATGCTTCGGTCTTCCACCAGGTCGACAAGCCGCAGGGTGTGGTTCAGGTCGGTGGTCATCGCCTGCAGGTCGCGGTTGTTGATGCCCAGCAGGGCGTAGCCGGGGTGGGGGAAGCCCACATGCGGGCGGACCCGCAGCAGGTTGTCCATGGCGTGGACCTCCAGCAGCGTGGTCAGCTGGAGCTGCTGGGCCAGGATCAGCAGGTCCACCATCTCGGATTCGTTGAGGCATTCGGCGATCAGCAGCACCGCGTCGGCCCCGGCCGCCCGGGATTCCCAGAGCTGCCACGGATCGATGATGAAGTCCTTGCGCAGCACCGGCAGCGGCACGGCGTCCTTCACGCGCTCGATGAAGGAAAGGTGTCCCCCGAAGAACTTTTCGTCCGTCAGGCAGGAAATCGCCGATGCGCCGGCGTCAAGATACTGTCGGGCGATGTCTTCCGGTTTGAAGCCATCGCCCTCGTACTCGGGACGGATCAGTCCGGCGCTGGGGCTCTGGCGCTTGATCTCGGCGATGACCGAGGTGTGCATGCCCGGCGGGTGCCTGGTCACGGCCCGGAAAAAGTTGCGCGGGGGCTCCGCCTGGGCGACCAGGGCTTCGAGCTCCTGCATGGAGATCTCCGCCTTGCGCCGCTCCACTTCCACCCGCTTGTGCTCGATGATCTCGCGCAACGTGGCGGGCAGCTCGTTCGGTCTGTGTTCCGGCGGGTCGCGGCGCACGGGGGGGTGTCGTCGGGAGGGGTGGGCATCGCGTTGATTGTTGCGCTGGGAATCGCCCTCGTCGCGGGCCCGGCCGCGGCCCAGACGATCGACACCGCCGGGGTCACCGGCATGTCCGTCCAGGAGGTGGTCGGGCAGATGCAGCAGCACAAGCTCTGGATCCTGCTGATCTCCAACGCCCTGGTCGTCGCCCTGCTCTTCGCCGGCGGCCTGCTGGTGCCCGGCGGCTTCGCCAAGGCGGGCATCCGCGACGTCACGCCCATGCCCGCCGCCCTCTGGCTCTTCGCCGGGCTGGTGGTCTTCCTGGCCTGGAGTTCGGCGGCGACGGTGGTCGACCGCAGCCAGTGGATCCAGACCAGCGAGCTGGACGAGTTCCAGCGTTCGGTGGTCGTCAGCCTCTGCGGCTACGCCTTCGGCATCGTGGCCGGGCTGGGCATGCTGTTTATCCTCAAGCGCAGCGCCCCCAACGCGGGCATGAAGCTCAGCGGGCTGGACATCCCGGTCGGGCTGGGCTGCTTCATGCTCGCCTACCCGTTCCTGGAGCTGGCCGCCATGGCCGGCGTGGCCCTGCACACACAGCTGAGCGGCGGGACGGCGCCGCCCCAGATCGCCCACCCCGTGCTCCAGACGCTGGTCGACAACCCCAACGATTTCTGGGCCTGGGGCATGGTGGCCGGCGCGGTCATCGGCGCGCCCTTCGTCGAGGAACTCATCTACCGCGTGTTCCTGCAGGGCGCGCTGCTCAAGATCACCCGCAGCCCGTGGATCTCCATCCTGATCACCAGCGTCCTGTTCGCCCTGATGCACCGGGCCGGATCGACGCCCGTGCCCTGGCACGCGCTGCTGCCGATCTTCGCGGTGGGCATCGCCTGCGGCGTGGGCTACGAGCGCACCAAGCGGGTGGGCGTGCCCATCATGATCCACCTGTGCTTCAACGCGCTGAACGTGATCCTGGCCCTGATCGTTGGGCCGGAGGCGTCGGCGACGGGCGTGTGAGCTCCATCATCAACGGGCTTCAACATCGTAGCGGAGTCGCCCGAACTCATGGTTGGTTGGGGCGAACTTCGGATCGACCTTGGCCCTGACAACGGCGGATCCCATCGCAGATGCGAACTGTTCGAAGGCTCCGGTCGTCGAGTATCCCGACGAACTGCGGGTGATCAGCGGAATCCATATCCATGCGTCCGAGGCGCGCCATCCGATCTGGACTTGATGGATCGCCGTCCGCGAACGTCTGGCATTCTGGGATGGCTGCGTCGAGCCATGCAGCAATCTGACGGTGGTCTGGCCGTCGCTGTCGACCACAGCTTCAAACCCCTGCCTGGGAACTCGCACAGTGCTCGATCTCGTATCGAACTCAACGAACGCAGGTTTGTGCGAGAGTTGGGCCGTCATGACGATGTAGCCGACCGTGAGCAACACCCCGATCGCTCCACCGAAAATCATGGCGATCACAAGCAGTCCACGCCACTCCGGGGTGAGAGTGGACGATGACTGGAGCATCGCCCAACACATCGCAATGAAAACGCCCGGCAAGCCGATTGAAACAAATAGAATCAACGGATGCGGTCGGTTATGCGGCACAACCCGGATGAGCGTGCCGTCGTGGCTTCTCTCAAAACGCACGGGTATCGACGAGAGTGTGTTGGGCGTAAAGATCCAGCGCGGCTGCACGCTCACAGCAGTCCCAACATCTTCAGATCGTCCAGTGGCTCGTCGAACGAGCAACTGCCGTAGCCGGTGGCGAACGACTCGCGCACGCGGGCCAGTTCCAGCAGATTGATGGTCAGATCCCGCCAGCCGGCATCGGTCTCCGTCAGCACGAAGGCCTTCGGGTCCGTCTCCGACAGAATCTGCGTGAGGGTCTTCTCGTCGATCCCGGCCACGCGGACCAGGGCCGCGCCCAGGAACAGGTTCAGGAAGCCGTGCATCACGCCGCGGGGCGGGTTGGGCTCGTAGGTCAGGTTCTGCTCGGCCCGCACGGGGTGGTGCAGGCCCGCGGTGGCCTTGAAGGGCACATCGGCGTTGTGGCAGGCGATGAGGAAGCGGGCCAGGTCGGCCGGCGCGGGGAACAGGTCGGGCGTGACCCCGCCGCAGCGGACCTTGGCCAGCGCGTCGTTGCCGGCCAGCGCGGCGATGTAGCCGCGCGGATCACCGCCGATCACCGCCTGCCTGGGAAACTCGAAGCTCGGCGAGATGTCGTCGGGCAGCAGGTCGAGCGCCTCGTCGATCTCGGAGGGCGAGGCGACGCGGAGTTCGATCGCGTCGACGCGGGCCAGGCCGTGCTCCTCGTGGCGGTGGTGCTCGTTGAACTCGTCGATCACGCCCAGGCACTCGTCCAGATCTTCGTCGATGATCGCGGAGACCGACCAGGCGGGCAGGTCGTCGGCCATCTCCCGGTAGCCGCTGGTGGCGAAGGTGCCGGGCATGAGCATCGCGCCGTGCTCGGTCAGGTCCATCAGCTTGGTGACCGGGCAGATGAAGCGGTTGAGGAAGCCGGCGTGCTCGGAGCGGGTGGCGCGGGCGTACTGCTCCACGGCGGCCTGCATGGCCAGCTTGCTGGGCGGGAACAGGCCGGCGTAGTCGATCAGGCCGTCCATGAGCGTCTCGACGGCTTTGTTGGTCCGGGTGGTCATGGGCGGCTCCGTGCGGAAGGGGATGGGAAGGTCATTTTGCCAGGCGGGCGATCAGACGCCAGAGGTCGTGGGCGTTCAGCGAGGAACCCGTGCCCGCGTTGAATGATTCCAGCAGCCGGTCGAAGGCCTCGGTGTAGGGCAGGCGGTCGCGCTGGCCGAGCGTGCCGGCGTGCTCGACCACGAGCTGTTCGAGCAGGCGCTCGTGCTCGCTGTCGATCTTGGGCGGGTGGTCCGGGGCGCGCCCCAGGCGGGGCAGGCGTCCGGCCTTGCGCATCCGCTGCAGGCTGTGCAGGGCCTCGCGCCGGTCGTCCACGCCGGCCGCTCGGCACAGGCGTTCGAAATCGTCGGTGTAGGGCAGGGCGTCGAGCGTCCTGCCGACGGTCCGGTACGCGGCGATCAGGGCGGTCTCCAGCGCGTCGGCCGTCACGGGGGCGGCGAAGAGGGCGGGTGCGGGCGGGGCGGCGGCGGGCTCTTCACCGGCGATCGACGGTGTCGACCCGTCGGGCGCGCGGTCGCCGGTGTGCAGCACAGGCTCCCACGCTTCCATCAAGTGGATCGGGCGGTCGGACGGATCGAAGAAATCCGCCAGGCACCTCTCAAACAGGGCGTGGCGGCGGGCGTTGGTAATGCCACCGTCGATGTGGCCGTAGGGCACCAGGAAGCGCCACTTGCGGGCGGGGTCGGCGTCGATGGCGTTGAAGATCGCCGCCGCCGTGGGCGCGGGCACCACGTCGTCCCGGGCCGCCAGCTTGGCCAGCGTGGGCCGGCGAACCTTGGTCGCGTGCACCACCGCGTCGCACAGGCGCACGCGGGCGATCAGTTCATCACGGCGGGCGGCGTGGTGGGTGAGGATCTTCTCGATGTCCACCCCCGCGCCGCACGCCCGGTGGCGGAAGCGCCAGCCCCAGTCGCCCAGGCTGGGCAGGCCCAGCGCGATCCGGTCGATGAAGTGGGCCCGGGGCAGCCGTCCGGCCAGCTGGGCCGCGGCGATCACGGCCAGCCCGCCGCCCAGCGAATCGCCGTAGAGCGACACCATCGGGTGGTCGGTCGGCTCCGGCTCGGCGTCGATGCCGTCGCCCCGGCGTCCGATGATCCAGTTGCGCACCACCCGGCAGGCGTGGAACACGTCCGCCACGGCGTGGGGGACGATCCACTCGTCGTGCGTCGGCGCGTCCAGCCCGCGACCGATCCAGCCCGCGCCCACCGCGTCGGGCGTCCGCAGGTCGCCGGTCTCCCGCTGGGATCCGGGAAACCCGCGCAGACGGATGGCGAAGACCAGCACGCCCCGATCGGCCACGCGCTTCCAGCGGTCGTCCTCCACAACGCAGGCGCGCGGGCTGGTGCCGTGGACGACGACCAGTCCGGCCCTGATGCGCGTGCCCTTCGGCGGCAGGACCACCCGCCCCCCGATCCGCACGCCCCCGGCCGAGTCGAACTCGTGCGTGGCCGTGGGGTCGGAGGGATCTTCGATCGTCCGCCGGCGGATGCTCGGCAGCTCGCCGGTCACGGCGGCGTACCAGTGGTTCCAGAACACGGAGTGATCGGGGACGGGCGCGGGGTCTCCCACGTGCGCGAAGGTGCGCACGCCCGGCAGGCCGAAATCGTCCGGTTCGATCATGCGTTCATCCGCCCGGCATGAACTCTTGGAAGCCTTCTTCGAGTTCGCGCTCCCGCTGCGCGGCGTCCATCGCCCGCTGGGTTTCGTTCAGGCGAGCGCGCACGGCCTCCAGATCCACCCGGGCCGCCCACAGCTGGCTGCTCGGACGCATCTCCCCGGCGACGAGCGCGCCGCGCTGGGCGGTCCACATCATCCAGGTCCCGTCGGGCGTGAACACCGGCAGCCCGTCGAAGCCCCGCGCGTCGGTGATCCGCACAGTCGCCCGTCCCGCCGGTGGCCGATCGGTCGTGATATCCACCGCGAAGACCTCGTAGTTGGAATGGCTGACCTCGCTGCTGGCGTAGAACAGCATCGAGCCGTCGGGCGTGAAGAACGGCGCCCAGTTCACGTGCTCGTTGTCGGTGATGGGGATCTCGCGGGCGATGCCCGTGATCTTGCCCGAATCGTCAAAGGCCAGTTCGCTGATGAAGAGCTGCAGGGCCTTGTCACCGCGCCGGTCGGACCGGTAGCAGATCCGCGTGCCATCGGGCGAGAAGAACGGCCCGCCGTCGTAGCCGGGCTCGGCGATCAGCTCGGTGTGGGTCTGGGTGACGGTGTCGTACATCCACAGGTCGCCGTCGTCGGAGCCGGGCTTGAGCCGGGTGTAGAGGACGTGGCGTCCGTCGGGCGACCAGGAGGCCTCCGCGTCGTAGCCGTCGCGGGTCCAGAGGGGCTCGAACTCGCCCGCCAGTGCGAACACATCCTCCTCCCCGGTTTCGGTCCTGCGGACCACCTGTCCGTCGACCTTGAGTTCCGTCTTGATCCGCATCGTTCGGTCGGCCATCAGCACGTTGCCCGCCAGGACCTCCATCTCGTTGGGGAACTGCCATGTATACCGCGAAGTGCCACGCTGATAGCCCGACGCCGCGTCCTCGTTGGGCGGGACGACGGTCGAACCGAACAGCACGCGATAGTGACGCTCGGAAAAGTCGGTGGGGTGGAACCAGCCGCAGGTATTGGCGCTGCCCGGCTGTGAGAGCAGCGTGTGCTGACCGAGGGTCAGTGCATCGCCGTCTCGGATCACCGGCGCGACATACATCCCGTAATGCCGATCCTCCGGCGCATCGCCCTTTGGCCGGGGCGTGCCCTGGAAGATGATCATCCGGCCATCCGGCGAAAAGTACGACTCGCCGGCCTTGGCGAACTCCGTCTCGCTGGTCAGTTGCACATGCCCCGACAGGCACCACGACTCGCGCTGCGGCCACTCGGCATCCCAGTCCGGGTTGGGCACCGGGTTGGGGACGGTGTTGGACACCGCGGCGCCCGGCGCGGGAGCCCCGGCCAGTCCGGCGGCGAGCATCAGGGCGACAATCAACACCTCAAGGTCT
>CAYNRF010000173.1:0-7154 GCA_964399525.1 uncultured Phycisphaeraceae bacterium | reverse complement strand
GTCCCCAGTGCCCCTCCGATTCGCACCCCAACCCCGTGCGGTTCCCCCCAAATCCTCCCCTCCCCCCGTGGGGCTGACTTCCAGTCGGCCTCTCCCCCTCCCCTCTCCGTGCCTCCGTGCCTCCGTGCCTTCGTGCCTTCGTGCCTCCGTGCCTCCGTCCCTCCCCCAAAAACGAACAACCGCCCGGTGGTGGGTCGGGCGGTCGTTCAAAGCGGCCATGCCGGGGTGCGCTCGGTCGAGCGGGCCGATGGGTCACGCGTCCCTGCGTGTCCCGCCGTCCGTGGTGGGTCGGTGCTCTTCCGCCCCCGTTGGCCATCGGGTTGTCGCCGGTCTCCCGGCCCCCGACCCACGCGGCCTTGCGCGGATCGAGGAAACACATCACTCCGAATGGTCCCCCGGCCTTTGCGAGCCGGGTTTCCGTATCTCTCAGACGCTGCGCACCTTGCGGCCCGCCGCGCCCGTTTCTCCCCGGGCCGCTGGGCCCGGATCTCTCTCGTGATCCGTCATGCCGAACCGCTCCCCCCCGCCTGTGCCCCGGCGGCTTTCCGCCCCAGCCGATCGGCCAGGGACGCCATCGCCGCCAGCTTGTCCTTGAACTGCGCCTGCCATGCCTCGCGCGAACGCACCTCGAGGTAGTCCCGCGCCCCAAGCACCATCACCTCGCCGGGCAAGCCCAGCGCTTCGACCTGCCACGACGCCAGCCGAATGCGGTTGCTGCCGTCCTGCTCGGCCTGCTCGGTCGCCGAGAACAGAATCAGCTCGAGCTCGGCGCGATCCTCTTCGGGCGTCAGCGAGGCGCCCTGGCGTCCGGCCTCGGCCAGCGCCGTATAGAGAGGCTCCGGATACAACCGCAGGCTCTGCGTCTTGACCCACGGCACGCAGTACCACACCGTGCCCGAACCGGCCTCCCCGCTGCTGTCCTTGGAACGGAACTTGGCCGGGATCGCCAGACGCGATTTCTCGTCGATCTTCGCCTCGGCCTGGCCCGTGAACAGCACGCGTGGAGTCTCCCGACAGAAGTGCGGCGCCTTGGACAGCCCCCAACCGGTCCGTCATCTGGTGGCCTCCTGCCGTAGGGGATGGGGGTGTGGAATCGAGCGGCACACCGGAGCGGTCCCCGCCGGGCATGCGTGGGATTCTCGCCCACTTTGACCCACAAAGCAAATCCATTCTCCCACTCTGCACAATCTGTGGACAAGCCGACCCTTCCAAAGCCCGGTCTGGAGCGCAGCAATCGACGCCGGGTCCATTTTACTTGCTTTTTACAAGTATGTTGGACATACTCCGCCCATGCCCCCGCCCGACCCGCCCCGCCGATCCTGCTGCCCCATCGCCTGCACGCTCGACCTGATCGGCGACCGCTGGACGCTGCTCGTCCTGCGTGACCTCTTCGCCGGGCGCACGCGTTACTCCGACTTCCAGCGCTCGCCCGAGGGCATCGCCACCAACATCCTGGCCGACCGCCTCGGCATGCTCGTCCGGCACGACCTCGTCGAGAAGCACGCCGACGGCCCGAAACGCCATCACACCTACCGCCTGACCGACAAGGGGCGCAGCCTCGGACCGGTCCTGTGGGCCGTCGCCCACTGGGGCCTGCAGCACATCGAGGGCACCGAGGCGCGCATCGTGCCGCCGGCCGAACCAGCACCCCCCACCGCCGACCGGAGCACGACATGAACGAACTCATCCTGTTCAACGCCCACCCCGCCACCGTCATCGTCATCGCCGGCGCCGTGATGGTCACGCCCTTCCACGCGCTGGCGACCTACGTCTTCAGCGGCGCGTCCGCCCGCAAGGGGCTGATCATCGGCGCCGCCTTCCTCGCTTTCGGCGCGCTCATGTCCTGGGTGTGCCTCGGAAACGTGCCGGCCCGACTCCGCCCCGCCGGCGGCGCGATCGTGGGCGTCGCATGGATCGTGCCCAGCGCGGTGCTGATCGTCTTCCGACGCTGGTTCCTTGCCGAGCCGCTCAGCCAGAAATGGCTCGTCGGCCTGCAGGTCTGGCGCGTCATCGGCGGCCTGTTCCTGCTCGAGATGGCCCGCGGCCACATCCCCGGGTCCTTCGCCTACCCCGCCGGCCTGGGCGACATCGCCGTGGGTGTGCTCGCCCTCTGGGTGCTGCTCGCCCACCGCCACCGCACCGACATCGCCCGCCGGGGCGTGCTGGCCGTGCTGGCGCTGGGCGTGCTGGATTTCCTCGGCGCGTTCTTTTTCGGCAACACCTCGATGCCCGGCCCCATGCAGCTCTTCCCGGCCGACCGCCCCAACCTGCTGCTGCAATACCCCACCGGCATGATCCCGCTGTTCCTGGTGCCCTACGCCATCTTCTTCCACACGCTGTCGTGGCTGAGCCTGCGCCAACAAGCCGCGACTGCCAAGGAGCGGCCGGGATCACCCGGCCACGCATGATCGCGCGGCCGGTCACGCCTGCCCCATCTCCACCGCCAGCCACGCCCGCGCAAAGCGCCAATCCTCCGCCGCGGTCGACCGCGCGATCCCCAGCACCCGCGCCGCCTGCGCTTCATCGAGCCCGCCGAAGAACCGCAGCTCGACCAGCCGCGCCTTGCGCGGGTCCAGCCTCTCGAGCTTCTCCATCGCCTCGTGCAGCGCGAGGATCTCCCCCGTCGGCGTGCCCTCCGGCGCGGGCGGGTCCATCGCCCCCAGCGCCACCCGAGCGTCCCCGCCCCCCCGCCCGCCCCCCCGCTTGATCCGGTTCTTCCCCCGCGCGTGATCCACCAGGATGTTCCGCATCACCCGGGCCGCCAGACCGAGGAACCGGTCCCGCTCCGCCTCGCTGGGCCGAGGGCCTTCCCCGCCCGCCAGCCGCATGTACGCCTCGTGCACCAGCGCCGTCGCCTGCAGCGTGTGGTCGCGCCGCTCCTGCGCCATCAACCACTCGGCGATGCGGTGCAGCTCGTCGTAGATCACGCCCGTCAACACCTGTTCGGCATCCGCCTCGCCCGCCATCGTGCGGGTGAGCAGGGCCGAGACCCGGGTGGGATCGATCGCGCCGACAGGACACCTCCCTCCCCCAGCCTACCAGAGAACCCGCGAAATCACAAGAAATACACCCGTTTCAAGGGGATCCAGACCGGGTCTTCCAAAAAAATCCCCGCACGGCCGGGCGCGGGCCACCGCGTCATCGCCGGTACCCGGGAGAGACCCGCGGGCACACGCGCCCACGTCCGCACACCCCCAAGGAGCACCACCATGCACCGCCTCACCGCCGCATTCGTGATCGCCGCCCTCGCACCTGTCGGCCTGGCCGACGTCATCACCGTCGGCCCCGGCCTGGGCCAGTTCGACCACCTGACCATCACCGCCGCCATCGTCGCCGCGTCCAACGGCGACGAGATCGTCATCGAGCCGGGCCTGTACCCCGAGAACCTCGTCGTCAACTCCAAGAACATCACGCTCCGCCGATCCGACACCCCCGGCGAGGTCGTCGTTTTCGGCCAGAACATCGGGCGCGTCGTCGAGATCAACAGCTCGACCGTCACCCTCCGCGGCCTGACCATCACCGGCGGACGGGCCGGCAACGACGCGGGCATCCGCGCCGAGACCCCCAGCATCCTCACCGTCGAGGACTGCCTCATCGAGAACAACACCGCCACCAATGTCACCGGCGCGCTGTACGCCGGACGCTCCCTGACCATGCGCAACACGATCGTTCGGCACAACGTCTCGCCCGGCTTCGCCGGCGGCATCACCCTCAAAGGCCCCGGCCCCCACCTCATCGAGAACTCACGCTTCGAGAACAACACCGCCGGAACCAGCGACACATCCGCCCACCACAGCGGCGCCATCAATGTCGATGTGTCAGCCAACACGGTTCTCGTCCGCGACACCGTCTTTATCGGCAACTCCGCCACCGGCCGCGGCGGGGCGGTCACCGCTTTCAACGGCGCCATCAGCTTCGACCGCTGCACCTTCGACTCCAACGCCTCCCCCCGCGGCGGGGCGATCTGGATCTCCGACGGCGACACCGTCCAGGCCTTCAACTGCCTCTTCGTGGAGAACGACGCCTCCGCCTTCGGCGGCGCGGTCTACAACGAGCAGCTCTTCAGCGCCGTCAACTCCACCTTTGTCAACAACACCGACTCGTCCAACAACGACACCTTCGAGGGAGCCCGCAGCGACGCGAGCACCAACATCCGCAACTGCATCGTCGTCAACCCCGGCCCCGGCAGCCACGGCGGCTCCGGCAACTATGTGCCCCGCTTCTCGCTGATCCCCGAGGCCCCCGCCACCCCCGACGCCAACGGCAACTTCGACGCCGACCCCCTCTTCGTCGACGCCGCCGCGGGCGACTACCGACCGACCGCCGGCTCGCCCGCCATCGACGCCGGCGACTCCCTGGGCACCTCCGTCGGACCCACCGTGTTCATCACCTCGCTGCTGACCGACCTCGACGGCAACACCCGCAACCTCGACGATCCCAACACCCCCAACACGGGGATCCCCGCCTGGGAACTCAACATCGACCTGGGGGCCTACGAGTTCCAGCCCACCCCAGCCGCCGGCCCCGGCTGCTCGCCGGCCGACCTGGCCCCGCCCTTCGGCGTGCTCAACTTTTTCGACATCTCGACCTACCTGACCGAGTTCAACGCCGGCTGCCCGTAAGCACGCACCCCGTTCGCGGCCACAGAAAGACACGACCGCGACGCCCGGCCACCCGCCGGGCGTCGCGCGTCTTCCCGGCCGCCACGCGGATCCGCCCCGGATCGGGTAGGCTCTGCCCATGGCCGAACTCCGACGCCGAAGCCTGTTTCCCCCTGGCCTGGTGTTCTTCACCGTCGCCTACATGATCGTCTGCTCGGTCATGGCCTTCCGCCAGGGCAACAAGGAGTTCCTCGTCTACGCCGGCTCGATGATCGTCTTCATCGCCCTCGTCTGGCACCTGCACGCCCGCGTCCGCCTGACCAACGCCACCCTCTGGATGCTCTCGGTCTGGGGCGCCACCCACATGCTCGGCGGCACCGTGCCCATCCCGGCCTCCATGTCCGAGTCCGAGACCGCCCGCCATGTGCTCTACGCACTCCGCCCCGTCGCCGGCCTGCCCCGCTACGACCAGATCGTCCACGCCTACGGCTTCTTCACCGCCACCGTCGCCGCATGGGAATGTCTCCGCCGCGGCCTCGGCGCCCGCCCCGGGCTCGGACTCTCCGCCTCCGCCGCCCTGATCGGCGTCGGCCTCGGGGCCGTCAACGAGATGCTCGAGTTCTTCGTGACCCTCGTCGTCAAGGACCACGGCGTCGGCGGCTATGTCAACACCGGCTGGGACCTGGTCTCCAACGCCGTCGGCGCCACCGCCGCCCTCGTCGTCACGCTCTTCAAGCGCTAGTCACCGCCGGCTCGCTCGAACGCCCCCACCACCGCGTACGTCAGCACCGCCACGCCCAGCGAGCCCAGGAACGGCGCCTCCAGTTCCAGACCGTACTCGAACACGAGCGACGCCGCCCACGCCGCCGAGAGCGTGGCGATCGCGGCCCACTTCCCGCCGTACCGCGTGAACAGCGCCATCAGGCCCACCACCGCCACCCCCGCCGTGCCCAGCGAATCGCCGAACAGCACCAGGTCGTAGATCGAATCGCTGGCCAGCGCGATCCCGCCCGCGCCCACACCCGCCAACGCCACCGCCACCCGCGCCGCCACCAGCCGGGCCCGATCGGTCGATTGCCTGCGCACCATCGGCAGCACATCGTGCGCCGCGATCGCCCCCACCGCCAGCATCGCCGAGTCCACGCTCGATAGGATCACCGCGATCATCGCACCCACGAACACCACGAACATCACCGGGTGCAGCACCTCGGCCGCCACGCGCGGCACGAACTCCTCGCTGTCCCCCAGCTCCAATCCCAGGTGCGCCCCCAGCAGCCCGATCAGCACCGGCACGCACCCGAACACCAGATACATCCCCCCGCCCAGCAACGCCGCCTTCCGCGCCACCGTCGGCGTGCGGCAGCCCAGCACCCGGCTGATCGTCTCCTGCACGATCAGCGCCCCGATCAGCGGCACCGCGAAGGTGTCCACCCGCGTGATCCAGCTCTCGCCTTCGCCCACGAACGACAGCTGCTCGGGCGTGATCGACGCCAGCGCCTCGTTCACGCCCCCCGCCCGGATGACCAGCCCCACCGCCACCGCCAGCACCCCGACCAGCAGGATCGAACCCTGCACCACATCGGTCACCACGTCGCCCAGCAGCCCCCCGAGCATCGTGTAGACCACCACGCACGCCGTCGCCACCACGATCGCCGTGTCGATCCCCAGCGGCGACTGCACCGCCACGATCTGACCCAGCGCCCGGATCTGCGCCCCGCCCCAGATCAGCGACGTCGGGATCACCAGCACCGCCGTCACCCGTCCGACCAGTTCGCCGTACCGCAGCGCGAACATGTGCGGCAGCGTCACTGCCTCCGTCCGACGGATCGGCACCGACAGAAACAGCCCCAGCGCCAGCAGCACCAGCGCATACCCGATCGGATCGGCCCGACCGCCGGCCAGCCCCTCCTCCGCGATGGCGGCCGACGCCCCCATCACGCTCTCGGCGCCGAACCAGGTCGCGAACAGCGAAAACCCCGCCACCCGCCAGCCCAGCCTGCGCCCGGCCACCAGGTAGTCCGCCTCGCCCTTGACCCGCCGGCTCGCCCAGAGCCCGATGCCCAGCTGCACCAGCACAAAGGCCACGATCGCGATCCCCGTCAGCATGGACGCAGAATAGCGACCCCCAGCCCAGCGCGCCGCCGCGGCCGGCCGCCGGTCAGCCGGCGATCGGGGGCGGGTCGCCCAGCAAAACGATCAGCGCGGTGACCACGCCGGCCAGCGCCAGCCCGACCAGCACGAAGATCAAACACCCCTTGCCGGTTTCGTACTTCACCGCAGGCCGTTCGGCCGAGCCCGCCACGCCGTCAACGATCGCCCCGGGGCCCGGCCCCGCGGTCTTGCCATCCTGATTCATCGTGCATCACTCCGCCGCCGCCGGGACACCGCCCGGGCGTTCGCGGCCGCTGGTCGTTGATCCGTTCATCGCGCCGCCGCGTGCGCCGCCCCGAAGGCCCGCGCACGCGTCACACCGCCGGGCATCACACCGACGCCCGGCACGCCGCAGCAACACGCAACAACCCCGCGGCGGACCCCTGGTCCAGCGTCCGCCCG
>CAYNRF010000172.1:2618-7201 GCA_964399525.1 uncultured Phycisphaeraceae bacterium | reverse complement strand
CAGACCGCCCGGTCCGAGGGCCGAGAGGCGACGCTCGTGCACCAGGGTGGAGAGCGGGTTGGTCTGGTCGACCACCTGGCTCAGCTCGGACCGGCCGAAGAAGAAGTCGATGGCGCTCGAGACGCTCTTGGAGTTGACCAGATCGGCGATCTTGGCCACTTCCTCGGGGTCCTTGACGCTCATGCGCTCCTGGACGGTGCGGCGCAGCTTGAGGAAGCCCTTGCGCAGCTCGTCGACCGCCAGCTCGTCGAGCGTGCGCAGGCGACGGTTGCCCAGGTGGTCGATATCGTCCACCTGCGCCACCGGGCGGCCGGTGTCGGCGTCGAGCCGGTTGGACCGCAGGTCGAGCAGGTACTGGACCACCTTGAGGAAGTCCATGCCCAGCAGGAACATCTGGTCCTCGGGCGTGTCCATGTCGAACTTGCGGTTGATGCGGAAGCGCCCGACGGTGCCCAGCCGGTAGCGGTTCTCGTCGAAGAACTTCTCCATGAACAGCTGCTTGGCCTTCTCGACCTGCGGCGGGTTGCCCGGACGCAGGCGGGTGTAGACCTTGAGCATCGCGCGGTCGTGGTCGGTCGAGACGCCGGGCACCTCGTCGAACTGCTCGAGCTTCTCCTCGGCGATCGTGTTGAGGATCAGCGTGTCCGAGGGGTTCTGGACGACCAGCACCGACTTGAGGGCGCTGTTGCGGATGGCCTCGGCGGCCTCCTCGCCGATCTGCCGGCCGACGTGGACCAGCTCCTCGCCCGACTCGGTGTCGATGATCGAGGCGGCGGCCCAGTCGTCCGCGTGGACGTCCTTGGCCTTGACCTCGGTCACCTCGTAGAACAGGCCGATGATGGCGTCGGTGGACGCGACGGACTCGTCCAGGCAGCGCAGGAAGGTCGTGGCGGCCAGCTTGGTCGACTGGTCGATCCGCATCGCCAGCACGTCCTTCTTGGTCACCTCCAGCTCGATCCAGGATCCCCGCTCGGGGATGATGCGGGCCGAGTGCAGCGGTCGGTCGCCCTCGCTGGAGACGATCGAGAAGTCCACGCCCGGCGAGCGGTGCAGCTGGCTGACGATGACGCGCTCGGCGCCGTTGACGATGAACTCGCCGCCGCCCATCAGGATCGGGAACTCGCCGAGGTAGATGTCCTCCTCGGGCAGGTCGCCGTGGGTCTCGCGCTTGAGGCGCAGGCGCAGCTTGAACGGCAGGCCGTAGGTCAGACGCAGCTCGCGGCACTCGTCGGGCGTGTAGCGCGGCTCGTCGAGGTCGTACGAGACGTACTCGAGGTGCATCGTGCCGTCGTACGACTCGATCGGGAAGATCTCCCGCAGCAGGGCCTCGAGCCCGAAGCGGGGATCCCTGGTCTCCGGCGTCTTGTCAATCTGAAGAAACCGGTCGTATCCGCCCGATTGAACTTCCCACAGGTCCGGGATCCGGGAAGCATCACCGCGCTTGGCGAAGCTGCGGATGGTGCGATCACGATGCATACCGCGCACTTTCGTCCCTGCCATCAGGATCCTCACGATGGTTTCGACCGCGCCGCCCCCGCTGGTCCGCCGGGGGGCGCGATGTGTCAAACTTGTGTTGTGCCCGAACTTCCGCCGATATGAAAGTTTAGCCGGGCGCGCAGAGCCGGACCACCCACGCCCGGAAACCCTGTTCCGCACGCAGTTTCCGGTTTTCGGGATGCCGGGCGGCGATCCACCGCGTCAGCCTCCGCTCCGCGCCAAGCCTCACCACACTCGCCCTGACGACCCGGGGAGGCACAACCCCGGACCGTACACCATCCGACCGCCAAGGCCTGCCACCAGCCCTGAAACCGCCCGACGGGCCTGTCCGACCCGCCGGGCGCGTGTGTCTGGCGGAGAGGGCGGGCTCCCTGTCGGGGACCCGTCCGCCCGCATTCCGGCCGGGATCAGGCCAGCTCGACCTCGGCGCCGGCTTCCTTGAGCTTGGCGGCGATCTGCTCGGCCTCTTCCTTGCCCAGGCCTTCCTTGATCTTGGCGTTGGCGGTCTCGGTCAGGTCCTTGGCCTCCTTCAGGCCCAGACCGGTCAGCTCGCGGACGACCTTGATCACGCCGATCTTGTTGCCGCCGGCGCTCTTGAGGATGACGTCGAAGTCCGTCTTCTCCTCGGCGGCGGGGGCGGCGGCGCCGGCCGCGGGGCCGGCCATCATCACGGCGCCGCCGGCGGCGGCCTCGATGCCGTAGGTGGCCTTCATGTAATCAGCCAGATCAACGGCCTCCTTCAGGGTCAGGCCGGCGAGCTTGTCGCCCATCTCGCTGATCTTCGCGTCGAACGTCTTGGTGTCGGACATGTCTTCACTTCCTTCAAACGTGCACGCGTGGCGTGCGGACTCGCCCTCCCGAGAGGGGCCGAACCATTCGGCTCTTTAACCCGCCCCCCACGCGCGCGTGGGGGGCAACCGGGCCAGTCGGGCGGGAACGGGTAGCTTTGCAGACGGTGCGGGCCCACGGGCCAGCCCCGATCGATCGGACCGGACGGATCACACCCTGGCGATGGCCTCGCCCTTTTCCAGCTTCTCCTCGATGGCCTTGAGGATGCCGGCCAGCTGCGAGCCGGGGCCCTTGACCGAGGCCATGAGCTTGGCGCCGGGGCCCAGGATGATGGCCACGTCCTTGGCGATCGCCTCGTCGCGGGTGGGGAACTTGCTCAGCGCCTCGATGCCGGCCTCGCCCTCGAAGAGCTGTCCGTCCAGCACAGCGCCCTTGAGCTCGATGCCGGGGAACTTCTTGACCAGCTCGACGATCTCGCGGGCCACGTCCACGACGCTCTCGGCGCCGTAGGCCAGCGCGTTGGCGCCGCTGAGCAGCTCGCTGAGCGGGGAGAGATTGGTCTGGCCGAACGCCTGGCCGAAGAGCTTGTTGCGCACGACCGTGACGCGGATGGACTTCTTGGCCAGGCCGGAGCGGATGGCGTTGGTGTCGTTGCTCGACACGCCCCGCAGGCCGATCACCAGCGCGTCCTCGGTGTCGCCCAGGCGGCGCTTGTAGTCATCGATGATGAGGTTCTTGACGGGCTTGCTCATGGATCACTCTCCCGCCTGCGCGTTGGTGAACGCGACTTTGACGCCCGGGGTCATGGTGCCCGAGACGGTGATGCCCTTGACGTAATCGCCCTTCACGGTGGAGGGACGCGCCTTCTCGATCGTCGCGACGAAGTGGTTGTAGTTCTCCACCAGGTCGCCCTCGGGGAAGCTCATCTTGCCGATCACGGCGTGGATGTTGCCGCCCTTGTCCGTGCGGTACTCGACCTTGCCGGCCGCGAACTCGCGGACCGCCTCGGCCACCTTCGGGGTCACGGTGCCGTTCTTGGGCGAGGGCATCAGGCCCTTGGGGCCCAGCACCTTGCCCAGCTTGGAGATCACGCGCATCATGTCCGGCGTGGCGATGGCCACGTCGAAGTCCATCCAGCCGCCCTCGATCTCGGCCATCAGGTCCTCGCCGCCGGCCTTGATCGCGCCGGCGTCCTTGCACGCCTGCACGCTCTCGCCGCCGCAGAACGCGATGACGCGCTTGCTCTTGCCGATGCCCTTGGGCAGCGACACCGAGCCGCGGATCATCTGGTCGGCCTGCTTGACGTCAACGCCCAGGTGCAGCACGACCTCGACCGACTGGTCGAACTTCGGGCCCTTGAACTTCTTGAGCGTCGAGAACGCCTGCGCGGGCTCGACCGGCGAGGCGGGCACCAGCTTGACGTTTTCCTTGGTCCGCTTGGTCATCTTCGGCATCGGTCAGCCCTCCACCGTCACGCCCATCGAGCGGGCGGTGCCCTCGATGATCCGCATCGCTGCCTCGATCGAACCGGCGCTCAGATCCGCCTTCTTCTCCTCGGCGATCTGGCGCACCTGCGCGCTCGTGATCTTCCCGACCTTGTTGCTGTTCGGCGTGCCGGAGCCCTTCTCGACTCCCGCGGCCTCCTTGATCAGCACCGAAGCCGGCGACGACTTGACCTCGAACTCGAACGAGCGGTCCGAGTACGCCGTCACGATGCAGCCCACCACCTTGCCGTTCAGCTTGGCCGTGGCCGCGTTGAACTGCTGGATGAACTGACCCGGGTTGACGCCCTTGGCGCCCAGCACCGGACCCAGCGGGGGCGCAGGCGTCGCCTTGCCTCCCGGGGCCATGATCTTGAAAACGTGGGTAACTTCTTTCTTGGCCATCGATCTCCACCTCCCACCCGCGGATGTTCTCCGCCCCGGCCGACAGGGCAGATCCCGGGTGGTCTAACGGTTCTCGTATGTCGCCCGCACGATGCGGGCAGGGCCGAAACACTAGCACGCGCCCCCGCCCGAAGGCAAACCTCGCCGCAAGCGGAATTTGGGTTCCCCCGGCCGGGGCTCGCCCGTCGGATCCCGGGTCGGCGCAGGGCGGGCCCGTCAGGGGGTGAAATCATCAGATCCGGCGGCGGGTCACCGGCGCGTCAGGCGCAGTCGCATCCGGTCCGCGACCGTGGGGCTCAGGCCCTCGTCCGCCGCGCGCTCGATCATCCGCAGGGCCACGTCATCACGCCCTTCCGCCTGCATCAGCACCGCCACCGCCAGCCAGGCGTTCCCCGAAGGAGCCCGCTGGGC
>CAYNRF010000172.1:0-2608 GCA_964399525.1 uncultured Phycisphaeraceae bacterium | reverse complement strand
GCCATGCGACGGCCGTGTTCGTGACCGAGCGGCGGAGCCGGGTCGCTGATCCGGCCCACAGTTCGGGGGATTCGGCCTGATTGGCCATCCCCGGAAGCAGGTCGTACACGTACCCGATCACCGCCACGCCGTCGGCGATGCGGCCGGCGTCGATCAGCGCCAGGCCGTACTGCCGCATGCCGAACAGGTCGTTGGGGTACTGCCGCAGGTGCTCCTCGAACCAGATGACGGCCTCGGCGGCATCGCCTGCCTGCATCCAGGCCATCGCCTTCTCGTGGGCGGTCAGCTCGATCTCCGGCTCCACGGGCTCGGGCTCGAACTCACGCGGCGGGCCGCTCACCACGCCGCCGACGCGGAAACGATTGAACCGGGTCCACCCGAAGCCCCAGGTGCCCCAGCCATTCCAGCCCCAGCAGGGCAGCCAGACGCAGGAGCACGAATGCCCGTGGTTGCAATCGCCACCCCCGGGGTTGCCAGGATTGCCAGGGCTCCCCGGATTGCCCGGATTCCCCGGGTTGCCGGGATTTGCCGGTGGCGAGTTGATCGGTCCGCCGGAACCGGGGGATCCGGGAGCCCGGACACCACCCCCGGGGGCCCGCACGCCCCCGCCGGGAGCTCGCACCCCACCGCCGGGGGCCCGGACACCGCCACCCGGAGCGCGAACCCCCCCGCCCGGCGACCGGGCGGGCTGGGTCGCGGGGCGGGATGCCGGCTGGCTGGACGCGGGCGAACTCGCAGGCGCGCTGCGCTGCCCGGCGCCCGAGGGTCGGGCCCCGGTGTCCTGCGAGGCCGCGGGCCCGCACAGCACGCCGACCACGCCCGTCATCAGCACGCCGCAGACCAGTCTGATTCGCTGCATCGTCATACCCCTGGACCGTCCGATCCGCACGCGGCCTGACGCGGTTCCCCCAACTTCACGGGCCCGACTTCCAAACCCGGATCCGGCGGGCCACGCCGCATTCGGCTACCCTCAGGCCCGATGCTGCATTCGAAGATCGTATCGCCCCTGGTGTTCGCCGTGTGCGCCCTGCTCTGGCTGCCCGGCCTGACCGGCTGCGCCGGCATCGGCCTGACGGGGTCGGGTGCGCCCGGATCGGGCCAGGTGGTCTCCGAGGCCCGGTCGACCCGGCTGGAACTGCGGCTGCCCGAGCGTGCGGCCGTCGTGCAGGACCGCAACACGGCCGACGTGTACCTGACCGACCTCTCGCCCGCCACGCTGGACCGGATCGGCGCCGGCGACCTGGGCCCGGAAGTCTCCGGCACGCTGCTGCACATCCGCATCTTCCTCAACCCCAAGCCCGGCCGGACCCCCATCGAGGACACCGCGGCGAGCGCCACCGCACGGCTGATCGTGGTCGCGCGCGGGCAGGTCGGCGTGTACGACGCGGCGGGCTTCCTCATGCCCGGCAACTCGCTGCGCAAGGGCCATGCCTCCGGCACGCTGCGCAACGCCCCGACCCGCCTGAGCCGCGCCACGCCCGGCTTCACCGACCTGCTCGGCTCGGCCCGCATGGAAGTCGGCTTCGGCGCCCGCGCCGACGACGAAGCCGCCGACCGCATCGCCCGCGCCATCCGCACGCTGGCCCTGGTCGCCGAACCGGTCGAGTAGCAAATGCCCTTTGATGTGCCAAAACGCCCGTCCTGACAAGCCGCGACTGCAAGGGAGCGGCCGCGAGCTCCGACGAACGGGCACTCCCCGCCGCCCATGATGACGGGCCGGACTGAGCCAGAACCAGCTTGAAACACGGCCCCAGGATGACGCCGACCGCCGTGATGGCGCCGCGGTCACCCCGCCCGGCGCAGCCGCGGCCGGACCCGCCCGCCGACCACCGTGCCCGGGTGACCCGCCAGCATCCGCCCCGCGCACATCGCGCAGACGGCGATCCACCGGGCGGCGTTGCCGGGTCGGGCCCGGACCACCCGGCGGGTGGTTCCGCGGCAGCACGGGCACACGACCCCGCCGGACCGCGCGTTCGTGTCGTGCTGGCGCAGGAACTCGTTGAGCGATCCCAGCGCGTCGCTGGGCGGGAACGCCGTCTCGTCCGCGGTGGCCAGGGCACCGCCGGGCTCGCCGAGCACATCGGACACGGGATGGAAACGCGGCATCGTCATCCAGCCGGTTTTTCGACCCCGCCGGGCCCGCCGCTTCAACCTGTCATCACGCTTCGTCACTTCGGCTTCCTGCACGAGTTCTCGGACGCGCGGGTTTGAGCATCCCGCGGCCACGCTTCCGTCTCCGGCTCATTGGGCTCGATGACGTTGGCATTGCGGTCCCGTCGCCGATGTGGCCTGGAATCACAAAAAAGTGGCGAGGACAGCGCGGTTTTCGCCCCTGCGTCGGCGGGGCGACGAAAAAGCCCCCGTCCGCGGACGGGGGCCTTTGCCAAACATCGGAATGGGTCAGCGTCGGGCCGGGCCCGACGCCCGAGGATCAATAGCGGTCGCCGTAGCCGCCGCGGTCTCGGTCACCGCCGCGTCCGCCGCCGCCACCGCCGTAGCCGCCGCGACCACCGCCGCCGCCACCACCGCCGTAGCCGCCGCGACCGCCGCCGCCGCCACCACCGCCGTAACCACCACCGCCGCCGCCGTAGCCGCCGCGGCCACCGCC
>CAYNRF010000171.1:0-7310 GCA_964399525.1 uncultured Phycisphaeraceae bacterium | reverse complement strand
CAATACCCCAACACCGCCCGACCCGCGGAACGCCGTTCCGGCAGCCCCCGGCCGGCCCAGAGCCCGCTGCACAAAAAACCATCAAGATCATGGCGTCAATCGTCCGTTTCCATCGCGTTGATTCCAGGCCAACCCTTCGTTCCGGGGGTCGCCAACCTGCAACAAGACCAGTTCGAGAAAGACCCGCCCATGAAGCTCGCACCCGTCCTGCTCGCCGCCGCCGCAACCGCCGCCAACGCCGGTATCCCCGTCTATTCCGACGAGGCCACCTTCCTCAACGACCTGATCGACCCCTATGTCACCGAAGGCTACGAGTCCTACGCCCCCGACCTCGCCGACGGCCCCCGCACCGTCAACCTCAATCTCTTCAACGTGTCCTTCGACGGCCCATTCACCTTCGGCATCACCGACGAGGCCAACGCCGCCACCGGTGCCTTGCCGGTCGCCGGCGCCACCCACCTCCGCGCCAACTACGGCGGCGCGCAGATCGTCGGCGTCACCTTCACTTTCGACACCGCGATCTCCGGCTTCGGAACCTACATTTCCGACATCGACCTCGGCTTCCTCCGCGCCGAGGTCTTCCTCACCAACGGCCAGAGCTTCCTCTCCGGACAGATCAACGCCACCGGCAACGGCGGCCAGACCTACTTCGGCATCCAGCCCATCCTCGTCGGCATCGAGGCCATCACCTTCTACACCCAGGACCAGACCTTCCCCGAGGACGTCTTCTTCGATCAGACCACCATCACCGTCCCCACCCCCGCCGCGCCGGCCCTGCTCGCCCTCGCGGGCCTCGCCGCATACCGCCGCCGCGCCTGAAACCCACACCAAACCCACGCGAAACCCCGCACGGGCCGGCGCCACGCCGGCCCGTTTCTCGTCCACCCGCCAAACCCTGCGACCTGCGCCCGTGATCCACCCCCGACACCCCCATCCCCGCACCGCGGGACGACCGGTTGCCTTGTTGCATCCCTCCCGCTCCAAAAGAGAAGGGGGGCATCCTGCCACCCGATCGACCAAAGGTCGATGATCCTCTCTCTCCCTCTTCAATCAAACATCCGATTCATCCCTCCCGAGCGTCCCACGCGGCCAACACCTCCGCCTCCTTCTCCGCCGCCAGCCCGCCGCGGATCTGCTTCTTCCACCCCTCCACGAACTCGTCGCCGCGCTCATCCCGCAGCTCTTCCGCCCGCCCGCGGACGTACGCGAGCGTCGAACGGTGCACGTCGTCCAGGTCCCGCGTCGTCAGCCCGGCCTTGACGGCCCGGTCCGTGTTCATTTTGCCGAAGCCCGCGTAGCCCGGCGCGTCGTTGGGCACCCACGCCGGCATGTGCTGCCACGCCTGCACGCCGTTGGCCGCCAGGAACTCGGCCGGGATCCACGCTGCCTGTGTCCCAGCGTCTCCGACGCGGCACGCCGATTCCACCACATCGCGGATCGTCCGCGTCCCGCCCGGGTTCACCGCGTGGAACACATCGAAATGCCTCTGCTCCACGCAGCGGATCACAAAGTCCCCCAGGTCCCGCACGTCCACGATCTGGATGAAATCATCCCCCGTGCCCGGACCGATCATCCGCCCGTCCTCGGCACCGCGGATGGGCCAGTACGAGTACCGCCCCGTGGTGTCCCGCGCCCCCACGATCAGTCCCGGCCGGATCACCGTCACCTTCCCGGGGAAACGCTCCTGCGCCGCCTTCTCCACCCGCGCCTTCATCGCGCCGTAGTGCATCCCCACCTCGCGGTGCGTGGCGATCCCCGCCGCCACGTCGTCGGTCACCTGCGCCAGCGGTGCGTCCTCGTCCGCCCCCGCCTCGTTGCTCGACGCGTACACCGAGGTGGTCGAGATCACCACGAACTGCCCCATGGCCGGCAGCAGCACGTCCATGGCGTCTGTCACCGTCTTTGGCACGTAGGTGAACGTGTCGATGACCGCGTCCCACGTCCGGCCGTCCGCCACCGCCTTCTCCAGGCCGGACAGATCGGTGTACCGGTCGCCCTCGATGTGCTCCAGATCCGGGAACAGATCCGGCCCGCTCCTGCCGCGGTTGAACAGCGTCATCGTGTGCCCGTTGGCCACCGCCCGCTCGACGATGAACGGTCCCAGCTGCCCCGTCCCGCCAAGAATCAGGATCTTCAACTTCTTCCCCTCCTGCCGCTCACGCCCCAGCACGCCCGCCAGTGCCGAGGGGACCAGGGCCGCGCCCGCCGCCATCCCGCCCGCCCGCACCATGAAATCACGCCGTCTCATCCGACCGCTCCTTCCGGGGCCGTGGCGGCCCCAACCTGTGTGTGTTCGATCTTCCCCCCGGCCCGGCGCCGCTGCGCCGCCGCCAACCCTGCGCACAACCCGCCCCACACCGCCGCCAGCGGCAGCGCCAGCATCAGCATCCCCCACAACCCCACCACCAGCCCCGTCGCCCACGCCCCCAGCACGTCGCCGCCGCGGTACAGGAACAGGTCGATCACCGGCTTGGCCTTGTACTTCTCCTCGTCGTCGACCACGCTGAACAGCGTCTCCCGCGAAGGCCGCGCCACCGCGAACCGCGTCGCGCTGTGCGCGGCGCTGAACGCCGTCACTGCGCCAAACACCTGCCACCCCTCCACCCCGGGCAGCCGCTCCACCCACGCCAGCGCCGCGAACCCGGTGACCGTCACCAGCGGCAGCACCGCCAGCGTCACACCGACCCCCAGATGCCGCATCATCCGTCCCGTAACGAACAGCTGCACGAACAGCGTCGCTCCCTGCGTCCAGGCGTCCATCTGCGCGAACATCGCCACCCGCCGACCCAGCTCCTCCGACGCGTTGGCCACCAGCTCCGACCGCGTGAAATACAGCAGCGTCGAACTGATCGTCATGCACACCACGTACAGCCCCGCCCCCAGCAGGTACGGCGACCGCGCCAGCAGCGCCAGCCCCGACCACCACGCCCCGCCGATCCGACCTTGCCCCACCCCCACCCTCACCCCCACCCCCACCTCCACCCGCCCGCCCATGCCCGCCTCCGAGGCCCGCCCCGCACGATCGCCGCGATCCAGCATGCCGACCAACGGCAACGTGAGCAGAAAACACACCGCCGCCAGCGCCATCTGCCGGTCCACCCCGATCCGCTCCGCCAGCCACCACACGAACGATGAGCCCAGCAGCGCGCCCAGCGTGCCCCCCACCGCGATCACCGGGAACACCCGCTTGCCCTGCTCGAGCCGCCAGATGTCCGCCATGAAGGCCCAGAACACGCTGGTCAGAAACAGATTCACCACGCTCAGCCATACATAGAACGCATACCCCACCCGCACCCGGTGCGCCTCATCGACCGTCCATCGCGCCGCGACGAACCCGCCCAGGCACAACGCCACCAGCACGTGCCCGACGCCGATGAACCGCGCCCGGTCCAGCCGCGCCACCAGCCCGCCGAACCCCACCGCCACCACCAGCGACACCACGCACGTTGCGTAAAACAACGACCGCAGATCGTTCATCGAACGCTGCACGCCCATCGCCTCGCGCACCGGCCGCAACAGCGCATAGCCGAACAGCACGAGGAAGAAGTACGCAAACGCCAGCGCCACCGCGCGCCACTCGCCCGGCCCCACCGGCACCAACCGGCCCAGGCCGCCGAGCGACCCCTTCCATCCCGTGTGTTCCCTGTGCGTCACGCACTCCGTTACCCACTTCTGTTCAGATGCGTTGCAGTATCTGACCGAAAACCATCACAGTCTCCCATGCACGACGTGCCGGGCCGCCCGGACCCCCCCGCCCCCCCGCCCCCCCGACCCCTCGACCCCCCGCCCCCTCCCCAACCCCCAGCCCTCCAACTCCGAATCCCCACCGCATCGCTTGGGGTGGCCCGTCGATCTCCGCGCGACCCGGATCCCTACGCTCCCGAATCTACCGATCCCCATCGAGGAAACCGCGATGTCCCAGATCCCACCGCCCGCCCACAACTGGCTCGACGGTTCGCACCCACCCCCGCGCTCCGGACCGGGCTGGGTCGCCCCGATGATCGTCGGCGCCGTCCTCTTCGGCGCGGGCTGCTTCGGCGGGCTGGGCGCCGGCTAGTTCGCCGGCGCCGCCAACACGCTGTTCCGCGACGCGTTCGACGAGATGGACTTCAGCCTCGAGCCGTTCGACGCCACCGTCACCATCGCCACGCCCGACACGATCATCGCCGGCACGCCCTTCGACATCACCGTCACGATCAACGAGACCGGCGGCCGCGCCCGCACCCTCGACTTCGTGGACTGGCACGGGCCCATGATCCAGCGGCTGACCGTGCTCTCCGTCACGCCCGAGCCCACGTTCACCGACATCTCCGAGGACCTGCGCGAGCACGGGTACGAGACCCGCATCCCCGCGTCGGGCGCCGCCACGGTCACCTTCACCGTCCGCGCGGACCAGCCCGGGCCGCTCACGCTCGACCTGCACACCTACCTCGACATGACCAGCGAGAACCACACGCACGACATCACGGTGCTGCCCGCCGCAACGCCGCCCGTCCAGCCGCCCGCCGCACCGGCCGCGCCGCCGACCACCGACACGTCCCCGCAGGGCTGACGCGGACAGCGGCCCGCGTCCGCGACCCTACCCTTGTCCATGCCCCCAGCCCGCCCACCCCGCCCCGCCGTCTTCCTGGACCGCGACGACACACTCTGCCGCAACGCCGACCTGCCCGACCACGCCTGGGGGGATGCCACGCCCGGCGACCTGCTCGACCCCGAGCACGTCCACGCCATGCCCGGGGTCGCGCCCGCGCTCGAGAAGCTCCGCCAGGCCGGCTTCGTCATCGTGATCATCACCAACCAGGGCGGCATCGCCCGGTCCCACGGCCACCTGACCGACATCGACGCCTGCCACGACGCCCTCCGCGCCCAGCTCCCGCTGAATCCAGCCGACCGAGCCCCCCACCCCATCGCCCACACCCTCATCGACGCCTGCTACAGCGCGCCCCACCATCCCAGCGGCACCAACACCCGCTTCGCCGATGACCACCCCTGGCGCAAGCCCGGCCCCGGCATGGTCCTCGCCGCCGCGCGGGAACTCCACCTCGATCTGGCGCATTCCTGGATGGTCGGCGACAAACAACGCGACCTCGACGCCGCCGTCAGCGCCGGCATCGACCCCGCCCGCACCATCCGCGTCGGCGACACCGCATCCACACCCGACCTGCCCGCCGCCGTCGACACCATCCTCGCGGCCATCGCACCCCGGCGCCCCGTCCACGCGGAGATCGTCACGCTCCGCAGTCTCGACGAACACCGCCACCCCCTGCGCACCCCCCGCACCCGCGCCACCGTCGCCGCCGCCGCCCGCGGCCTGGCCGAACGCTCCGGCCTCCAGCTCCTCGACCTGACCCTCACCGACGACTCCGTCACCGCCACCATCGCCACCCATCGCCTGGCCGCCATGGCCTTCATGAACGACCTCCGCCGCCACACCAACCACTGGCACACCCAGGCCCAGGGCACCCCCCTCTGGCCCGAGTAAACCCCACTCTCCTTGGAGCCGCGCACGAAGGAAGCCGGTTCTTCTCTTTCTATCTTCCTACCCCCATTCCTCTGTGCCTCCGTGCCTCCGTGCCTTCCTCCCTCCGTCGCTCCGTCGCTTGCCCCCCTCCCCCATGCCCCCGCCCTCCCCAATCCTCCGCCTCCTCATCGTCCTCCCCTCCTGGGTCGGCGACACCGTCATGGCCACGCCCACGCTGCGCCGTCTGCGTGAATCCCTCCCCGGCGCATTCATCGGGGCATTGTGCCGACCCGGCATCGATCAACTGCTCGCCGGCTCGACCGATCTGGACGAGGTCCACACCTTCGTCCCCCACGGCATGATGGCGCCCAAGAAGGCCGCCGCGAAGATCCGCCCGCGCCAGTACGACACCGCGCTGCTGCTGACCAACTCGTTCTCGACCGCGCTGATCACCCGCCTGGCCTTCATCCCCCGGCGGGTCGGCTACAACCGCGACAACCGCGCGATGCTCCTGACCGATCCCGTCGCGCCGCCGAGAAACGCCGACAGATCGTGGAAGCTCACCCCCGCCGTCGACTACTACTGGAATCTCGCGTCCCATCTGCTGGGCGCACCGCCCGTCGACTGGTCGATCCATTCGCCGACGGACTGCATCCGTGTCCCCCTCGCGCTCCCGCCCGACGCGTTCATGCACCTGCCCGTGTCCGATACCGATCGTGAGGCCGCCGACGATCTGCTCGCCCGCGCCGGTCTGGCCACCGACCAACCCTTCGCCATCCTCAACCCCGGCGGCAACAACCCCGCCAAGCGCTGGCCCGCCGACCGCTACGCCCAACTCGCCGCCCGCCTCGCGACCACACACCGGCTCGCCGTGCTCATCAACGGCTCCCCCGCCGAGTCCGACCTGTGTGGAGCGATCGTCACTCAGTTCGCCCCGAACGCGAGCGGGGGGGGTGAGGGGATGGTCTTCTCTCTCCCACATTTGGGGATCACCCTCGGCGCCCTCAAATCCCTCTGCCAGCGCGCCGCGCTCATGGTGACCAACGACACCGGCCCACGCCACATCGCCGCCGCCATGGGCACGCCGCTGGTCACCCTCTTCGGCCCCACCGATCCCCGCTGGACCACCATCCCGGTCCGCTCCCACGCCGCCGGCACGCCGCGCGAGACCGTCCTCGTCGCCGATCCCACGCTGCCGCCGACCGAGTCGGCCAACGACCACCCGGACCGCTGTCGAGTCGACCGCATCACGCTCGCATCCGTCGTCGAGGCCGTCGACGATCAGCTCCGCGGACGCCCCTAGCGGGCCGTCATGCCGGGCGTGACGTCGGCCACCGCCCAGCGGACACCCGGAAAGCGCCCGGCCAGCGTGTCCACCACGGACCGCGGCAGGATGCCCAGCACCGCGGCACGCCCGCCGATGGTCTCGATCACGCCGATGCCCGTCTCCGGGCAGACCCGCCCCGATGCCCACACCTCCGTCAGCACCCCGCGGCCGCCGGCGCCAACGCCCCCGCCCGTGATCATCCGTCCCGCCCGGTCCATCCGCCACCCCAGCTCCCCGGCCAGACGCCCGGACGTTCCCGCCCTGCCGGTCCCGAGCCCGCGTTCGAGCATGATCGTGCCGCTGTCCATGCCCCCGCCATCGGCCCGCCGCGGGCCGCCCTGAACCCCCGCCCGGCCGTTCCGTTCTGGGACCATCGAGAATCCGGATTTTTCCCATCCCCTGTCCCGCGACCTGCCCGCCATGCCTCCCCCGTTCGGGTCGTCGCCCCAAACCCACCCGTCCGCCCGGGCCGGCGGGCCGCCACCCTTGACCGACCGGCGGGGCTTCCTACCATTCCACCTG
>CAYNRF010000170.1:0-7337 GCA_964399525.1 uncultured Phycisphaeraceae bacterium | reverse complement strand
CCAAGACTCTTCCCGACTGCATCAAGAGCCCCGGGAAGTCCCGGGCGGCAACCGAGCTTCAAGCCGCGGTGCCGAGGCCGCCCCCAGTCGGGGGTCCGGTCGATGCGGGCGGGACCGATCGACCCCTTGGGGGCCGGGCCGGGACCCGTCAAAGGACCAGCCGCGTTGGCGGTCCCCCGCGTTGATTCGGCGATCTTGATGCCTTGCACGAAGGAGTGCACGGCACATGGCTCGCATCATCGATTCCCAACTCACCGCCTTTTCCGACATCGACCTGCTCTGCGCCCACGCCGGCCAGGGCTCCGGCGACGGCTCGCCCCTGGTCACCCCGCTGGTCCAGTCCACCACCTACTGCCGCGACGGCATCGAGTCGACGGCCCCGCACGCCTATTCCCGCGTGTCCAACCCCACCGTCGACGCCCTCGAAGCCACGCTCGGCCGCCTGGAGAACGCGCCCCCCGGTGTGTGCTTCGGCACCGGGCTGGGCGCGGAGACCGCCCTGTTCCTCGCCCTGCTCAGGGCGGGCGACCACGCCGTGTGCGGCCGGGCCGTCTACGGCGGCACCACCCGCCTGTTCGAGAAGATCCTCGAACCCCTCGGCGTGTCCTGCACCTTCGTCGACGCGACCAACCCCGCCGAGGTCGCCGCCGCCGTGCGCCTGAACACGAGACTGATCTTCATCGAAACCCCCGCCAACCCCACGCTGGAACTGACCGACATCCGAGCCATCGCCCGCATCGCCAAAGCCGCCGGGGCGTTGCTCGCGGTCGACAACACTTTCCTGACCCCCGTCCTCCAGCAGCCCCTCGAACTCGGCGCGGACATCACCGTTTCGTCCACCACCAAGTTCATCGAGGGCCACTCGGCCGCCCTCGGCGGCGTGATCGTGTCCCGCAACGCCAGCGTGCTGGAGCGCGTCCGCTTCATCCGCAAGTGCACCGGCGGCATCATCGCCCCGCTCAACGCCTGGCTGACCCTGCAGGGCATCAAGACCCTGCCCATCCGCCTGCGGGCCCAGTCCCAGAACGCCGCCCGCATCGCCACCTGGTTGGCAGAGCGTGAAGAAGTCACCGGCGTGAACTACCCCGGGCTCGACTCGTTCCCGCAGTCCGACCTGGCCAACGGCCAGCACCGCGGCCACCACGGCGCGGTCCTGTCCTTCGACTTTGCGCAGGGAGACACCTTCGCCCGGGCGTTTGTTACCAACCTCCGGCACTGCCGCCTCGTCGAGCATGTCGGCTCCGTCGAGACCCTCATCACCCACCCCGCCAGCATGACCCACGCGGATCTGACGCAGGCCCAGCGTCTGTCCGTCGGCATCACCGACGGCCTCGTCCGCCTCTCCGTCGGCCTGGAAGACGCCGACACCATCATCGCCGACCTCGAGCAGGCCCTTGCAGCCGCCTCCGAGATCTGCGAGCGCAACTCCGTCCAGAAGGGAGCCGAGCGATGCCTGGCGAGCGTGTGATCGTCCTCAAGTTCGGCGGCTCCGTGCTCGCCGACGAATCCAGCCTCGAGTCCGTCGTCCACGAGATCTACCGCTGGCGCCGCGACGGCTGGCAGGTCGTGGCCGTGGTCTCCGCCTTCGCGGGCACCACCGACCGCCTGATCGCCCGCGCCGGCGAACTCTGCCCCGAGGCCGAGCGCGAGACACTCGCGGCTCTGGTCTCGCTGGGTGAGTACGAGTCCGCCGCGGCCCTGATCGCTGTGCTTGACCGCGCCGGCACGCCCGCCACGCTGCTCATGCCCGGCGCGATCGGCCTGCAGGCCGACGGCCCCGCCGACGACGCCTCGCCCGTCGGACTGAACACGGACACCCTCCGCGCCGCCCTGCGCCGTACGGGGGTCGCCGTCGTCCCCGGCTTCATCGGCCACGGCCCCACCGGCCAGCCCGTCGTCCTCGGCCGCGGCGGCTCCGACCTGACCGCCATCTACATCGCCGCCCGCCTCGGCGCCCGCTGCCGGCTCGTCAAGGATGTCGACGCCCTCTACGAGCACGACCCCAAGAAGCCCGGCCCCCGGCCCCGCCGCTTCGCTGTCGCCAACTACGCCGACGAACTCAAGCTCGACCCCAGCGTGATCCAGCACAAGGCTGTCCGCTTCGCCCAGTCGCTGGGCCTGGCGTTCGAGCTGACCGGCCTCAACGGCACCAATCCCACGGTGATCAGCGGCCAGCCCACCCGCTTCGTGCCCTTCTCCGAGCCCCAGCCCACCCTCCGCGTGGCCCTGCTCGGCTTCGGCGCGGTCGGCCAGGGCGTCTACCACCATCTCACCCGCCTGCCCGGCGTCGAAGTCACCATCGTCGCCCTGCGCGACCCCGAAAAAGCCCGGGAGATCAACCCGCCTGCATCGATCATCACCACCGACCCCGTCGCCGCCGCGTTGTCCGGCGTGGACCTGGTCATCGAGGTCATCGGCGGCACCGCCATCGCGGGCGACGCGGTCGAGGCCGCCCTGCGTTCCGGCGCGCACGTCGTCACCGCCAACAAGGCCCTGCTCGCCGACCGCTGGGAGCGACTCCACGCCCTGGCCAATGACAACGGGGTCACGCTCGCCGGTTCCGCCAGCGTCGGCGGCGGCGTGCCCATGCTCGAAGCGTTGAACTCCCGGGAAGGCCGCACCGTCCGCGCCGTCCGCGGCGTACTCAACGGCACCACCAACTTCGTCCTCTCCCAGATCGCCAAGGGAGTCGCCGCCTCCGAAGCCATCGAGGACGCCCAACGCCGCGGCTACGCCGAGGCCGACCCCTCCGGCGACATCGACGGCCACGACGCCGCCAACAAACTGGGCGTCATCGCCCGCACGCTCGGCGTCACGCTCACGCCCGATGCGGTCGCCCGCGATGTCTTCACGCCCGCCAACCTGCGGGCCGCGGCCGACCTCGGCTCGGCCGACGCCGTGGTCCGCCAGATCGCCTCGATCGATCTCGATCGTCCGTCGCAGGCCGCCGTGCGTCTGGTGGCCGTTGAACGCGGCGACCCGCTCTTCGATGTCCCCGGCGAGCGCAACGCCTGCGTCGTCATTTGGGACGACGGCTTCGTCCAGCCCGTCCGCGGCCGCGGCGCGGGCCGCTGGCCCACCAGCGAATCCGTCCTCGCCGATGTCCTCTGCCTGCTCCGCCAGCAGGCCGAGCAGGCAGAGCCTTCCGAAGCCCTGTCAGTGGGGGAGGCGGGGGTGGCCCGTGTCTGACTTCCCCCTCATCGCCATCGTCGGCGTCACCGGCGCGGTCGGGCGCGAGGCCCTGTCCATCCTCGCCGAGCGCGGCCACCCCGCCGACCGCATCATCCCTCTCGCCTCCGCCCGCTCCGCGGGCGAACGCATCCCCTACGCCGACACCTCCGTCGTGGTGCAGGCCCTCACCGACGACTTTCCCTCCTGCGACGCCGCGCTCTTCTGCGCCACCGCCGACATCGCCCGCGCCCACGCCCCGCGTGCGGTGGCCGCGGGCGCGCTGGTGGTGGACAACTCCTCCGCCTTCCGCCTGCACCTGTCGGTGCCGCTGGTCGTGCCCGAGATCAACGCCGAGACAATCGGTGACGCCCGCCTGATCGCCAATCCCAACTGCTCGACCATCATTCTGCTCACCGCGCTGAACCCGCTCCGCGAGCGGTTCGGCATCGGGAAGATCGTGGTCAGCACCTACCAGGCCGTGTCCGGCGCGGGACTCGAGGCGATCGAAGAGCTCCGCTCGCAGGCCACCGCGGTGCTGAGCGGTCAGCCCGTCCGTCCATCCGTCTTCCCTCAGCCGTGCGCCTTCAACGTGTTCAGCCACGAGTCGCCCATCGACCCGTTCACCGGCCTGAACGCCGAGGAGGCCAAAATGATCGCCGAATCGCGCCGGATCTGGAACGACCCGGCCCTGCAACTCATCCCCACCTGCGTCCGCGTCCCGGTGTTCCGCGCCCACACCCAGTCCGCGGTGGTCACGCTCGAGTCCCCGGCGCCGGAGGACGAGGTCCGCGCCGCGCTCGCCGCCGCGCCCGGCGTCTCGCTGCTCGACGACCGCACCCTGCAACGCTTCCCCACCCCGCTCGGAGCCACCGGGAGCGACCGTGTGCTGGCCGGTCGGCTGCGGCAGTTCTCGCCGGTCGAGTTCGGCGTGCTCATCGCGGGCGACCAGCTGCGCAAAGGTGCGGCCCTCAACGCCATCCAGATCCTCGATGCGGTCCCGCAGGCGTGCGCCCGCCCGCGGGTCGTGTGACGTCGGCGTGTCCGCCAGGCGCGAGACCGCCCGGTCGGTGATCCGCACGCCCGAGTTCATCGATGGATGATCGTTGACCCACCCGGGTCGGCGGCCAGGACACCGGCGGCACCGGATGACGGCCGCTTATGGCTGCTGCGGTCAAGCCCTGACCAGGTTCACGGGCCACCCGTGCACCGGGCCCGGCCGCCGACGCGGGCGGGTCGAGTCGGGATCTTATCCGCCCCGCCCCCCGTACACTGTCCAAGACCCCAGATTCCCTGACCGCTTCCCTCCCCCGCGCCCGGGACCCGAACCCATGCCCCGCCTTCCCTCCATCCGGCCCCGGCTCAACCCGGCCACGCGCCCAATCGCCCCGGCGAACGACCTGGCCCCGGTGCTCCGCCTGGTCCGCATCGGCTTCTTCCTGCTCCTCCTGTTCCTGACCATGCTCTACGTCATCCGCGTCGGCGCCCGCCCCTCCGGCGAGTTCGACATCCAGCTGGCCATCAGCTGGTGGATCCCGGTGGCCATCGCCGGCGTGCTGGCCGTGGTGTTCCTGGCCATCGACATCTTCCTGCCCGTCAAGAAGATCCAGATCATCTCCGGCGTCGTCTTCGGCCTGATCGCCGGCCTCGTCGCCGCCTGGGCCATCGGCGCCGTCATCGACCTCGTCGTCGCCACCTGGGACCTCAAGCCCACGCCCATCATCCCCTCGATGAAGGTGCTGCTGGGCGTGTCGCTGGCCTACCTGGGCATCACCACCGTCCTCCAGACCCAGGACGAGTTCCGCCTGGTGATCCCCTACGTCGAGTTCTCCAAGCGCATCCGCGGCCCGCGTCCCTTGCTGCTCGACACCTCCGCCCTCATCGACGCCCGCATCGCCGACATCCTCGACACCGGCCTCATCCAGCAGCCCCTGCTCATCCCCGCCTTCGTCATCGAGGAGCTGCAGACCCTCTCCGATTCCGTCGACCGCGCCAAGCGCGCCCGCGGCCGGCGCGGCCTCGACATCGTCGCCCGCCTCCAGCGCAACCCCGCCGCCGACATCTCGATCGACCACTCCCCCGTCACCCGCCGCGCCGTCGACCAGATGCTCGTCGAACTGGCCCAGCAGCTGCCCGCGTCGCTCGTCACCACCGACGCCGGCCTGGCCCGCGTGGCCGCCATCCAGAACGTCAGCGTCATCAACCTGCACGAACTGGCCAACGCCCTCAAGCCCACCGTCCTGCCCGGCCAGACCCTGATGGTCGAACTGCTCCGCAAGGGCGAGCACGACGCCCAGGCCGTGGGCTTCCTCGACGACGGCACCATGATCGTGGCCGAGGACGGCGCCCCCCACATCGGACGCACGGTCGAGGTCACCCTGACCAGCAGCACCCAGACCGCCGCCGGCCGCCTGCTCTTCGCCAAAATCACCCATCCCACCGCCGACGCCCATCCCCCGGCCACCAACGAGTCCCCCGACCCGGCGCCCGCCGCTCCCATCGCCCCTGTCCCCGCGCCCCCGGTCACCGCCAAAATCCAACGCACCCCCTTCGGCCCGGCCAAGCCCGATGCCGACCGCCCCAGCCCCCGCAACCCCCGCCGCTGAATACAAGCCGCGACTGCAAGGGAGCGGCCGAGGAGCACAGAGGCCGTCCAATCTCCCCTTCGCAACGAGGCATCACGGCTCCGCAATTAATCGATCAATCAACCCCTCAAACTCCCGCTGCTGCCGCCGATGCTCCTCCCCCGTCGCCGGCCCGTTGAACCCCGTGTGCACCGCCACGATCTCGTTCCGGGCGTTCAGAAAGATCGTCGTCGGATACGCCCGCACCCGGTCCAGCACCGGCAGCTCGGCCGAGGCCTTCGACTTGTCGGCCAGCCCCGCGATCAGCACCGGCCAGTCCGCCCCGTGCCGCTCGGCGTACAAACGCACCTGCCGCGCCGAGCGTTCAAAGTCCTGGGTCTGCTCGAACGCCAGCCCCACGACGGTGAGTTGCTCGCCATACTTTTCCTTGAGCCGCCTCATCTCCGCCCCCGCGTCCGCGCAGTTCGGGCACCACGAGCCGAAGAGATACAGCACCCGCGCCGGCGCCCCCCCGGCGTCGAGCAGATCCGCCACCCGAGTCGGCCTGCCGTCCAGATCCCGGAACGCCAGTTGCTCGACCGCGACCCCGGTCGCCGCGGTCTGCGTGAACGCGTCGGGCAGTTGTGCGTCGTCATCCCGTACGGCCGTCCACGTCTCGTGATGCCAGTTGCCGGACCAGAAGTCGCCGGCGATGGAGCCGTCGGGCTGCATGCGGGCGTGGAAGAGGAAGGCGTGGGCGCCGTCGAAGGTGGAGAGGCGCATGAGGTCGCCGTCGACGCGCCCGGCGAGGTAGCGGTAGTCGCCGGTGGGGGTCAGGAAGGTGCCGGTGGCGATGTGGTCGGCGTCGACGCTGAAAACGCCAACAGAAATGTCATCGGATGCTGCGAAATCGACGGCCCATCGGCCCGAAAAATCCGCAGGCGGCCCGGCCTCCGGAACTGGAACAAACCGATCATCCCGACGGTGAAATGCGGCTACCGACATCTCAGCCTGACCGGAAGGTCGCTGCTTGATCCATGATCCTTTCAGGCTCCCGTCAGGCTGCCCGCGGAGGCGAAGAACAGAATCAAACTGCTCGAATCGGAAGACGTCTGCATTTCCAATCCGCTCAAACTCAAGATCACCGTCGCGGGTGGAGAGAGATGTTGCGTCGCCGTTGTAGATCCGTACAAGAAAGTCCTCAGGCGCATGCCGGTAAATCCGCATCTCGAACGGGAGCGGGCCACCGGGAGTTTCCAGCTCAACCACATACGTGGCAACGCTCGGAATACGCAGAAATCTTCCCGAGAAAAAAACAACCAGAAATCCGAGTAAGAGAAAAACACTAAATAATAACAGAATGGTTCGCATGGACTCAGTATATCTGACAGTACCGCCTAGGCCTCTCCGGAGTCTCAAGCGATCGCGAACACTCAAGACCTTGCGAAACCGCATACCTTCCTCCGCGTCCTCTGCGTGATCTTTGCGGCCTCTGCGTACTCTTCTCTTCTCCAAAGCGCCCACCCCCGACGCATCCCCTCCCTCGCGGTCGGGGCTATTTGCCGCTCCGTCTCTCCCTAAACTCCCCCCATGCCGACCCCCCCC
>CAYNRF010000169.1:0-7363 GCA_964399525.1 uncultured Phycisphaeraceae bacterium | reverse complement strand
TCCGTTCGACCAAGGGACCACGGCCGCGTCCAGCACGCCCGGGATCCGTCGGATGGCCGCCTCGATTTCCGCCGGCTCAACCCGGAATCCATTGATCTTCACCTGATCGTCGGCGCGTCCGAGGAACTCGATCAGACCATGCTCGTTCTTCCGCGCCAGATCGCCTGTCCGATAGGCGCGCTCTCCGGAAAAGGGCAGGGTCACGAAGCGTGCGGCGCTGAGCACAGGATCGTTGAGGTATCCCAACGCCAAGCCGGCCCCGGTGGCGACCAGCTCACCCGCCTGCCCCGGCTCGACGGGTTCGAGATGCTCGTTGACGATGGCGATCGCGGTCCCGTGGATCGGCCTGCCGATCGGCAGCGGCTTGGCCGGATCCGGGTCGTGGATGTCGTACGTGGTGGTGAACGTGGTGTTTTCGGTGGGTCCGTAGCCGTTGATCAGCCGCAGCCGGGGGTTGGCGGCCAGCACCGTGGCGGCGTGCCGGGGCGACACCACGTCGCCGCCGGTCAGCAGCACTTCCAGGGGAGCAAACATCGCCGGATGGGTGTCGGCGCACAGATGGAACAGCGCGGCCGTCAGCCAGGCGGCCGTCACCCTCTGCTCGCGGATGAGCCGGTCCAAAAGCTTCAGGTCCGGCTTGTCTTCCATCGTCACGACGGTGCCGCCGTTGAGCAGCGGGCCCCACAGCTCGAGCGTGGAAGCGTCGAACGCGAGCGACGAGGCGTGCAGGAACCGGCAGCCCGGCCCCAGATCGAGCAGGCCGGATCGGGCCAGGCGGACGATGGCCCGGTGCGGGATCAGCACGCCCTTGGGCTGGCCGGTCGAACCCGAGGTGAACATCACACTGGCGGCATCCTCGGGGGCCGCCTCGTATCGTGGCGTGGACCGGCCTGCCCCGATGGGCGTGGCGATCCGGCACAGATCGATGGCCCCTGCCGGGCGATCCTCGTCGGGCAGATTGGAGATCACCGCTCGGCAGTCGGCCAGTTCCAGCACCCGCGCTCGCCGTGCGGCGGGCGCGTCGATCTCGATCGGAACAAAGACGGCGCCAAGCGACAGGATGCCGAGCATGGCCGCCGGCACGTCGCCGGCCCGGTGGCACAGCAAGGCGACGCGGTCGCCGGGGCCGATCCCTCCCTCCGCGAGATGGCCCGCGACGGCGTCGGCCCCGGCCAACAGCCGGGCGTAGGTTCTCACGCCGTCGGCGGCCTGCACCGCCACGGAATCCGGGTACGCATCGCAGACGGCCAGGAACGCGGACCACACCGTGGCGGACTTCGCCCCCGCCGACACGCGTCCCGGATGCTGATGATCTGGCACCGAGTGTGCGGACACTCCGTGTCTCCGTTCCGACTGCCTTGGCTGAACATCCCCGCCCGAGTTGGGTGATGCTATCCAAGCAGATCGGCCCGGCCCGTCCCCGGCTTGGGGCCGGTTCGGTCATGTCAGGGGGAACGGTGTTATCCGACCTGCTTCCCCGGGCCACGTCGATCGAGCCCGAGCAGGCCGGGGCCGACCCGAGCTGGTGGGGTGGGTCCGGTGTCTCCCCTCAACGGGTCACCCTCCGACCTTGTGCACGCCCGTCGCCCGGATCATCAGCGCCTGGGGGGAGGCGCGCTCCGCCACGGTGCCCACGATCACGATCTCGTCGAGGGGTCCGAGTCCGGCCGCGGCCAGATCGGCCGCGATCGGGCGGCCCTCGGCGTCCACGAGCTGGACGGTGGCCGAGTTGGCGATCAGGCTGTCGCGCGGCTCGCAGCAGTAGTCCCACGGCGTGGGGCACGAATCGCCCGGGATCTGATCGCAGCTGGGCACGGTCGGATCCATGACCACGAACACGCCCGCGCCGGGCGTGATCGGGTCTTTGCGGCCGCCGATGCGGGCGCGGAGGACGACGGCGTCGCCCTCGGCGGCGGTGGGCTTGATGTCCGCGACCGTGACGGGATCGGCGGGGGCGTCGGTCAGGAGCCAGGCGATGGGCTCGGGGTCGATGCCGGTCGTGGCGCTGGCCGAGGGGGCGGGCTTCTCGCACGCGGTCAGGGTCAGGGGGGCGAGGCCGACGAGGGCGAGCAACGCGAATCGGTTCATGATGGTCTCCTTGGGTTCCGGTGGTTGATCAGTGTGAACGGAGGGCGGCCGCGATGGGCAGACGCAGGCAGCGGACGGCCGGCGGGATTGCGCCGACGACGCCGACGGCCAGCCCGGCGGAGAGGCCGACGAGCAGGACGGGCGGGTCGATGGTCAGGGCGAAAGCGCCCATCGAAAAACGGACGGCCAGGCCGTCGAGGACGAGCAGGGCGAGGGCGCAGGCGATGAGCGCGCCGCAGGCGGCGACGAACAGCGATTCCTCCGTCAGGCTGGCGACGACGGCGCGGCGGGTGTAGCCCAGGGACTGGAGCATGCCGACCTCACGGACGCGGGAGGCAAAGGAGGCGTACATGGTGTTCAGCCCGCCCAGCACACCGCCGGTGGCCACGAGCGCGGCCGTGACGAGGATCATGATGCGGATGGGCCGGAAGAACGCCCCGATGGACGCGTAGTAGGCGGCCTCGGGGATGGCGGCGATCTCGAGATCGAGGCGGGATTTGGCGAACAGGTCGGCGTCGGCGAAGGTGGCGGTGTCGGGTGTGAGGATGACGCAGGACAGGGTGTTCTCGCGCTTGGTGGCGATCTGCAGGTCGGTCAGGGGGATCCAGACCTCGGCGTCCATCACCGTGTTGGGCGCGGTGAAGCGGCCGGAGATGGTCCAGGGGCGGTTGTCGAACCAGAGGGTCTGCCCGACGGCCAGACGTTCGGCGGGCAGACCGAGGCGGGCGCCCGCGCGGGCGCCGAGCATGATCTCGTCGGCGCCGGCCCGCGGCGCGCGCCCGTGGGTGATCTCGACCTCGGGGTGGACGAGCAGGGCGATCGGACGCACGCCCCGCATGACCGCCTGGCGTTCCTCGGCGCCTTCTTCGGCGCGGATGGGCAGGGCGGCGTGGATCTCGGGCGAGGCGAAGATGACGCCGTGCTCGGTGCGCAGGCCGGGGATGCTGGCGGCGGCCTGCCCGGCCACGCCGGCATCGATCTGGGAGCGCTCGATGGCCTCCTCGCTGCCGGCGCCGAGGAGGATGATGTTGTCGTGCAGCGATTCGTGGTTGGAAAGAGTCAGTTGCATGCCGCGGACAAAGCCGGAGGCGGCGAGGACCAGCAGCACGACCAGAGCCGCGCCGAGCAGGGTGGCGGCGAGGCGCGTGCGGCTGCGGGCGAGGTTGCGCAGGGCGTAGTCGAGGGGGAGTTGACGGACTCTGAAGAGGCTCGGCATGGTGGTTCTCACACGGCCCGGAAGCACTGGGCGATCTGACGGCGGGAGGCCTGCCACGCGGGGGCGAGGCCGGCGACCAGGCCCAGGGCGGCGCAGATGGCCAGACCCGCGGCCAGCAGGGCCGGCGAGGCGACGATGGGGATGGTCTGGCCCTCGACGGAGAGGGCGAAGTTGCCGACCCGGGCCACGAGCAGGGCGGCCGCCGCGCCGAGGAGTCCGCCCGCCAGCGCGACGAGCACCCCCTCGCCGACGATGAGCACGCCGATCATCCAGCCGCGGAAGCCAAGGGTCTGCAGGACGGCGTGCTCGGCGATGCGGCTCTGGACGCTGAGGACGATGGCGTTGGCGATCAGGGCGAGGACGGCGATCAGGCAGCCGATGCCGAGCCAGCGGGCGAAGGCGACGAGTTCCAGGATGTCGCCGGCGATCCGCCCGATAAAGGCCTTCTCGGTCATGGTGGTGGTGGGGTCGGAGGCGTTGAGGAACATGGCGTCGATGGCTTCGGAGACCGGGTCGAGCAGGGTGGACTCGGCGACCTTGACGTTGAACTGGGTGACGATGCCCAGCTGGTCGCGCCCGGCGAGCTGGACGAACTCGAGGGCCGTGTAGGCCACATTCTGGTCCTGCGGGTCGTCGGAGCGGAGGACGCCGGCCACGTAGGCGGTGATTCCGGCGGCGTCGAAGGTCTTTCCGGGTTGCAGGTTGCGGCGGAGGGCGAGGGTCTCGCCGACGAGGGCGGCGTCGGTGCGTCGTTTCCAGTCCTCGGCGGAGCCGGCGATGATCTCGAACTCGTCGGAGCGCTCGGCGAGGAAGGCATCCTTCGGCACGCCGCGGAAGGTGACGACGTCGAGGCTGGTGCGGCAGTTGGAGACGACGACCTTGATGGGCGTGGCGGAGACGACGCCCTCGATGGACTCGATGCGGCGCTGGTAGTCCTGCGGCAGCGTGCTGGTGGCCGGGCAGAAACGGTCCTTGCGGTAGACGACGAGGGTGGTGTCGTTGGCGCTGGCCTGGGTGGCTTTGGTCACGCCGGTCTGCATGGCCTGGACGGCGGTGAAGAGGAACATGGCGATCGCCACGCCGAGCAGCGTCAGCGCGGTGCGGACGCGGTGGCGGGTCACCTGCTTGACGATGTAGGGTGGAAAGCGGGTGATGGGGTTCATGCGACGGGCTCCGTGCTGGGCTGGGTCTCGGCCGCGGGTCGGTCGGGCATCGGCTGATCCTTGACGAGCCGGCCCTTCTCGAGATGCAGGGTGCGCCGGGCGTAGTGGGTGGTGGCGGGGTCGTGGGTGACCATGATGACGGTGGTGTTGCGGCGTGTGTTGATATCCTGCATCAGCCGCATGATGGCGTGGGCGCTGGACTTGTCCAGGTCGCCGGTCGGTTCGTCGGCGACGACGATGGTGGGGCGGGTCACGATGGCCCGGGCGATGGCGACGCGCTGCTCCTGGCCGCCGGAGAGCTGGCGGGGGAAGTGGTCGTGGCGGTCGCTGATGCCGACGAGGTCCAGCGCCTCGGCGACGCGCTGGTGGCGTTCCCGGCGGCCGAGCGGGTGGATGAGCAGGGGCAGTTCGACGTTCTCGTAGGCCGTCAGAACCGGGACAAGGTTGTAGAGCTGGAAGATGTAGCCGACGTGGGCGGACCGCCACGCGGCCAGGGCGTTGCGGGACATCGCCGAGATGGTGTCGGAGCCGACGGTCAGCGTGCCGGAGGTGGGCGAATCGATGCCGGCGATCAGGTTGAGCAGGGTCGTCTTGCCGCTGCCGGAGGGGCCCATCAGGGCGAGGAAGTCGCCCGCCTCGATGTCCAGATCGAGCTGGTCCAGCGGGCGGATGGTGTTGTCGCCCTTGCGGAACTCGCGCGTGAGTCCGCGGCAGCGGATGAGCGGCTGGCTTGCGGTCGGCTTCATGAGGGCTCCTCCGCGAGGGCGATGCGGACCCGCCCGGACTCGGGTCGGTCGGGGTCGACGGCGAGCAGGTCGCCCGGGCGGAGGTCGCCGCGGACGCTGACCCAGCCGTCGGCGCGGGCGACGACGGTGACGGGGATGGCGGTCAGGCGTCCCTTGCCGGCGCGTCGGTCGCGGACGGCGTGGACGCGGTGGCCGGCGGGGGTCTCGAGCACGGCCCGCTCGGGGACGAGCACGGCGGGGTCGGCGGCGGCGCCCGCCGTCCCGGTGTCGCCGGCGGATCCGAGGAACTTGACGCGGGTGAGCATCTCGGGCTTGAGAATCGGCGCGGGGTCGATGAGGCGGACCTTGATCTGCAGGGTGTTCTTCTGGAGGTCGGCCTGGTGGGTGATGCGGGTGACCTCGCCGCGGAAGACGCGATCGGGGAGGATCTCGACGACAACCTCGGCGGGCTGGCCGACGCGGATCTCGGCGGCGTCGGCGAGGGGGACGTCGACGCGGGCCTGGAGTCTGGCGGGGTCGTAGATGTGGACGATGTGGTTCGAGTCGGGGTTGTCCATCGCGGCCATGACCTTGGAGCCGGGGTACTTGTAGCGGGCCTGGACGAAGCCGCTGATCGGGGCGCGGATCTCGGTGCGATCGAGGCGCAGCGTGGCCTCGTCGCGGGCGGCGGCGGCGCGGGCGAGCACGGCCTCGGCCCGGGCGACGCCCGCGCGGGCGGCATCCAGGGCGAGACGCTCGGGCGTGCGGAGCTCGGCCATGCGCTCGGCCGCGGTCAGTTCCGCGCGGGCGCTCTCGCGGGCGGCCTCGAGGATGGGGCGGCGGCGTTCGAGCGATTCGAGCGTGGCAGCCGCGGCCGCGTGTTTCTTGCGGGCGATGACCGCCTCGATCTCGTTGGCCGCGCCGGAGCGGAGGGCCTGCTCCGTCCGGTCCCTCTCCTCGCTGAGCTGCTCGACCATGGCCCGCTCGGCGGCGATGAGGGACGGCAGCTGCGCGATCTCGGCCTCGGCAAGGGCCAGCGCCGCACGGGCGGAGGCGACCGCTCGGTTCCGCTCGACCGGCTGGGCCCAGTCGGTCTCGGCGGCGGACAGGCCGGCGCGTGCCGTGTCGAGGTCGGCCCTGGCCTCGGCGAGCGCGGCCTCAGCGCGGGCCAGAGCCAGCCGGGCATCGTCGCGGACGAGCCGGGCCACGGGCTGACCCGCTTCCACCGACTGGCCTTCGAGGACCAGGACCTCCTCGACGACCCCGTCGGTCAGCGCGGTCGCGGCGACCACGAACGGGTCGGCTTCGAGCCAGCCGGGCGCCTGCACGGTGCGGCTCGGCGCTCCGTGCTCGCGGGAGGGTTCGGGCTCCGGGGACACTTCGAACAGGACGGGGCGGACGGCGACGGTCGGGACGGGTCGCAGCGTGCTGCCCGCCGAGGCGAGCACCAGCGCCAGCGTGCTCCCCCCGACCCCGGCGACACACCAGAACGCCAGACGGCGCGAGCGCGGCGCGGGGACGGCGGCTCCTAGGCCGACCGGTGTGGGATTGGACATGACAGGGTTCCCGATGGAATGACACGGAGCACCATCCGGCGCAGCGCGCGGCGATCGGGGTGGATCGCTGCGGCGGGGCCGGCACGCGGTCGATCACAGGATCACGCGCGTGGAGGTCGTCGCGGGCCGTCGGAAACCGGGCCGGGCGACGCCTGGCTGTCGGGAAGATCCCAGCCCCCGGAGCACGCCGGCTGCCGGCCCTCCGCGGCCGCCGTGGCGATCGCCTTGACCAGCGTCTGCACGCAGCACCCGAGAGGACAGTCGCAGCCCTGCTCGGGCGTTGCGGGAGACTCCTCCGACTGCGGGCGGTCCTCCCGGCTGTCCGAGTGCGGGCAGCAGCTGTCTTCGACAGCCACCGTGTCGGACCCGCCTGGGGACGCCAGCGGGCAGTCCATGCACGAGGCGGGCAACACCGGGCCGCCCGCAAGGAGCAGCAGCGTCAGCAGCCATGCCTGGAGTGTTTGCATTCGCAGCGTCGCCACCCTTGGAGATCGTCGAGACGCTCCATCATATTCAGATCGCGGGCAGAGTTTCGGTGGAGCATCGAGATGACCCGGATGAAACCCGGCCATGGCCCGTCCTGCCGCCGGGTGGGCGGCGTGGGCCTGTGGGGGA
>CAYNRF010000168.1:0-7420 GCA_964399525.1 uncultured Phycisphaeraceae bacterium | reverse complement strand
GGCCGTCCGACCCCCCCCCCGCCCCCCCCCCGCCCCCCCGCCCCCCGCCCCCTTCTTTTCCCCTGATCCGCCGGTCGGGTCGCTCGGCACGTCCCGAACGGGGTTCCAATCCCGCCCGGTTTGTGTTAGAATCACGTTCGATCCGTTCCGGCGTGCCGCTCCCCGCGACCCGGCCGCCCCCGGATCGCCGTCCGCACCGATCCAGCCACGGAGTCTCCGATGCGCATCCGACATGCCTTCACTCTGATCGAGCTGCTGGTGGTCATCGCGATCATCGCCCTGCTCATCGGCATCCTGCTGCCCGCCATCAGCGCCGCCCGCGAGACCGCCCGCCGGGCCGCGTGCCTGGCGGGGCAGAAGCAGTTCGCCATCGCGTCCGCGGCGTACCGCAACGACTACAACGACTTCATCCCGGCGTACTCGTGGCGGGCCCAGCCGGGCGGCGGCACGCCCAGCCAGTTCCCCGACCTGCAGAACCCCGACGACGACGGGCGGGCCGCGATCTTCCAGGCCACCGACATCATCCGCCGGCGCACCTACCTCACCGAGATGCCCGCGCCCCCCAACCGGCTGCCGCACCGCGAGTTCAGCCACCTGATCCTCATCGACTACCTCACGCTGAACCTGCCCGAACCCATCGTCGCCTGCCCCTCCGACCGCCAGCGCCAGCTCTGGCAGGAAGACCCGCTCGACCGCACCAACGTCCCCACCGGCGGCCAGTGGGACCAGTTCTTCGACTGGTGGTGGTTCAGCTCGACCTACCAGGTCGTCCCGGCTTCCTGGTCGCCCGACCAGGGCACCCCCGGCAACCGCACCGTTGACCAGAGCCAGGGCGACCACAACTGGTTCAACGGCGCCCCGCTGGGCTCCCTGGGCCGCCGCAAGATGGGCTCGGTCGCTTTCCCCGGCCAGAAGGCCTTCATGTTCGAGTTCTACGACTACCACTCCACCCGCAACGGCCTCTTCTACGCCTACGACCAGGCGCAGATCGCCCTGCAGTTCTTCGACGGCTCCGTCCGCGTCTACAAGAGTTCGGACATCAATCCCGGCTTCCGCCCCAACACGCCCACCAACCCCAACCCGACGCTGATGCGCTACAACCCCCAGGCCTTCGAGCCGCCCGCCTTCGGCGATCCGGCCGTGCGTGTCCCCGGACGCGTCCGCTGGACCCGCGGCGGCCTCCGCGGCATCGACGTCGGCGGCGCCGAGGTCTACACCGGCCAGCCCCGCCCCTGACCTGGACAAGCCGCGACTGCGAGGGAGCGGCCTGATCTGGACAAGCCGCGACTGCAAGGGAGCGGCCGCGGGCACCAGGAATCTGGCGACCTCACCCCTTCCGCATCGATCACCCCACGAAAAAACCCCGCCTCGGCGGGGTTTTTCTTGGCTCATTCCGATCCGCCGTTCACGGGCGGGTCTGGCGGCGCATCTTCTGGATGTCCGACATCCGCGTGCGGATCTCGGTCTCCCAGAACGGCACATCGATCGCCTGCTCGAACGAGTCGACGATGGCGGCCATCTGCAGATCCTCGGCCCGACGCAGCAGGATCTTGTACCGGCCGAGCTGGGTGTTCATGTTCTGCACCGCCGAGCCGTAGCTGGAGATGCTGTTGCGGTTGTTGGAGATCTCCTGCTCGCGGTAGAACGACTGGATCGTGCCCAGCAGTTCGGCCCGCAGGCGCTTGCACTGCTCGTTGGCCTTCTCCGCCATCTCGTTGGTGGTCTCGTCGTGGTGGTCCCACACGAGGAACTGCTGCGACTCGGCGAACGCCGCGATGTCGCGGTTGGGGATGGTGGTCACGATGCCGTACTTGCCCGCCTGATCGGCGGTCAGGGTCAGGACGGTGTCGGTGCCGTCGATGGTCTCGTAGGTCTCGCCGTCGGCGGGCTTCTCGCCGGTGACGGTCCACACGCCCCCGCGCTGGACGGCGTAGGCCGCCTCCTCGGGGATCATCATGGTCATGACCAGGGCCTTGGAGTGGCCCTTGGCCTCGGCGCTGGCGGCCAGCTTGGCGGCCATGATGGAGGTCATCTTCTTGTCCACCTCGGCGGCCCCGGTGCCGCGCATGCGGAACACCACCGCGCCGCCGAACGTGCCGCCGGGCGCCATGGTGATGGTGTCGCAGTTGAACGCCGGCCAGATGGTCGCCGAGATGGCGTGCTCGATCAGAGCGTGGTACCGGAACGAACCGGCATACTTGGCCATGATCTCGACGATCTCCTCGGCCGCCCACACCTCGCCGCCCGGCGAGTTCATGCGGAAGACGATGTCCGTCGCGCCCTGCTCCTTGGCCCACTCGAGCCCCTTGGCGATGGACAGCGGATAGATGTCCTGCCCGAAGGTCCCGTTCATCGGGATCTCGACGATCAGGTCCACGCCGTCCCGCTTGAGGGTCTTGGCCGGCTTGTCCGCCGGGGTGCCGATGGACGGCGTCCCGATCGACGGCGCGGGCGCGATCGACGGGGAGCCGGAGGGAGCGGTCTGCGGGGCATCCGGATTGGGCGACTCCGCCTCGCCCAGCGTCACCGACTGGACCAGCCGGCGGTCGAGCGTCAGGCGCGTGCTGATTCCGTTGATTGAGGTGTCGATCACGACCTCACGCCGGGTCTGGCTGACGACCTTCCCGTCGTAGACGGTGCCGTCACGCATGACAATCTGGTCCGCGCTCGCGAAGGCGACGCCGAGGGCCAAAACGCCGCCCGCGAGCAACGCTGCCACGGACGGACGAGAAATCTTTCCAAACATGCTCCAAGACCCTCCATCAGGCGGTGAAAACCGGGACCAGAACGGCCTCGGCATGAAGTCTCTTTTATTGTACGGGCAAAGCCTACCAGAAGGTTGCCCCACGCGCCAAGAAACACGGCGCGGGATCGATAAGATCTTTCCATGCAACGGTTGCGGGTCATCGTGGTGGGAGGTGGGCATGCGGGTGTCGAAGCCGCCTGGGCCGCCGCCAACCGACTCGGCTGTCCGGATTCGGTGCTTCTGCTGACCCTCCGGGCCGACGCCATCGGGGCGATGAGCTGCAACCCCGCCATCGGCGGGCTGGCCAAGGGTCAGCTCGTCCGGGAGATTGATGCCCTGGGCGGCCTGATGGGTCTGGCGGCCGACGCCACGGGCATCCAGTTCAAGGTGCTCAACACCTCCAAAGGCCCCGCGGTCCACGGCCCGCGCTGCCAGTCGGACAAGCAGAAATACCCGGTGGCCGTGCAGCGGCTGCTGGCGTCCCGCCCTGAGATCCGGGTCATCGAAGGCTCCGTGGAGGAGCTGCTGGTCGCCGACGGCGCCATCGCCGGTGTGCGGGCCCGCACGACCGACGGACGGCTCCTCACGCTCGAATCCGACGCGGTGGTCCTGACCACGGGCACCTTCATGCGCGGCCTCATGCACACCGGCGAGACCAAGACCCCCGGCGGACGCCACGGCGAGGCCGCCGCGGTCGGGATCTCCGACTCCCTGCGGGCCCTCGGTTTCGAACTCGGCCGGCTCAAGACCGGCACCCCGCCCCGCCTGGACCGCCGCACGATCGACTGGGAGTCCCTGCCCGAGCAGTGGGGGGACGCCGAGCCCGCGCCGTTCTCCGACCTGAGCGCCGGCGGCTGGGCGGTGCCCGGCCTGGCCTGCGACCGCTTCCCGGCGATCGAGCAGATCGCCTGCCGCCAGACGCAGACGCACCCGAGCGCGCACGAGCACATCCGGGCCAACCTGCACCGCGCGCCGATGTTCTCCGGGCAGATCCATTCGATCGGCCCGCGCTACTGCCCGTCGATCGAGGACAAGGTCGTCCGCTTCGCCGAGCGGGAGAGCCACGGCGTGTTCCTCGAGCCCGAGGGGCTGGACACCGAGTGGGTCTACTGCAACGGCATCGCGACCAGCCTGCCGCGGGACGTGCAGGACGAGATCGTCCGCACCATGCCCGGCTGCGAGAAAGCAGCCATTTTGCGGTACGGCTACGCGGTGGAGTACGACACGGTGCTGCCGCACCAGATCGACGCGACCGGGCACACGCGCCGCGTGCGCGGGCTGTTCTTCGCCGGCCAGATCAACGGCACCAGCGGCTACGAGGAGGCGGCGGCGCAGGGCCTGATCGCCGGGCTCAACGCGGCGTTGCTTGCCGAGGGGGAAGAGCGGCTGGTGCTCGGGCGGGACGAGGCGTATCTGGGCGTGCTGATGGACGATCTGGTCACCAAGACGCCCACCGAGCCGTACCGCATGTTCACCAGCCGGGCCGAGCACCGCCTGCTGCTGCGGGCCGACAACACGCCGGACCGGCTCACGCCGCTCGCCGAGCGGCTCGGCCTGCTCGACGCGACCGAGCTGGGGCGGGCCCGGGCGGCGCTGTTCCGCGAGCGTTCGGCCGCCCTGGCCCGCGGGCGGGCGTTCATGCAGCGGACCAGGCATGGCTCCAAGTCGCTCTGGGACTGCTGCCGGGAAGCGGCGTTCGGCCCGGCCGAGCTGGCCGCCGCGATGCGTGCGGGCGGAGAGTGCCCGGGAGCGCCCGTGGTGCGGACGCTGCACGCCGAGGCCCGCTACGAGCCGTCTGTCGAACGGGAGCGGGCGGAGATCCGTCGCCGCGCCGACACGGAAACCCGGCGGCTGCCGGACTGGCTGGACTATGCGTCGATGGCGGACCTGCGGACCGAGGCCCGCCAGGCGCTCGGCCGCTACCGGCCCGAAACGCTGGGGCAGGCGTCTCGTCTGGAGGGCATCACGCCGTCGGACCTGACCCTGCTGCGGGTGCTGGTCGAGCGGGCCGGGCGTCGACGGGTGGCGTGCGACGGGGGGAACGCGTGATCGCTCCGGCGGCTTTGACGCTGGCGGCGGCGGGTGAGGCCAGCCCGGTGCAGATGGACATCCTGATCGTGCTCGCCTGCGCGGGCACCATCTCGCTGCTGCTCTCGCGCCTGCGCGTCGCGGTGATCCCGGGGTATCTGCTCGCGGGCGTGCTGATCGGCCCGAGCGGGCTGGGGTTCATCTCGATCCCAGAACGCGTCGATCAGCTGAGCAGCATGGCGCTGATCGTGCTGATGTTCTCGATCGGCATGCACCTGGACTCGTCCATGCTGCGCAAGGGGGCCGTTTCGACCGTGGTCATCGGCGTGGCGACGACGCTCTCGGCCACGCTGCTCGGCTGGGCCCTGCTGGCGCCGACGACGCTGTCCGGACCGGGCGCGCTCGCGGTGTCGATGGGCCTGGCGATGTCCTCGACCTCGGTGGTGCTCCAGCTGCTCAGCCAGCGGCGCAAGATGCACACCACCACGGGCCGCACGGCCCTGGGCGTCCTGCTGATCCAGGACCTCATCGTGATCGGCTACCTGGCCGCGATCCCGCTGCTGGCCAGCGCGGTCTCGGGCCGGGACGAGCAGACGCCCTCGCTCGGGGAGATCGTGCCGGACGCGCTGCTCGCGCTGGGCGGCGTGACGGTGATCATCCTGCTGGGCCGGCTCGTGCTGCCGCGGGTGATGCGCGAAGCGGCCCGCGTCGCCGGCAACGAGGTGATGCTCGTGCTCGCCGGCGCGTCGGCGCTGGGCGCGGGCCTGCTGACCGGCTCGCTGGGGCTGAGCACGGAGCTGGGCGCGTTCATCGCCGGCTTCATGCTCTCCTCGACCCCGTTCCGACACCAGCTGACCGGCCAGCTCGCCCCGGTGCGCGACCTGTTCATGGCGGTGTTCTTCACGGCCATCGGGCTCAAGGTGGATCTGGAGGCGGTCGGCCCGGTCTGGTGGGTCGTCCCCGCGGGGGCGGCGGCGCTGATGCTCTTCAAGGGGCTGAACATCGCCGCGGTGTCGTGGGCGGTGGGCGCCGAGACGGCCCTGGCCACGCGGGTCGGGCTCACGCTGGCCCAGTCCGGGGAGTTCTCGCTGGTCGTCTTCGCGGTCGCCGGCGCGGCCGGCCTGATCTCCAACGCCGAGGCCTCGGTGCTGATCGCGGTGGTGATCGCCACGCTCATCGTGACGCCCCTGACGATGCAGTACTCGTCCCATGCCGGCGCCTGGGCCCAGAAGCGCGTGGGTCGCCCGCCCTGGCGACGCGGCGAGGGCATGACCGAGGACGACGCCGGCCCGCACGATCCGCCCGAGGTGATCGTCGGCGGATTCGGCGTGATGGGCCGCACCTGCGTCGAGCGGCTCGAGGAACGCGGCGTGCGCTGCGTGATCATCGAAATGAACCAGGAGACCGTCCGGGCCCAGACCGCCCAGGGCCGGCGCATCATCTTCGGCGACGTCTCCAACGCGTTGTTGCTCGAGTCGGCCGGCACCGAGCACGCCCGCGTGGCGATCCTCAGCCTGCCCGATTCGGACGCGACGATGCGGGCCATCCAGGCGATCCGCTCGCTGTCCGAGGACATCCACATCGCGGTGCGGGTGTCGCTCCAGCCCCGCCAGGCCCTCGCCGAGCGGCTGGGCGCGGACGACGTGGTGGTGGAGGAGACGGTGGCCGCGGTGGTGCTGGCCGACCGGGTGCTCGACCTCTGCCAGCCGCGCCCGGAGCCCCGCGACGCGGCATCGCAGATCGAGCCCGGGGCCGACCGACCGGCCTGACCGGCGGCGCGGCGTCAGGACGTGCCGTCGCCGAGCATCCGCAGCTCGTCGCGCAGGATCGCGGCCAGTTCGTAGTTTTCCGCGGCGATGGCGGCCTCCAGACGCTGACGCAGCTCGGCGCGCTGGGACAGCGGCAGCTTGGGCACGAGCGCTTCGCGCATCTCGCGGAGCATCGCCACCTCGCCGGAGGTCTCGAACGCCTCGGCCACGCCCCGGTCGGTGAAGTACTGGCGCAGCGCGTCGATGCCCTGCTCGATCGCGTGCACGGCCGCCTTGGGCTCGTCGTCCTTGATCGCCAGGCTGGCCAGGGCCCGGGCCCGCATCATCATGATGTAGGGCCGGTTCTGCTCCATGGACCGGCGGTCGTCCTCGCTCTCGGCGTGCTCGTAGATCAGGTCCAGCACCCGCAGGTTGCGCGAGGTGTCACGGGCCACGCCCTCGTAGTCCTCCAGGACCAGCAGCGCGATGTACCGGTGGTAGTACTGGACGGCCTCCTCGCGCAGCAGCCGGCAGTCCTCGGGAGAGAGAATCCGCAGCTCCTCTTCGGTGGCCCCCACGGCCTCGGCCTCCTCGTCTTCGTCCTCTTCCTCGGACAGGGCGGCCTCCATGGCTTTGGAGCCGTGCAGTTCGTCGATGCGTGACTCGTGGTACTCGAGCAGGCTGTCGAAGCCCTGGGGCCGCTGGCCGTCTGGCCGGCCGTCCACGAACATCTGCAGGATGCCCAGGTCGAGCCGCACCTGGATACGCGGCTCGCCGTCGTTGCCCTGGATGTGCCGGACATTGATCTGCCCCGGCTGGAAGGGCCATTCCTCGAACAGTTCGGTCTGGTCTCGGTCCTAGGGGGTCTCCGGGGGGCCTGCTCGGGGGAGGGAATGCG
>CAYNRF010000167.1:5897-7505 GCA_964399525.1 uncultured Phycisphaeraceae bacterium | reverse complement strand
GCGCTGAAGTCTCGTGTGGGATGGAAGCGGCGCGTCGCCATGGGTTCCCCCGGACATCTTGCTGGCAAGGGCCGACCGGTCCGCGCCAAGACTGCTAAAGGCACGCTAGGAACGGGTTCGCGCGGCGGTCAAGGCACGGCGGGACCGCCGCGCCGCTTGACCGTCGCGGGTGCGGCGTGGAGCGTTGCGAGATGGAAGTCCCACTCATCCGGCTGGCCGTCGGCCGGGTCCATCGCCGCCTCGTCGTGGTGCCAGCGCGATGAGCGAGGGCTGGATCGGACTGTTCGACCTGTTCCGTATCGGCGTGGGGCCGTCGAGTTCCCACACGGTCGGGCCGATGCTCGCGGCGGCGCATTTCTCCGCCTCCCTGGACATGCACGCCGATGCGATCCGCGTGGAACTCTTCGGATCGCTGGCCCTGACCGGCAAGGGGCATGGCACCGACACGGCGGTGATCCTCGGCCTGGGCGGCGCGCGACCCGACACGCTCGATCCCGACGATGCGGCGGCGATCGCGGCGGAGGTCCGGCGGACAAGGCGGCTGGCCCTGCCGAGCGGCCGGCGTCTCGGCTTCGATCCCGACAGCGATATCGTCTTCCGCCCGCGCGAGACGCTGCCCCTGCACCCCAACGCGCTGCGACTGACGGCCGGCGGCACGGCGCGCAGCTACTACTCGGTCGGCGGCGGCTTCGTCGTGGACGAGGCCGGCCAGCCGCTTGGCGGCAGTGGCAGCGATATGGTGCAGGTGCCGCATCCCTTCACGAATGCCGCCGAACTGCTGGCGGGCGCCGACGCGGTGGGCCTCTCGATCGCCGGACTGATGCGCGCCAATGAGACGGCGCTGCGCAGCCCCGCCGAGCTTTCGGCCGGTATCGCGCGCATCCGGGAGGCGATGCGCGCCTGCGTCGCGCGCGGCCTGCGCGGCGAGGGCGAACTACCGGGCGGCCTGCGCGTGCGCCGTCGCGCGCCCGGCCTGCTGCGGCGGCTGGAGGAAGCGTCCGCGCGCAACGAGGCCGATCCGCTCGCCGCGATGGATTGGACCAATCTCTGGGCGCTGGCGGTGAATGAGGAGAACGCCGCGGGCGGGCGCGTGGTGACCGCACCGACCAACGGCGCCGCGGGCATCGTGCCGGCCGTGCTGCACCACTACGAGCGCTTCGTGCCGGGCGCCAACCCCGCCGGCATCGAGGACTACTTCCTCGCGGCCGCCGCGATCGGCGCGATCATCAAGCGCAACGCCTCGATCTCCGGCGCCGAGGTGGGCTGCCAGGGTGAGGTCGGGTCGGCCTGCGCCATGGCGGCCGCCGGCCTCGCCGCGGCGCTGGGCGGGAGCAATGCGCAGGTGGAGAACGCCGCCGAGATCGCGTTGGAGCACAATCTCGGCCTGACCTGCGATCCGGTGGCAGGACTGGTCCAGGTGCCCTGCATCGAGCGGAATGCGATCGGTGCTGTGAAGGCAATCAACGCCGCCCGCCTCGCACTGCATGGCGACGGCCGACACCTGGTCTCCCTCGACCAGGTTGTCGCGACGATGCGCCAGACGGGTCTCGACATGTCGCACAAATACAAGGAGACCTCGCTCGGCGGCCTCGCGGTCAACGTGATCGA
>CAYNRF010000167.1:0-5887 GCA_964399525.1 uncultured Phycisphaeraceae bacterium | reverse complement strand
GGGCGCCAACCCCGCCGGCATCGAGGACTACTTCCTCGCGGCCGCCGCGATCGGGAGCCTTCGTCAGGCGAGACGCAAGCGCGCATTGCCCGGCCTCTGGTGAAGTGGGTAGTGGTCGGGCCGGACGGCGCCGGCATCTGGATGCGCGTCGCAGAGCTGGCCGGGATCGTTAGGCTCCAGCCATGCTCGGAAGGAATGATCTGAGTTCGTCAATCCGTTCGACTGTCCAGTTGGCCAGCGCCGCAGCAAGCGCGGTCGGATCAGCCGGCAGCTCGAGCAGCGGCCGCGACGAAGCAAGGAATGCCGCCTCTCCGCTGACTGCCGACCAGCCCCGCGGCAGCCGCGCCCGCAGCACCGGGCTCGGCGAGCCGAGTAGCGTGCCGCTCGCGCCGACAGCGACGATGGCATGTGGCGTGGTTGGCAGACGGGGATCGGCACCCGTCCAGCCGCTGCCTCCGTCTGGAAACCGGAGACCCCATCCAACGAACCACTCAGCGTCGGCGCTGGGTGCGTAAGGCGGCCGAAGAAAAGCGTGCCCCCAGATCACGCCCCGTTCGGGATCGGTGACGTAGGTCGTGCGGCTTGTCGCCCGCATGTTGCGCAGCAGCGGCGCGACGGCTTCCTCGGTCCGCTCGAAACAGGCGGCGATCCTCGCTTCAGCAGCGAGGAACCGCTCAGCAGCGAGTAGGTCGTGGGCATCTGGCATGGCCTTGTGCATGGGTATGGTCCTGCGCGGAACTGCTGAAGGCCAGACTACGCCGATGCGCCTGCGGACGCTTGTATGTCGGCGAGGAGCTCGAAGGATCGGACGCGGGCCGCGTGGTCATGTATCTGCGCCGTGACCATCAGCTCGTCAGCGCCGGTGCGGGCGGCGAAACCCGCAATCCCGCGCCGCACCGTCTCTGGCCCGCCCACAACCGAACAGGCGAGCGCATGATCGAGCATGGCGCGCGCACGAGGGTCGAGCTGCGCATCCAGCCCATCCACGGGCCGCGGTAGCTTGCCCGGCCGCCCACTGCGAAGATTCACGAAGGCCTGCTGCAAGGAGGAGAAAAGGCGCCTCGCCTCGGCGTCCGTCTCCGCGGCGAACACATTCAGGCCGAGCATGACGCGAGGGGCCGCGAGCCGCGCCGACGGTCGGAAGCGCTCACGGTAGATTGCGATGGCCTGCATCATCTGTGCAGGGGCAAAGTGCGAGGCGAACGCATAGGGGAGCCCGAGATGGGCTGCGAGCTGCGCGCCGAAGGTGCTCGATCCCAGGATCCAGACCTCGACGTCCTCACCCGCGCCCGGGACCGCCTGCAAGGCTTGGCCAAGCTCGGCAGATCGGAAGTAGGCGAGGAGCTCGACCACGTCTTGTGGGAACTCGTCTGCATCGGCAGCCAAATTCCTGCGCAGCGCGCGAGCGGCGATCTGGTCGGTCCCAGGTGCTCGACCCAGCCCCAGGTCCACGCGACCTGGGTGGAGCGCAGCGAGGGTTCCGAACTGCTCGGCGACGATCAGCGGGGCGTGGTTTGGCAGCATGATGCCGCCGGCGCCGATCCGGATGCGCTGCGTCCCTGCTGCCACATGGGCCAGGGCCACGGCGGTCGCGGCGCTGGCGATCCCGGGCATGTTGTGGTGCTCGGCCATCCAGAAGCGCTGGTAACCGGCCGCCTCGGCGTGGCGGGCGAGGTCGAGCGAGTTTCGGAGCGCCTGGCCGGCGTCGCTGCCCTCAGGGACCGGGGAGAGATCGAGAACGGATAGAGCGACCATACCGGCCATATGGGCTGGCGGCCTGTGGCTGGAAACCCGAAGTAGGACGCAAGGCGACCAGCATCCATGACAGGTGCCGCTGACCATTCGGTGGCGGCGGGGCGGAGTACGGTGGTGACGCCGGTGCGAGAGGGCGATGCCGTGATCGCGATGCGCGCGCCTTCAGCTACCGGAGGCTACTGAACGAGCGCCGCTACACCGGCGTCAGCGAGATGGCCGCGCGAGAGTGGAGCGGCCGAACACGCGCGTGGATGGAGGCTAACAAGCAGGGTGCGGGTGTCCGGCACGTCGAAGCTGTCGCCGGCGATTTCCCTGGCCGGGCGCCAGGCCGGTTCGCTGGCCAGGGGCCACGCGCAGGCGATACCCGCGCGACTGTCCGATCTTAGACGGTGTGCCGGCGGCGGTTTCGTTCGGGCTGCCCAGGTGTGCGCTTGCTTCGCCGGGCCCGCGGTGACCATACTCCGCGGGAAGGCGAGCCATGCACGCGTGCGGCGTCAGTCAGCGGTGATGCCGCTCCGGGTGATCACGCCGCGCCACTTCGCCGTGTCTTCCGCAATGATCGCAGCGAAGCGTCTCCGGTCGGTCGCCTCAACCTGGTAGCCTATGCCGGCGAGGCGCGCCGCCACTTGCTCTTGCCGGGCGGGGGCAACAAGCAGCGTGTTCAGCCGGTCGAGAATCTCGGGTGGCGTGCCAGAAGGTGCGACGATACCGAAAAAGGGCTGGGCATCCACCGCGTCGAGCCCGGCGGAGGCGAAGGTCGGCACTTCCGGCATGACCGGGCTCGGGCGCGGGCTGGTAACGCCCAGGGCGCGCAGCCGCCCGCCCTCGACATGCGGCTTGACGGCGGGGATCGAGGAGAAGGCAACATCCACGTCATGGGCGAGCAGCCCGGCGAGCATTGGCCCGCCGCCGCGGTAGGCGATGAGCGCGCCACGGATGTCACCGGCGAGCAGAAGCTGCGCCGAGGCAAGATGGATCGCCGTGCCGTTGCCGGCATGGCCGATGTTCAGCACGCCGGGATTGGCGCGCGCGAAGGCCACGACATCAGGCAGCGTCGTCGCGGCGAAGCGGGGATGGGCTGCGAATAGCAGCGGCGCCGACGCGACGAGGCCTACTGGGGCGAGGTCGCGTTCCGTGTCATACGGCATGCGGCCGACGAACAGCCCTGGATTGATGACGATTGCGGTGTCGATGAAGCCGATCGTGTAGCCGTCGGGGGGCGCGCTCGCGACGGCCTGCGTGCCCGGGATGCTCGCGCCGCCGCCGCGGTTCTCGACGATGAAGGACTGGCCCGCCTCCCGGCTCGCATGGTCCGCCATGATGCGCGCGACGATGTCGGTCGCCCCACCGGCCCCGTAGGGGACGATGATGCGCACAGGACGCGACGGAAAGGTCTGAGCGAGCGCGGGGGCGGCAAGTGCGGCCGCAAACGCGGCCCCGGTGGCGAGAATCTGGCGTCTCTGCAAGGCGGCTTCCTCCTCGGTCAGGCAACGCGGAAACGGGCGATCAGATCGGGGTCGGGCGCGACGCCGAGCCCAGGGCCCTGCGGAACTGCGACGCGCCCAGCCACGATATCGAGCTGCCCGGCGAAGGGTGTCGCTGCGAGATCCATGAAGAACCGCTCGACCCGGCACTCCGACGCCTCGGCGGCGAGGAGATGAACGGTGGCGGCGAAGCCCGGGCCGAAGTAGGCCGAATGCGGCGCTAGTTCGAGACCGTGCGCAGCCGCCGCCGCGGCTGCCTTGCGGAACTCGGTGATGCCGCCGATCCGCGACACACTCGGCTGGGCAATGTCGATTGCCTCAGCGGCAATCATCTGTTCGAGCGCGGGGGCGCAGACCGCGGTTTCGCCGGCGGCGACCCTTACCCCCGCCATCCGCCGTACGCGCGCCAGGGTTGCGTGGTCCTCCGGCGGCCAGCATGGCTCCTCAAGCCAGAGCGGAGCGATGGCGGCGACGCGCCGGGCGTTCGCGACCGCCTCATCGCCGCGCCAGGCGCAGTTAACATCCACCATGATAGGCACATCCGGCCCCGCTGCGTCCCGCGCGGCCGCAATGCATCCGTGGTCGATCTCGTGCAGCTTCACTTCTCGGTAGCCAGCCGCGAGGGCGCGCTCGACGTTCGCGGCGACGAGCGCCGTATCGCCATAGCGCAGAAGGCTGGCATAGACCGGGAGGGCGTTCCGCCGAGCGCCGCCGAGCAAGGCATGCAGCGGCTTGCCGGCGGCCTTCGCGGCGAGATCCCAGAGCGCGATGTCGAGGCCGGCGAGCGCGAACATCACCGGCCCGCCGCGACCGAAATTGTGCAAGGTGACCTGCAACCGCTCCGTCAGCGCGGCTGGATCGGTGAACTCCGCACCGATGACGAGCGGGGCCACGAACTCCTCAAGCACGAGGCGCGACGCTGGCCAGATCATCGTGCCGAAGGCATCGCCCCAGCCAACCAGCCCATCCTCGGTCTCCACCCGGACGAGCAGCGTGTCCATGCTGGTGCGCGGACGGCCCGCGAAAGCGGGCTGCGGTCCGCCGTGGGTGAATGGTATTCGGAGAGGGATCGCCTCGACCGCGCGGATCTTCATCGCCAACGCCGGTCCGTCGCGTGCAGCGGTCCGGGCAGAATGCGACAGCCAGACTGCTTCATGGCGCATCCTCCTGTCTGGGCGACGTTATTGGCAAAGCGCTCAGGCTGTCTATAGCGTCACACCGCAAGGGTGCAGAGGCAATCGCATGCGCATCATCGACATACGCGAAACCGCGGTTCCCGTTCGATCGTCGATGCGGAACGCGGTGTTCGACTTCTCCGAAATGACGACATCCGTGGTCGCCGTGCGCACCGACCGTGTGGTCGATGGCCGACCAGTCACCGGCTTTGCGTTCAACGCTACGGCCCGCTACGCCTGCGGCGAGCCGATGCGGACCCGTTTCATCCCGCGCCTCCTGTCCGCCGATCCCGACAGCCTGCTCGATGCCGACGGCATCATTGATCCTGAGCGCTGCGTGCCGGTGATGACGCAGCGAGAGAAGCCGGGCGGCGATGCCGAGCGCTCTATCCCGGTCGGTACGATTGAGACAGCGCTATGGGACGCCGCTGCGAAGTCGCGTGGCCTGCCGCTGCACGTGCTGCTCGCGCAACGCTATGGCCCGAGCACGCCGTCGGGGCGGGTCTTCTGCTATGTCGGCGGAGGCTGGTATCGTCCCGGGCAGACGCTCGATGATCTCCGCGACGAGATGCGCCGGCATCGCGGCGCCGGCTACACCATGCTGAAGATGAAGATCGGCGGCGCACCGATCGAGGAGGACCGCCGCCGGCTCGAAGCGGTCCTCGAGGTCGCCGGCGAGGGGCGAAACCTCGCCGTCGATGCGAATTGCGCGCTCGGCAGCGAGCGAGCCTTCGCCTACGCCGACATGCTCGCCCCATATGGCCTACGCTGGTTCGAGGAACCGGCGCATCCGCTCGACTTCAAGCTGTATTCCGAGATCGCGGCGCACTACCCGAACCCGATCGGTACCGGCGAGGCTTTGTACAGCCGGCAGGACGTGGCGAATCTCATCCGCTTTGGTGGGCTCAGGCCCGGGCGCGATATCCTGCAGATGGACCCGCCGCACATCTACGGCATCGCGAGCTTCGCCGGCATCGTCGCGATGGCCGAGGCAGCCGGCTTCGCGCGCAGCCAGGTGTTCCCGCATGGCGGCAACCTCATGTCGCTCGCGTGCGTCGCGGGTCTCGGGCTTGGCGGCTGCGAGGCCTATCCTGGCGTATTTGGGCCCTTCGCCGGCTATACGGATGATACGCGCGTCGAGGATGGCTGGATGCGCCTACCCGATCGACCGGGCATCGGCTTCGAGGGGCAGGGTGCTCTCTATCGCATCATGGCGGATCTCGCCGCCTAGGAGCGCGTCCCGGTATCGGGTGAAGAGGCTCGACAGGCGGGGCGTGCGGTGGTTCGCTCGGCGGCGTGACGAAGAGCTTCGGCCCTGGAAGGTGGACGAGGTCTGTCTGCTGCCGCCCTTCCCTTCCGCTGCAGGCTGGAGCTACCCGCCCCCCCCGCACGTCATCAGCCCGCGCCGCTCGCGCGCCGGCTCGATGACGTAGCCGCAGCGCAGGCAGTTCGCGCCCTCGTCGCTCGCATCGA
>CAYNRF010000166.1:2016-7540 GCA_964399525.1 uncultured Phycisphaeraceae bacterium | reverse complement strand
GTCCGCAGCGCCACCCCCACCCCGTCCTCGACCGCCGCCAGTTCCAGCACCCGCACCCGACGCCCGTCCGGCAGGCGCACCACCGGCTCGACCATCAGCGGCGCTTCGCCGTCCAGCACCGCGCCGAGCGTCCCCGCCGCCTCGGGCGCGTGCCTGGCCAGCTCGCGCCGCATGCCGTCCAGCGCCCACCACCACGGCACGCGCTGCGTGCCCACCCACGCCCCGTGCGCTTTCAGCCACACCGACCCGTCCCGCCGCACCTCCGGCGTGAACTGGGCCCACACCACCCCGCCGCCCGTGACCCGCATCCCCAGCGCGACGCGCTCCCCCGCGAACCCAGCCCGGATCTGCTCGACCCCCTCCGGCCAGACCACGCCCTCACTCTCCACCCACGCCCGCAAGCGCACGGCCAGCCACGCGTTCGCGCTGCCCGAGCCGACCTTCACCTTCCAGTCCGAGTCCGCGGCCCCCTCCGCGCCCGTCCGCACCATCGACACCTGGTTCGCAAACGCCCGCTCGACCTTCTCGGCCTCGGCGATCACCTCCGCCGCGGTCGGGTCCAGCCCCGGCCACCACCCCGGCGCGGTCCCCGCCCGGTGCAGCACCACCATCACCACCACCCACCCCACCACGCACGCGCCCACCGCCCCCGCCAGCACGCGCACCCCGTGCCGATCCCAGAACACCCGCCATCCCGCGCGCTCGCCCATCCGCCCACAATAGAAACGCGGCCCGGTCGAAACCGGGCCGCGTGGCATGGAAGCATCCAAATAGGGCCCACCGCCCCGGCCGAAGCCGACGGGGGCGGTCCGACCGATCAGCGCTTCGAGAACTGGAACCGCTTGCGGGCGCCGGGCTGGCCGTACTTCTTGCGCTCGACCTTGCGGGCGTCGCGGGTCAGGAAGCCGGCGTCACGCAGGGCGGGCTCGAAGTTGGGGTCGTACCCGACGAGCGCCCGGGCCACGCCGAGGCGGATGGCCTGGGCCTGCCCGGTGATCCCGCCGCCGTGGGCGCGGACGATCACGTCCAGCTTGCCCTCGGTGTCGGTCAGACGGAGCGGCGCCATCGCGTCGTTGCGGTCGCGCATCTCGCTGAAGTACTCGTTGATCGGCTTGAACTTCTGGCGGCTGACCTGGATCATGAGCGTGCCCTGGCCGGAGTTCTTGGCCGGACGCAGACGGATCCGCGCCACGGCGGTCTTGCGACGGCCCGTGCCCCACCACCAGCCGTGCTTGTCGGCGGGGACCGGGTCGGGAAGCTTGTGCTCCTGCTGGGCGGGCCCGGCGGCGGGCACCAGCAGCTGGCCGGCCATCTCCGGGTTCATGATCGTGGTCTCGAATGCCATGTTCGTTCAGTCCTCGTTGTCGCGTCCCGCATCCACCGTCCCGGGCACACCCCGGGAGGCTTTGGGCGCGTTGGAATCGTGTCAGATCTTCAGTTCGGCCGCGTTCACGCCCGCGTGGGGGTGCTCGGTCCCGGGGTACACCTTCAGCTTGGTCAGCATGTGACGCCCCAGCCGGTTCTTGGGCAGCATGCGACGCACCGCGTCCTCGATGAGCTTCTCGGGGGCCCGCTCGCGCACCGTGTCGTAGGTCTCGGCCTTGAGTCCGCCCGGATAACCCGACCACCGCATGCGGAGCTTCTGCGAGCCCTTCTTGCCCGTCAGGCCCACCTGCGCCGCGTTGAGCACGATCACGAACTCGCCCGTGTCCACGTGCGGCGTGTACTCGGGGCGGTGCTTGCCCATGAGCACGGTGGCGACCTCGGCCGCCAGACGGCCCAGCGGGATGCCGGTCGCGTCGACCTGGTGCCAGCCCTTGGCCACCTCGCCGTTCTTGGCCACCCAGGTCTGGCGGCGGAGATGCACGCGGGTCTTCTTCATCGACATGGCGAACTCCTTGGTCCGGGGCGGGGACGGAGCCACGCCCGATGCGGGTCTGGTACGCCGCCTACCGGGCGGGGCGGGCCGACCCGGGAAACTCCCGGACCGACAGGCTTGTCATCAACAACGCCCGGGCAGCCGCCCGGGCAGGGCCAAAAGGATAGCCCCACCCCCCCACCGGTCAAATTGGTCATCCTTCTCCGCCACCGGCCCCAAGTTCGGCCCTTTCCCGCCGGGTCGGTGGGCGGGACCGGTCGGGGGGCCGATGATCATGCCCATGGACCCCGACGCACCCCGCACCCCGCACGCCCGATGTCTCCGCGATCCCCAGCTCCCGGTCGGCTACGGCGGCGGCGGGGCCCCGCTCGTCGAATCCATGACCGCCCACGAACGCCCCCGTTTCACCCGCCGCGGCAACCCCATCGTCGCGGCCGACCCCGGCGGCCCAGGCTCCCGAACCCTGGCCATCCTGGCCGCCGTCCTGCTGGCCGGCATCGTCATCGTCTGGCAGAACCTGGGCCCCGACCGCCAGCAGGACCTGATCAACGCCCACCCCATGCCCCCCGCCGCCGCCCAGGCCGCCGACGAACCGGCCCCCGGCGGCATGACCGACCTGATGGCCCGCGCCTTCCTCCGCCTGCGCACCTACCTGAGCCAGAGCCCGGCCGCCGATCGGCGCAGCCTCGTCGACCAGGTCGAAACCACCGTGGCCACCGACGCCGACCGCGTCCGCGTGATCATCATGGCCGCCGACTTCCTGGGAACGGACGCCGCCCTCGAACGCATCGAGGACCTGCGCACCGACCTGCTCGCCCGCGAAGCCCCCGAAGAACCTGACGCGGGTGCGGACACGCCCACCGAGGCGGAGGCCGACCCCAACGCCCGTACCCACCGCGACCTGCTCCGCGCCGAGCTCGACGCCCTCGAGATCATCTATACGGCCGGGCCCGACGCGCTCGAACCGGCCGCCCGCGACCAGCTCGCCGCCCGCTACGGCGCGCTGGGCGCGTTCGCCCTGACGACGGGGCAGCCCGACACGGCCCGCACCGCCGCCATCGGCGGGCCCTGGCCGATCCTCCTGCTGGGCCTGGGCGTCATGCTGCTGATCGGCTCGGCCTTGCTGATCGGGTTCGCGCTGCTCGTCTGGGGCATCATCTGGTACGCCAGCCCCCGCACCGTGATGCGGGCCGAAAAGCCCGCGCCCGGCGGCTCGGTCATGCTCGAGACCTACGCCCTCTTCGTCGGCGGCTTCGCCGTGCTCTCCATCGGCTCGACCATCGCCGAAGCCCACGCCCCCGACCCCGTCCGCGACCTGGTCATCGCCCTGCACCTGCCCGCGCAGTGGCTGCTGATGCTCACCGTCCTCTGGCCGCTCGTCCGCGGCATGACCGGCCGCGCCTGGCGCCAGGCCATGGGCATCACCCGGGGCCAGGGCGTCGGCCGCGAGATGGCCTGCGGCCTGCTCGCCTACCTCGCCAGCGTCCCGCTCTACTTCCTCGGCGTGGCAATCAGCGTCGTGCTCATGTTCGGCTGGAACGCGCTGAAATCCGGCGGCAGCGCCGAGCCCCCGCCCCCGCCCGAGAACCCCATCGTCGAACTCATCGGTTCCGCCGATCTCGTCACGCTGATCCTCATCTTCACCCTGGCCACCATCTGGGCCCCGGTGACCGAGGAGCTGATCTTCCGCGGCGCCCTGTTCCGCCACTTCCGCGGACGCGTCCACTGGACCCTGGCCGCGCTGGGCTCGGCGGTGCTCTTCGCCTACATGCACGCCTACGGCCCGCTGATGGTCGCGCCGCTCATCGCCCTGGGCTTCATGTTCGCCTTCATGCGCGAATGGCGCGGCTCCATCATCGCCCCCATGACCGCTCACTTCCTCCACAACTTCACCCTGATCACGCTCATGATCATCGCGTTCCAGATCATCGGCTGAGCCGCCGGACGACAAGCCACGCCCCTTCCAACAAGCCGCGACTGCAAGGGAGCGGCCGAGCGACGCACCCAAACGTTCGCAGCCCGCAATCCACCGCGAGCGCTCATTCGCTTCCTCGGGATTCAAGCGGGAACAACGCAACCATCGAAGGATCCGCAGCGGAATCCGAGTGGAACGCACATCACGGGTTGTCGCAGATCGCTTCCCGACCAAGCGCCATCTGGTGCTCGCGGCCGCTCCCTGGCAGTCGCGGCTTGTCGGGCCCGCGTCCTCACGCCGTCGCGTGCTGACCCGTCACCCGCTTGAGCGCCCGGTTGGCGATCGAGCCGATGATCCCCAGCACCACCACCGTCAGCACGATGCCGCCGACCACCATCCACTTCGGCTTCTCCGCGCTGGACCAGTCGGTGATCTGGCTGCCCACGAACACCGCCGCGAAGGTCCGCGGCGCCATGCCCAGCGCCGTGCCGAGCACATACACCCGCTTGGGCACGCCCGACGAGGCCAGCACCAGGTTCATCAGCGCGAACGGCGAGTTCGGCGGCACGCGCACCAGCGTCACGATCAACAACGCCCTGGCGAACCCCGACCCGATCAGCGCGTCCCGCACCACCCGCGCCTTGAGGTTCCGCCCGATCTCCTTCTCCACCCGCTCCTTGGCGAACGCCCGGGCGATCAGATAGCCCACCATCGACGCGCCCACGAACCCGACCCACGCCGCCCCGAAACCGACGCCCACCCCGAAGGCGAAGCCCGCCAGGATGGCCTGCGAGTACGTCGGCAGGAAGCCGCAGCCGGCCGAGACGATGAAGATCAGCACATAGGTCGCCACGCCCAGCGCCAGACGCATCGGCCCCGCCTCGGCCTCCCCGCGGAGAAACTCCGAGATCGGCCCCATGTTGAACAGGACCAGGAACCCCCCCAGGGCGGGCAGCACCGCCCACACCACCCCCAGCCACGCCGCCGGGCCAAGACGGCCAAACACCGCCCCCAGGGAACTGTCCGGGCTCGGCTCGGGGGGGGGTGGGGGTGCGGGAGTGACAGGGTTGGGCTGATTTGGGGTCTCGTCCACGCGGCGATGGTAGCCGGAAACGCGATCCATCCCGGTTCATCGGACGGAGAAGCCGACCCAACCGAACTCAATCGTGCAGCGCAAACAAAAACCGATCTCCCAGCTTGTGTCGCCCGCCAGCACACTGTATAATAGGTTTGTGTTTGGTGACCAGGACGCGATTTCTGAACTCTTCGGGTGATCGGGAGGGTTTGTTGTACACGATCATGTACACTGAGCAGGAGGCTTCTTCGTGACACGCAGCACCGACATCACCAGTTTCACCGATCTGCGCAAGAACCTCCGTCAGCGTCTCGACGGCGTCCGGGCGTCGGACCGGCCCCTCTTCGTCACCACCAACGGCCAGACCGAGGCCGTGGTCCTCAGCCCCCACGCCTACGACGAACTCGCCGACCGGGCGGATCTTCCGGCCATCCTCGACATGATCCGGCGCAGCGAGCGCGACATCGCCGAGGGCCGGGTGGTCGATGCCCGCGCGGGGCTCACCGGGATGGCCGCCAAGCACGACCTCGACCTCGGACGCTGAGGTGTACCGCGTCGTCTTCGCCCAGGCCGCGCTCGATGCGATCGATGCCCAGCTCGCGTACTTCCGCTCTCAGCAGGTGGGCGACGCCGTCATGGCCGAATGGCTGGGCCT
>CAYNRF010000166.1:0-1916 GCA_964399525.1 uncultured Phycisphaeraceae bacterium | reverse complement strand
CGCCCCGCCCCTACCATGCCCCCATGCCCCCGGCTGTCGGGCGGCGACATTTCCGTCTGTTCCGTCGGCGTGACAGCGCCGCCCGGAGGATTGACCGATGATCCCCAAGCCCCCGCCCCGTGAGGGCGCGCTCGGATTTCTCTACTTCCCGCCCTTCCGCGTGCAGGGCTTCTCGGTCGCGGGCGAGGCGACCACGCTGACCATCCCCGAGATGGACGTCACCTTCGACATGGGCTTCTGCCCGCGCATGGCCCTGCCGTCGAAGTTCTGCGCCGTCACCCACGGGCACATGGACCACGTCGGCGGCCTGGCCTACTGGTGCTCGCAGCGCAACTTCCAGGGCATGGGCCCGGGCACCATCGTCTGCGACGCGCGCATCGAGAAGGACGTCCGCGCCATGATGGACGGCTTCTGCGCCCTGGAACGCCAGAAGACGCCCTACGAGATCGTCGCCCTCGAGGACGGCGGCGAGGTCGAGATCAAGAACAACATCGTTCTCCGCGCCTTCCACGTCGAGCACACCTGCCCGGCGATGGGCTATTCGATCGTGGAGAAACGCACGAAACTCAAGGACGAGTTCGTCGGCCTGCCGCAGGAAAAACTCCGCGAACTCAAGGAAAAAGGCACGGAGATCGTGCGCCACCTGGAGGTTCCCCAGATCGCCTATACGGGGGACACCCTTCCCGGGCCTCACCTGCTCAAGGACCACGTCCGCAAGGCCAGGATCATCATCTCCGAGTGCACCTTTTTCGACAGCGACCACCGCACGCGGGCCAAGACCGGCATGCACATGCACGTCAACGACGTGGCCGAGTGGCTGCGGGTGTGCGAGTGCGAGCACATGGTGCTCGTCCACGTGTCGCGGCGGACGAACCTGGGCCACGCCATCCGCCAGCTGGCCGACGTGGCGGGCGAGGAACTGGCGTCCAAGGTCCATTTCCTGATGGATCTGCGGGCGAACAAGTTCCGCTACGACCGGCAAGAGCAGGAGGCACAAGCGCTTGCGCCATGAAGCGTTTTCCGCACGCTCCGCGGTGTGGAAAACTGTTGACAGGCCCGCCGGCAACGGGGTAGCCTAGAGCGTTGGGGACCACCTTCCGCACGCGACGCAGGACCGGCGGCGCGTGCGGGCACGGAGTCCGTCAGACGGGCGCTTCACCACTCGGACCCGCCGCGGCGGGCCCGACCTGACAACGAGCATCCTCCACCGATGTCCGACCACGATCGCCGGGTCTGGGAAGGCGTGCTGTCGCACCTCCGGGCCGAACATCCCGCCGTCTGCCGTGCATGGTTCGCCGACCTGCACCCGCTGGGGATCGGCAGCGGCAGCTTCGGCGTGCGCGTGTCCTCGCCCCACCACCTGGACTACCTCCGCCGCACCTGCCTGGACGCCTTCAACGACGCCGTGCGGACCGCCACCGGCCAGCTGCTGGCCGTGCGCTTTCTGGGCCAGGGCGAACCGTGGGAATCCGACGGCCCCCGCGCCCCGCGTCCGACCCAGAACGGGGTCGCCACCCCGGCCGTCGCGCCCGCGCCCGCACCGGTCCACGCCGGCTCCGAGCGCGAGCGCCTCGGCGGGCCCGACGCCCTGCCGATCAACCCGGATTACTCGTTCGAGAACTTCGTGCCCGGGCCCAACACCCGCATGGCCCACGCCGCCGCGCTGGCGGTGGCCGACAAGCCGGGCTTCGCGTACAACCCGCTGTTCATCCACGGCGGGGTCGGCCTGGGCAAGACCCACCTGCTCCAGGCGGTCTGCATCTCGCTGCTCGAGGTCAACCCGCAGTCCCGCATCCACTACGTGTCCTGCGACGGGTTCATGACCCAGTTCATGAACGCCGTGCAGTCCGGGCGCATGGTCGAGTTCCGCCACGCCTTCCGCGACGTGGACATGCTGGTGATCGACGACATCCACT
>CAYNRF010000165.1:0-7641 GCA_964399525.1 uncultured Phycisphaeraceae bacterium | reverse complement strand
AAGAATGAGGCGGAGGTGCTGCGGATCCTCAGCGCCTGTCATGCCCGCCGCGTGCCCGTGACGGTGCGCGGCGGCGGCACCGGGAATTACGGACAATGCGTGCCGCTCGAAGGGGGCGTGCTGCTCGACATGACGGCGATGAGCGCCCCCATCGCGCTGCAGGACGGCATCGTGGAGGTGGAGGCCGGGGCGAAGATGATCGACCTCGACCTCTGGTGCCGGGACCGGGGATGGGAACTGAAGCTGTGGCCATCCACCAAGCGGACGGCGACGATCGGCGGGTTCGTCGCCGGCGGCGGCGCCGGGGTAGGCGGCATCGCGCACGGCACCATGCGCGAACGCGGCAACTTCCAAGGCGCGCGCGTTGCCACCATGCAGGATCCGCCCCGGATCCTCGAACTGGAAGGTGCAGCGGCCAATCCGGTCAACCGCACCTATGGGACCACCGGCGTGCTGACGCGCATCCGCGTGCCGCTCACACCGGCGCAGGGCTGGCGCGACGTGGCGCTCGCCTTCGATGATTTCGTCCCGGCCAGCCGCTTCGCGCTGGAGCTCGCCTTCTGCGACGGCATCCCGAAGAAGATGTGCGGCGTCTTCGACAGCCAGCTGCCGCCCTACTTCAAGGGCATCGCCGACGCCGTGCCGTCGGGCGCTGCGCTGGCCCTGGTGATGGTCGCACCCGCAGCACTCGGGGCCCTGAAGGAACTGGCGGCCGAGCATGGCGGCCGCATCGTGGCGGAGCAGGACGCGGTTGCAGCCGAGCGCGATCCGGATGCGACGCCCTTCTACGAATACTGCTGGAATCACACGACGCTGCAGGTGCTCAAGAAGGATCGTGGCGTGACCTATCTGCAGTGCCGCTTCCCCTTCGAGGACACGCTGAAGGCCGTGGAGGCGGTGCGCCTGCGTTTCCGGGACGAGGTGTGGATGCACACCGAATGCGTCCGCTTCGGTGGCCGCACCACCATGTCCGCCCTGCCCGTGGTGCGCTGGACGACCGAGGAGCGCCTCTATGAGATCATCGCCGCTTTCGAGGCCGAGGGCATCGGCATCGCGAACCCGCATGTCCTGACCATCGAGGAAGGCAGCAACTACCGCCGCGTGCCGGGCGACCAACTCGGCTTCAAGCGGATGACCGATCCGCTGGGGCTGCTGAATCCCGGAAAAATGCGCGATTTTTCTCCGCTGGAGACCGCCGCATGACCGTCAACCGGGTGATCGAGGCCCTGCCCGGACTCGCCTGGACTACCGACCCCGCGCTTGTGCGCCAGAAGTCGCGCGACTTCTTCTGGTACTCGCCGGTGCTCAAGCGGCAGCTCAACAAGGTGACGGGCGAGGCGCTGGTCACACCGCGCAACGAGGCGGAACTGCGCGCGGTGCTTGCCGCCGCCTATGCGCACGGCGTCCCCGTCACGCCGCGCGGCGCGGGCACCGGCAATTATGGCCAGGCCATGCCGCTGCGCGGCGGCATCGTGCTGGAGATGACCGAGTTCAACCGCGTGCTCTGGGCAAAGCCCGGTATCGTGCGGGCGGAAGCCGGCATCAAGCTCATCGACCTCGATGCGCATCTGAAGCGCGAGGTCGGCGGCGAACTGCGCTTCCATCCCTCCACGAAGCGCACCGCGACGCTCGGCGGCTTCATCGCCGGCGGTTCCTCCGGCATCGGCAGCACCACCTACGGCATCCTGCGCGAGCCGGGAAACATTCTGGGCCTGAAGGTGCTGACCATGGAGGCGGAGCCGCGCGCCCTGGAACTGCGTGGCCCCGACATCAACAAGGCGAACCACGCCTACGGCACCAACGGCGTGATCACCGAGCTTGAGATGCCGGTGGCGCCTGCCTGGGAATGGGTGGACGTGATCGTCGCCTTCCCCACGCTGATGGGTGCGGCGCGCTTTACCGACAGTTTCTGTCGCATGGACGGCGTGGCGAAGAAGCTGGCCTGCGTGGTGCCGGCGCCGCTGCCGCAGCAGCACTTCAAGAGCTGGGGCGCGAAGGTGCCGGCGGGGCAGTCCGTGGCCTGCCTGATGGTTGCGCCACCCTTCCTGGAGCTGCTGCCTCCGCTGGTCGCATCACATGGCGGGGCGGAGATCCTGCGCGAGCCGAGCGAAGCCGCGGAGGTCCCACTCTACGAGCACTCCTGGAACCACACCACGCTGCAGGTGCTGAAGACGGACAAGTCCATCACCTACCTGCAGACCCTGTTCCCCGCGCCGAGCCACCTGGACCTGATCGCGAAGCTGGAGCGGATGTTCGGCGACGAGGTGTTGCTGCATCTGGAATTCGTACGGTTCGGCGGCACAGTATGCGCCTTCGGCTTGCAGGTCGTGCGCTTCACCACCGAAGAACGCCTCGCGGAGATCATCCGCCTGCACGAGGATGCCGGCGCGCCGATCTTCAACCCGCACGCCTTCACGCTCGAGGATGGCGGGATGAAACGCGTGGACCAGGACCAGCTGGACTTCAAGCGCAAGGCTGATCCGAAGGGCCTGCTCAATCCGGGCAAGATGGCCGCCTGGGACGATCCCGATTGGAAGCCTGGCACGGCGCAGAGCGTCCATCTCTACGAGACGGACTACGAAGCGCCGGCCGAACTGCTGGAATAGGAGGCGCTCAGCCGTCCAGGTATAGGGCCTGGACGGCGGCGCCGAGCTCTACATTTCGGTCGATCTGGGCCGTAAGCCACTCGTGCAAGCCGCGCGACATGATGTCGTCGACGCGCCCCTTCGCGAGCGAATCGTTGATCTCGGCTGCGATCCGTTGTGGATCGCCGCGACGGCCGTTGGTGGCCGCGGCGATGCGTTCCAGCGCGTGCAGGACACGGCCATGGCAGGCGAGCAGCGAGCGCGGCAGTTCAGGCCGGAAAAGCAGCAGTTCCGCCACAAGGTCGGGCCGCAGGCGAGTGTGGTAGACCCATTGGAAGGCGCGAAGCGCCGAGACGGACCGCAGCAGCGCCTGCCATTCCGCGTATGCGACGGCCCCCTCCGCGCCAGCGCCGCTCAGCGCCTCGTGCTTGGAATCGAGCAGACGGGCTGTGTTGTCGGCGCGCTCCAGCATCACGCCGAGATGCACGAACAGCCAGCCCTCATCCCGAAGCATGGTATCGGCGGCAGCGCCGTTGAACAGCAGCGTGCGAGCGCGGACCCAATCGAGGAAGCCGGGCAGCGCATCCTCCTCGGTGGCGGAGCCGGCGCGGGCGCGCATCTCACGCCAAGTGTCGTTCAGAGCCTCCCACATGTCCACCGTGAGCGCGGTGCGGACCGCGCGCGCGTTGCGCCGCGCCGATTCGATGCAGTTGGCGATGGAGGAATGATTCTCCGGTTCGAGTGCCAGCCAGTCAATCACCGCATCGGACGTCACGGCGCGGCCTGTGGCGCGAAACCCCGGCTCGGCCCCAGCCGCGACCAGCAGGTTCCGCCATTCGTCGCGCCCACCGCCCAGGCTCCCGGCGAGCCCCGCCATGCGCAGTGCGACCTGCATGCCTCGTGCGATGTTGCCGGCGCGCTCGGTGTAGCGGCCCATCCAGAACAGGCTGTCGGCGGTGCGGGCAAGCATGCGCTTCAGCCCTGGCCTTGACGCTGCGTCTGCTGCATCGCGCCCATGGATTCCGCCTGCGTCATCGCTCCCGGCATGTCGTCCACCACCCAGGTGTCCTTCGTACCCCCGCCCTGCGAGGAGTTCACGACCAGCGATCCCTCGCGCAGCGCGACGCGCGTGAGGCCGCCAGGCACGATCCGCACCTCCTTGCCCATCAGTACATAGGGTCGCAGGTCCACATGGCGCGGCGCGATGCCACGCTCGGCAAGGGTAGGCACCGTTGAGAGCGCAAGCGTCGGCTGTGCGATGTAGTCGTGCGGGCGCGCGCGGATGCGTGCGGCAAATTCCTCCTGCTGCGCCTTCGTGCTGTGTGGCCCCACCAGCATCCCGTAGCCGCCAGACCCCCGCGCCAGCTTCACCACCAGCTCGCCGAGATGGTCCAGCACATAGGCCCGGTCCTCCTCCCGCTCGCAGAGATAGGTCGGGACGTTCTGCAGCAGGGGCTCCTCGCCCAGGTAGAAGCGGATCATCTCGGGCACGAAGGGGTAGATGGCCTTGTCGTCGGCGATGCCTGCACCCGGCGCATTGGCAAGCGTGATGTTCCCCGCCCGATAGGCCGCGAAGATTCCCGGCACGCCGAGCATGCTCTCTGGCTTGAAGACGCGAGGGTCGAGGTAGTCGTCGTCCACACGCCTGTAGAGAACATCGACGCGCTTCGGCCCTGCGGTCGTGCGCATGTAGGCCACGTCGTCCTCGACGAAGAGGTCGGCGCCTTCCACCACCTCCACGCCCATTTCGTCGGCCAGGAAGCAGTGCTCGTAATAGGCGCTGTTGTAATGGCCTGGCGTGAGGATGGCGACGCATGGCGTACTGCTGCAGTTGGGGGGCGCGGCTTCCTTCAGCGTCTCCAGCAACTCCTCAGGATAATGTCCCACGGGCGCAAGACGGTGATCGGAACACAGCCCTGGAAACAGCCGCAGCATCGCCTCTCGGTTCTCCAGCATGTAGGAGACGCCGGAAGGCGTTCGGCAGTTGTCCTCCAGCACGTAGAAATCGTCCGCGCCGGTCCTCACCAGGTCGATGCCGGAGATATGGGTGAACACGCCGGCCGGCGGCCGAAAGCCGAGCATGGGCTTGCAGAAGGCCTCGTTGTCCGCGACCAGCACGGCAGGCACGCGGGCGGCGCGCACGATCTCCTGCCCGGTATAGACGTCCCCGATGAAAGCGTTGAGCGCCTTGACACGCTGCGTCAGGCCGCGCGCCAGCCGGTCCCATTCGCTGCGCGCCAGGATCCGGGGAATGACGTCGAAAGGGATCAGTCGTTCCGGATCGCCGCCCTCGCCATAGACGGCGAAGGTGATCCCAACCCGCCGGAACAGCGCTTCCGCCTCCCCGCGCTTCATGGCGAGCGCTTCCAGCCCGTGGCTCTGGATCCAGGCGGCGACGCCCGCATAGGCGGGACGCACACCGGATCGGTCCTGCATCTCGTCGAATGCGTGGGTGGGTTCGGTCGTGGTGATCCCGTTCACGTCGCCGGTCCGCCATCCCTGTTCTTTACTCGGGTGTCGCAAAACCATCGCGCCCTGGGAAGAGGCCACATGGACACGGCGCGCCAGCAAGCGCCCGTTCTGCTCGATGTTCGGGCAGCTTTTGCCCACACTGGGGGCAGCACATCAGCCCCGATCGGCGTTCAGCCCGGCAACCTCGCGGATAAGCTTCGCGCGCATGGCGCGGGCGAAGTCACGGCGATCCTCCGCCCGAACCACGAAGGCGCCCGGCCCGCCGATCACGTCGCGCTCGTAGAGCGCAGCCAGCCTTCCATCGCGCCAGTTGGAAGAGGCCTCGATCGCCAGGCCATTCACCACCACGCCCTGCGCCACAAGCATGTCACGGGCGGTGGGCGCCGGCACCAGACTGCGGATGTCGGGCCCGTCCCCAGAGACGTCGACGGTGCGTTCCGAAGCCGGCCAGGGCGCGGCGGCGAGCAGCCCGCCGGCATGGACCAGCGCGTCACCGATGGCGTTGAAGGATTGCCGCGACCGCGGCGCTTCCAGCATGGCGCGCGCGGCGGCATCAGCGGAGGCGCGGTCGCCGACACGCATCCAGTCCACCACGGTCGCTGCGCCGCCCGGCGAGCCCCACTCCACCATCGCAATTCCGATCGCGGCGCGGGGTCGGGACCGAATGGCCCCGAGCACAGCGGGATGCGCGATGGCCTCCGAAAGGCCTTCACGCTGCAGGCTGAACTCGTCGTCGTCGATCGAACCCGAGGCGTCCACCGCCAGGACCAGCAGCAGGTCAACAGCGCCATTCTGCGCCACCGCCGGTGCCGAAGGCGCCAACAGCACTGGGGCCGCAAGAACATCCCGCCGGCGTAGCCTCGCCGGCCCCTGCCCGTTCGCCATGCCAACTCCCGCTTCGATCGCTCCTGTCTCGTCGCCGGGACAGGGCGGCGTCAACAGGAAAGCCCGTCGCGCCCCGCTACGCCGCAGCCAGAGCCCGGACGCAGGCTTCGAATGCGATGAGGTCGGACCAGCGCGCCGCCTCCGGCACGTCGCGCCGCACCAGCAATCCGCCAGCCTCCTGGATGCCACCGTCGATCATGAGGTTGTCGGCGAGACCGAAATCCTCCACGGCCATCGCGGCCCCGTCGCGCCAGCGCCCATCCACGTCGCGGCGCGCCGTGGCGCCGAGGAAGCCCAGGGTGCGCGGGACGAAATCGGCCGCGACGTTGCTGTAGCCCAGGACCTTCTTGCCGAGCGCGCGCATGAAGCCCAACTCGTAGATGGTCCCTGCGTCCGCCGAGGGCCCGCGGAAGGGCGTCAGGTTGGCGATCACCGCATCGGCGTCGCGCATGTGCGCCTCGTTGCGGCGATAGATCCAGAGCCAGCGTGGCAGATCGGCGCCCTCCGGATGGCCGGGGTGGTTGTCGACCGGGAACACGCCGGTAAGGCCATGGGCTGCGCAGATCGCCCGCTTGCGAGCCGCCATTTCGATCGGGTCTGGCAGGAAGACGTCAGGGCCGGCGAGGTAGACCTTCATCCGGACGTCTTTTGCATGATGCAGCCCGCGTGTGGAACTCTTGGCTGATGTTCGCGCAAGGATTGAAAGTGTCCCGTCCTCCTGGTCTGCGGCTCCTTTGCGTTATGCGGACGGCTTGGCTGAAGGCAACGACGAATGGGGTTGCGATCGCTGGTCAGCACGTTCCCTATTCCGGGCATGGACCTGGAATCCGAGTATAACAATCGTATGCGGGTGCCGGATCACCCGGTGCACATCGCCGGATGGCAGCGCGACGCGGCAGCATGGCGGCAGGCCTGCCCGCGCGTCGAATTGGACCTCGCCTACGGAGACGGGACACGCGAGAAACTCGACCTGTTCCACTCGGCGCCCTCGGGCGAGGCGCCACTCGCCCTCTTCATCCATGGCGGGTACTGGCAGGCGCTGGACCGTGGTGTCGCCAGCCATTGCGCCAGGGGCCTGAACGGCCGCGGCATAGCCGTTGCAGTCCCGTCTTATGACCTCTGCCCGACGGTCCCGCTGGAGACAATCGTTGCGCAAATGCGCGCAGCGTGCCTGTTTCTCTGGCAGCGGACCGGCAGGCGCATCCTCGCCATCGGGCATTCGGCCGGCGGACACTTGGCGACCATGCTGCTGGCGACCGATTGGGCCGCCTTCGTCCCGCGTCTGCCGCCGGGCCTCGTGCATGCGGCCTTGCCGATCTCCGGCCTGTTCGAGCTCGAGCCGCTGCTCGCTACGTCGGTCGGCACCGGGCTTCAGCTGACGCCAGCAACAGCCCGGGCACTCTCGCCGCGCTGGCTGCCTTCGCCGGGGCGGCCACTGCACTGCGTGGTCGGCGGCGAGGAGAGCGGGGAATTCCTGCGGCAGAGCCGAGACATGGCCGCGGCATGGGGCGGAACCTGCATGGTCGTGCCGGGCGCCGACCACTTCACCGTCATCGCTCCGCTCGCCGATCCCGCGAGCGCGCTTGTCGCCCGTGCCGAACAGCTTGCGCGCGGCGCCGAAGCGGCAGTCCCGGGAACAGGCGTCTAGAGCGGTTTCCCATCAGAGTGAATCGGGGGGATTCCCCGACGCGGGCCTGAT
>CAYNRF010000164.1:1148-7647 GCA_964399525.1 uncultured Phycisphaeraceae bacterium | reverse complement strand
CCGCCGGTCCCGCAGGAAGGGCCAGTGGGTGCGGCTGAACTCGACGCGCTCCAGATCGCACTCGACGACCATGACCTCTTCGCGGTCGACCGACGCGCGGCGGAGCACCCGGCCGTCCGGGGCCGACACGAAGGATTGGCCCCAGAACTCGATGCCCGCTTCGCTGTAGGGCTTGCCGTCCGGATCCTTGACGTGCTCGAGGCCGATGCGGTTGGCCGCGGCGACGAAGCACCCGTTGGCGATGCCGTGCGAACGCTGCATGACCTCCCAGGAGTCGTGCTGCGCGGGCCCGTACTCGGCTTTCTCGGCCGGGTGCCAGCCGATGGCCGTGGGGTAGAACAGGATCTGGGCGCCCTGCAGCGCGGTCAGGCGGGCCCCCTCCGGGAACCACTGGTCCCAGCAGACCAGCACGCCGATCTTGCCGAACCGGGTGTCCCACACGCGGAAGCCGGTGTCGCCGGGCGTGAAGTAGAACTTCTCGTAGTAGTGCGGGTCGTCGGGGATGTGCATCTTGCGGTAGACACCCATCAAGGACCCGTCCGCGTCGATCACCACCGCCGTGTTGTGGTACAGACCCTGGGCCCGACGCTCGAACAGACTGCCGACGATGACGACGCCGTGCTTCCTCGCGATCGCCTGCATCGCCTCGGTCGACGGGCCGGGGATCGTCTCGGCGTAGGAAAAGAAGCGGTGGTCCTCGCCCTGGCAGAAGTACAGGCTCGTGAACAGTTCCTGGGTGCAGATGATGTTGGCGCCCTGCTCGGCGGCCCGCTCGATCAGCGCCATCTGCTTGGCGCGGTTGACATCGGGCGGCTCGACGCAGGCGAACTGCGTCAGGCCGATCTTGACTTTGCTGCTTCCGCCGGCGGGTCGTTGGTTCATGGCGGACAACTTTAGGCGACCAGCTCCCGGCCGCCGGAACCCGGAGCCGCGACCGTGCCCGCCCCCCACCACCGCTCACCCCACATCACAAGGTTGAGAACCGGCCACGCGGTCTGCCAGACCGAGCCCGGGTTCTCGGCGATCGCCTCGATCGCCTCGGTCCTAAGCACCGCGCGGGCGAACTGCGACCCGCGCAGCCAGGCCGCGGTATCCTGCCCGCCCTCCCCGCCGAGCCACCGCTGGAACGGCAGCGGGAAACTGGCCTTCGGCCGATCCGCGACGCGTGCGGGCAGACGGTGCCGGAAAGCAGTGCGCAGGGCGATCTTGGTGCCCGGCGGGTCGCCGTCCACGAACTTGTCCGACATCGGCAGGGCCTCGGCGAACCTGGCCACGCGGATGTCGGCGAACGGCGTGCGCCCCTCGACCGACGCCAGCATCGTCGTCGAATCCAGGCGCCGGAGCAGGTTCGGCAGGTTCATGCGGCGGTGGAAGCGCAGATGGACCTGCAGCGGGGAGTCGTCCGGGCAACCTTCGAGGAGCCGGGCGAAACTCTCTTGGTACACGGCCACCAAGGGGGCATCGCCTTCCGTCAGCGACAAGACATCCGCGTGCAGGAGGGCGTTCTTGGCGCCGGGCGTGACCCAGGCGTTGGACAGGAGGTGAAACAGGCCGCCGTCCGCGTCGGGCCCGCCGATCGCGCGGGCCCGCGCCGCCGCCTGACGCATCGGCGGGGCATATCCGCCGAACAGCTCGTCCGCCCCTTCCCCGGACAGCGCGACGACGTGCCCGTCGGCCCGCAGCACCCGCGCGACCTCGTGGATCGCCACCTCGTTGGGCGTGGAGACCGGTACGCCCGTCCGGTCCACCAGCTCCGCCCACCGGCGAAGAAAGAGATCCGGACCGACGGGCACCTCGGTGTGTTCGGTGCCAAGCAGCGCGCTCATCTCGGCGGCGTGGGCGAAATCGTCGTCGAATCCCTCCGAACGGGCGCCGGCGCAGTAGGTCCGCAGGCGGTGCGGCACGCCCACGCCGGCCTGCGACACCAGCACCGACGAATCCAGCCCCCCCGAAAGCAGCGCACACATCGGCACATCCGTCCGCAGGTGAGACGAAACCGCGTCGGCGATCACCGCCGCGGTGTCGGAAGCATCCGACCGGGTCGCGGCGGCGGACCCGTCCCACGCGTCGAGCCGCGCCGGCGGGCCGTCCGAGGTGGCGTCGTACACCCGCGTCTCGCCCGGCAGCAGGGTTTCCAGGCCGGCAAACATCGTGCGTGATCCGAGCGTGGGGCGGATGGTCGTCAGGTAGGCTGACGCGGTCACCCAGTCGGGCTCGGGCGTGACCGAGGGGTGGGCGAGCACGGCGGCCGGCTCGCTGGCGAAGACCACCTGCGGGCCTTCCTTGGTCCGGATGCGCGCCGCGTACAGCGGCTTGATGCCCAGCGGGTCGCGCGCGAGAATGACGCGCCGCGCGACCGCGTCGACGAAGCCCAGAGCGAACATGCCCCGGAAGCGTCCGATCGCGTCCACCCCCCAGGTCTCCAGCGCCCGCAGCACCGTCTCGGTGTCGCTGCCGGTCCGGAACCGGACGCCCTGCGCCTCCAGCATCCGACGGATCTCGGCGTCGTTGTACAGCTCGCCGTTGTAGACCACCGCCCAGCGACCGTCTTCGGTCACCATGGGCTGGTGCCCGTCCGGGCCCGGGGCGATGACCTCCAGTCGCCGGTGCCCCAGCACCGCCCAGGGACATCGCCACAGGCCCGACGCGTCGGGTCCCCGGTGGATCATCGTGTCGCGGATCCGCTGGACGGCGCGGTCATCCAGCGACACCACGCCACCCAGACCGAAGATGCCCAGAATCCCGCACATGGCCGTCAGAATCGGCGTTCCACGCCCGTCCCGGACAGAATCTCGTCAGCCCGGGTTGCAGGATCTGCACGGCTCGTGCGTGGACTGCACGCTGTCCTTGCGGACCCGGTTGCGGGAACTGGTCAGGTGGGAGCACCCCTCGCGGTGGTATCGGCTGCCCGAGCGGGTGACCCAGACCCAGCCGTCGTCGTCGGCCGGCGGCGGCTCCGCAGCGGGGGCGGTCGGCTCCGGCGCCGCCGGCGCCTCCAGCGTCCGGGCGGGTTGCGGCGCGATGTCGGCCGGAGGGGCCGAATCGTCGGGCTTCTCGCCGCCGGGATCGTCCGGCTGGCCCCACACGCCGCGCTCACGCTCCCGCGCCCGGGTCTCGTACCAGCGGAGAAGGTGGTCGTACGGCGTTCCGGCACGGGTGGAGACCCGCCCGTAGCCCTGCCGCACGATCTCCAGATCGATGAAGGCCATGTCGGGCAGGCGGAAGATATATGCCCGACGCCGTCCGAGCGGGTCCACCGCCCCGGGTTCCGGCTCGAAAATCAGGACACGCTCGGATTGGAGCATGTTGATCAGGAACCTTTTGGACTCTTCGGCATACGGGCGTTGCCGGCGAGCCCGATCCAGCCACTCGGGCGCGTCGGCGCCGAGCAGCTCGACCCGCCGCAGCTCGCCGTCGAGCATGACGGTCACACTGTCCCCATCCTGAACGGACAGCACCACGCCCTCGGTGCTGCGTTCTGGATCGGGCATCACCATCTGCGGCGGTCCGGCGGGATCCGCGGCCGGCTCGGCCGGTGAAGGCAGCGACACACCCGCCGAGGCTGCCACGACGGCGGCGGCCGCGAACACGAACAGAGTCAGTTCTTTGCACAACACGCGTCAGACCCACACATTGACAATGAGATTCGGTTCCTTCAGCTTGCCGCTCCACATGCCCACCGAGGTGGTGACCATTTTCACCTCGTACTGCGGGTGCGCATCGAGCCATTCGTTGACCTGCTGGTCGAGGAACTCGAGCGAATCACCGGTCAGGCGGCAATGAAAACTCTTCACGTGGATGGCGCCGGCACCGGTCACATTCGGCGTGCGGGCCCACTTGTCCTCGTGCCGTCCGGCGCCGAGCTTCTGCTCGAACGTGCGGATCTTGTTGGCTCCGCTCTCGCCCGACGGACGGGCCACGGGGACCGGCTCGTCTCCCAGATCCAGGGGGAGCGTGTCATCGAGCGACAGGTCTTCTTCCGGCGGCTTGGGCTTCCTGGGCGGCTCCGGCATGCCGCCGGAATACCCGGGCGGCAGCGGGTCCCGATCGATGGGAGACATGGGGTGCTCCTGCCTTCCGGCCTCGGGCCGGACGTCCTGAACATACCACAAACCTCGCCGCGCGTCGAGCGTCAATCCGCCGAACGCACGAATCGCCAGCGCCCGTCAGCGCCGATGTCCCCTTCGTACCGGGCAAACTGCCCGCTCTGCCACGAGATTGTCACGCAGATCGACCCCGCGTCCTGGCGGATCCACTCGGCCCGCCCGGAGGCCACGCGTACGACACAGCCGCGACCGGCCCCCAGTTCACCCTCGAACCGCAGGTAGACCGCCCGGTGGTCGTCGATCCGCTGGCCGCCGAACCGGTCGGACCGGTCCGGCCGGACCTCGGTGCGCCAGGTGCACAGCCGCCGTTCCACGGCGGTGTCCGGACGCTCGATCATCCAGTCGAAATGGCGGCTGCCGTCCGGAAGCGTGTGCTCGAGCACCACCGCGTGTTGCATGCCCAAGCCTACGCCCCGTGCTACGATCGTCCCCGGCCCGTTCAACCCGGGCGGACGGAGGATGCCCATGCGCCACGCGATCGCCCTGATTGCCCTCGCCACGCTGCTCGCCGGATGCCAATCCAGCGGAAACGGCACCCGTACGCTGGCCCTCAGCGAGCTGCAGCGGGAAGCCGCGTACGCAGAACTCCAGGGCGACGACGCGACCGCCATCGAGCTGTGGACCGAGTATGTCGAGCGCCGCCCGCACGATGCCATGGCCCGCCATCGCCTGGGCGTTGTCCAGATGCGCACCGGGGATCCCGCCGCGGCCTCGGAGAACCTAAGGGTCGCCCACGACCTCAAACCGGCCCGGATCGACTATCTGGAAGCCCTCGCCGAATCCCTGCACCAGAGCGGTCAGAAGGATGACCTGTTCCTGCTCCTGCGCGACACCATGAGCGAGGGCGGTCTGGCGGCCGGCCGCATGCGGTACGCCTCCTACGCCCAGCGGGCCGGCCTGGTGGACGAGGCCGAGGAATCCCTCCGCATCGCCGCCGCGCTGGAGGGCGCCCGCTCCGACCAGCCCTACCGCATGCTGGCCGCTCTGGCCGAGCAGACCGGCGATGCCGAGGGTGAGATCGAAGCCTGGCGGACCGTGCTCTGGTTCCATCCCGCCGATCCGATGGCCAACGCCCGGCTCCGGGCACTTGGGGTGATTCCCGGGCCGAGCCTGGCGATCCCGCCCCAGGGGGCCAACTGAGGCAGGTTGACCCCCGGCGGCATCTAATATATCCTTCCATCCGAATCGACGGATGAAGGATGGCAAACGGACCCCCCTCCCATACGACCCGCGGCATCGTCGACCGGCTGTCCCAGCTCGGAGACCCGGTCCGCGTGCGCCTGCTGCGGATCCTGGAACGGAGCGAACTGGCCGTGGGCGAGATCGCCCGGGTCCTGCAGATCCCGCAGAGTTCGGCCTCGCGGCACCTCAAGGTGCTGGCCGACGGAGGGTGGCTGGTCCGCCGTCCGGTCGGTCCGGCGACCTACTACCGCGTGGTGCTCGATGATCTGGCCGCCGACGCACGGGCCATCTGGATCCCCGTCCGCGACCATGCCGGGGTTGACCACGAAACGGCCCAGGACGACGCTCGACTGACGGCGGTTCTGGCCGAGCGCATGACGGATTCGACCTCGTTCTTCGGCCGGCACGCCGGGCACTGGGATGATCTGCGCGGCGAGCTGTTCGGTCGTCGCTTCACGGACCAGGCGCTGCTCGGTCTGCTGGATCCGGGCTGGACGGTCGCGGACCTGGGCTGCGGAACCGGCAACGCCGCCGAACTGCTGGCGCCATGGGTGGCCGAGGTCGTGGCGGTCGACGCATCCCCCGAGATGCTTGATGCCGCGCGGCGTCGACTGGCCGACCGCGGGAACATCCGCTTCGTCCGCGCGGACCTGACCGAGCCCTCGGTGGCGACGGGCTCCGTGGACGCCGCGGTCTGCCTGCTCGTGCTGCACCACCTCGACAACCCGGCCGCGGTCGTGGCCCAGATGGCCCGCATGCTGCGGACCGGCCGCGGCGGGGGTGTCGCGCTGGTCGTCGACATCACCGAGCACGATCGGGCCGACTATCGCCACGAGATGGGCCACCGCCACCAGGGCTTTTCCCACGCGGCGGTGAAGGACATGTTCGAAAAAGCCGGCCTCACGGGCGTGCGGGTGCGCACGCTCCCGCCGGATGTGGACGCTTCCGGGCCGGCGTTGTTCGTCGCCACCGGACGCATCAGAGACTGACGGACCGTATCAACACGAGGCGCGCCGCACGCGTGCGAAGGGAGTGCAGATGACCGTGACCGCGACGAACCCCACCATGGACAAGGACACGCTCAACGGGATGGACTTCAAGGTCCGCGACCTGAGCCTGGCCGAGTCGGGCCGCAAGGAACTCCGCCTGGCCGAGAAGGAAATGCCCGGCCTGATGGCGCTGCGCGAGCGCTACGGCGCCAAGAAACCGCT
>CAYNRF010000164.1:0-1138 GCA_964399525.1 uncultured Phycisphaeraceae bacterium | reverse complement strand
AGCACCTCAAGGGCGTCAAGATCGCCGGCTCCCTGCACATGACGGTCCAGACGGGCGTGCTGATCGAGACGCTCACCGAGCTGGGCGCCGACGTCCGCTGGTGCTCGTGCAACATCTTCTCCACCCAGGACCACGCCGCCGCCGCGATCGTGGTCGGGCGTGAGGGCACCGTCGAGAAGCCCGCCGGCGTGCCGGTCTATGCCTGGAAGGGCGAGACCCTGGCCGAGTACTGGTGGTGCACCCGGCAGATGCTCACCTGGCCGGACGGCTCCGGCCCGGACCAGATCGTCGACGACGGCGGCGACGCCACCATGTTCCTGGTCAAAGGTCTCGAGTTCGAGAACGCCGGCAAGGTGCCCGATTACCGCAAGGGCACCGACCCCGAGGAGTGGAAGCACGTCCTGGAGACCATCCGCCAGACCATCGCCGAGACCCCCGGCTGGTTCGGCAAGGCCACCCCGGCCGTCAAGGGCATCTCCGAGGAGACCACCACCGGTGTGCTCCGTCTCTACGAGATGGAGAAGAAGGGCGTGCTCCCCTTCCCGGCCATCAACGTCAACGACTCGGTGACCAAGAGCAAGTTCGACAACGTCTACGGCTGCCGCCACTCGCTCATCGACGGGCTCAACCGGGCCACCGACGTCATGCTCTCGGGCAAGGTCGCCGTGGTCTGCGGCTACGGCGACGTGGGCAAGGGCTGCTGCCAGGCCCTCAAGGGCCAGGGCTGCCGTGTGATCGTCACCGAGATCGACCCGATCTGCGCCCTGCAGGCCGCCATGGAGGGCTACCAGGTCCTCACCCTCGACGACGTGCTCGAGACCGCCGACATCTTCATCACCACCACCGGCAACAAGGACATCATCACCCTTGAGCACATGCGCCGGATGAAGGACAAGGCCATCGTGGGCAACATCGGCCACTTCGACAACGAGGTGCAGATGGAGCGGCTGATCAACGACCCGAAGGTCGAGCGGATCAACATCAAGCCCCAGTACGATGAGTTCGTCTTCAACGATCAGGACGGCAAGTCCATCCTGATCCTGGCCGAGGGTCGCCTGCTGAACCTGGGCTGCGCCACCGGCCACCCCTCGTTCGTCATGTCGGCGTCCTTCACCAACCAGGTGATCGCGCAGATCGA
>CAYNRF010000163.1:2055-7677 GCA_964399525.1 uncultured Phycisphaeraceae bacterium | reverse complement strand
GTCACCTCGCCTGCGGGTCTGCAGATCATCGACCTGTCGAATCCGGCTTCGCCTTCGCTGGTCACGACGCTGGACCTCACCGCTGCGCCATTCGGCCTCGGCTCGACCGACGTCACGAGCGTCGCCGCGAAGGGCGGCATCGTCGCGGTTTCCGTCCTTGCGGCGAACAAGGCCGACCCCGGCAAGGTCGTCTTCATCGACCCTGCGACGGGCGACCTGCTCGGCATGGTGGATGTCGGCGTGCATCCGGACATGGTGACCTTCACGCCGGACGGCATGAAGGTGCTGGTCGCCAACGAGGGCGAGTATCTGAGCGACGGCACGCCGGGCGGCAAGGGCTCGGTCTCGATCATCGACCTGGCGGGTGGCCCGGGGGCCGCCACGGTGCAGACGGCAGGGTTCACCGCCTTCGATGGGCAGGAGGACGCGCTGCGCGCCGCGGGCGTGCGCATCTTCGCCGGCGCCTCGGTCTCCGACGACGTCGAGCCGGAATACATCGCCGTCTCGCCTGACGGCATGAAGGCGATGGTCACGCTGCAGGAGGCGAACGCCGTCGCCATTGTGGATATCGCGACGGCCACCGTCACCGACATCGTGCCCCTCGGCTTCAAGGATTTCTCGGCGCTGCTGGCGGATTTCAGCGACCGCGACGGGCCGGGCAACGGCAACCTCGTCAACCTGGTCACCGGGATGCCGGTGTTCGGCATGTACATGCCGGATGCGATCGACAGCTACGAGTCCAACGGCGCGACCTACTACGTGATCGCGAACGAGGGCGACGACCGCGACGACTTCCTTGCGGATGAGGAGACCGCGCGCGTCAACAGCCTCGACCTGGATGACACCGTCTTCCCGAACGAGGCGACGCTCAAGCAGAACGCCGTGCTTGGTCGCCTGACGGTGACCAACGCCGCCGTCAGCGGCGACACGGACGCTGACGGCGACATCGACCGGATCCAGATGCTCGGCGCACGGTCCTTCTCGATCCTCGACGAGACCGGCGCGATCGTCTTCGACAGCGGCGACATCCTCGAGCGCATCGCCGCCGAGATGGTGGCGGACGGCCTGCTGAGCCTGTCCGCCTTCGACGGCCGCTCCGACAACAAGGGCCCCGAGCCGGAGAGCGTCGAGATCGCGACGATCGGCAACACCACCTACGCCTTCGTCGGGCTCGAGCGCGCCAATGCGAACCTCATCTTCGACATCACCGACGTGAACGACGTCGCCTATGTCGGCATGGTGCGGAATCCCGGCGACGTCAGCCCCGAAGGTGGCCTGTTCGTCGCCGCCGAGGACAGCCCGACCGGCCGGGCGCTTTTCGTGGTCAGCAACGAGGTGAGCAGCAACATCTCGGTCTTCGGCGTCGGGCCGGAGTTCACGCTGCAACTGCTGCATTTCGCCGATGGCGAGGCCGGCCTCCTGGCCGCGCAGACCGCGCCCTTCCTGGCGGCGCTGGTGGACGCCTTCGAGGATGACTTCGACAATACGCTGATCCTGGCCGGCGGCGACAACTTCATCCCCGGGCCCTTCCTCGCCGCAGGGACGGACCCCACTGTCGCCGCCACGCACAGCAAGGGCAACAATCCCGGCGCCGCCGACATCGAGATCCACAACCGCATCGGCGTCGAGGCCTCGACCGTCGGCAACCACGAATTCGACCTTGGCACCAACGCCTTCTCCGATGTGGTGAACGACGCCAACTTCCCGTATCTTTCGGCCAATCTCGACTTCTCCGGCGACGCTGCGACCAGCGGCCGCTACCAGGAGACGGTCGGCGTCGGCGGACTCGAGAACGCAGCGGACCTGGCGCGCAAGATCGTCCCCTCCGCCGTGGTGGAGAAGGGCGGGCAGCTGATCGGCCTGGTCGGCGCCACCACCCAGATCGTCGAGAGCATCTCCTCCGTCGGCGGCGTCGAGGTCGCGGGCTTCCCCGGCGACGGCAGCGAGACCAACGACATGGCGCTGCTGGCTGGCCAGCTGCAGATCGTGATCGACGACCTGCGCGACCAGGGCGTCAACAAGATCATCCTGATGTCGCATCTGCAGCAGATCGCGTTCGAGCAGGCGCTTGCGCCGCTGCTGGAAGGCGTGGACATCATCCTCGCCGGCGGTTCGAACACGCGCCTCGGCGACGCCAATGACGTGCCGGTGGCCTTCCCCGGCCACGCGGCGAACTTCGCCGACACCTACCCGATCGTCGCGACCGGCGCCGATGGCGGCATCACGCTGATCGTCAACACGGACAACGAGTACACCTATCTCGGCCGGCTGGTGGTGCAGTTCGACGCCGAGGGCAACATCATCCCCGGAAGCCTCGACGCTGACATGAACGGCGCCTACGCCGCCACCGCGGCGAACGTGGCCGCGGCCTGGGGCGTGGACGAGGCGGACCTCGCCACCACCGCCTTCGCCGAGGGCACCAAGGGCGAGGAGGTGGCCGACATCACCGAGGCCGTGCAGGCGGTGATCGAGGCCAAGGACGGCGAGACCTGGGGCTACACCGACGTCTACCTGGAAGGCGAGCGCAGCCTCGTCCGCAACCAGGAGACCAATCTCGGCAACCTCACCGCCGACGCCAACCTGCATGCGGCGCGCGAGGCGCTGGATGAGGGCGCCTTCGTCGTATCGCTGAAGAACGGCGGCGGCATCCGCACCTCGATCGGAGCGGTGGAGGTCGGAAGCGGCGACAAGACCCCGCCGATCGCCAATGCGGACGCCGGCAAGGAAGCAGGCGAGGTCTCGACCCTCGACATCGAGAATTCCCTGCGATTCAACAATGAGCTGATCGTGTTCGACACCACGCCGGCCGGGCTTAAGGCGATCCTGGAGCACGGCTTCGCCGCGCTCGGCAACCAGGGACGCTTCCCGCAGATCGGCGGCATGAGCGTCGCCTACGACCCGGACGCCACCGCGGGCGAACGCATCTCGAGCCTCGCGCTGATCGACGCGGCAGGCAACGTCCTGGTGCAGCTCGTGCAGAACGGCCTGCTGAACCCGGGTGCGCCGGCGACGATCAGCGTGGTGACGCTGAACTTCCTGGCCGATGGCGGCGACGCCTACCCGATCAAGGCGAATGGCGAGAATTTCCGCTACCTGCTGACCGACGGAACACTCGGACCGGTCCTCGACGAGGCGCTCGACCTCGATGCCGACGCCAATACGCCGCCGGACGCGCTGGGCGAGCAGCAGGCGCTGAAGGAGTTCCTGCAGGACTTCCATGCAACCCCGGAAGCGGCGTTCGACGAAGCCGACGCCCCTGCGGACCAGGATGGCCGGATCGCGAATCTCGACTTCGAGGAGGGACGCGTCGCGGCCGGAGACGACGATGCGGAGCGGCTCGCCGGCCGCGCCGGCGACGACACCCTGACGGGCGAGGGCGGCAACGACACGCTGATCGGCGCTTTCGGCGCCGACAGCCTTGATGGCGGCGAGGGCGACGACCGCATCCTCGCCGGCTTCGGGAACGACACGGCGCTCGGCGGCGAGGGCAACGACCGGATTCTGGGCGAGGCCGGCAACGACAGCCTGGACGGCGGCGCGGGCAACGACCTGCTGTTCGGCGGCACCGGCAACGATGCGATGCAGGGCGGCGCCGGCAGGGACCGGATGCTCGGGGGCGACGGGAATGACAGCCTCGTCGGTGGCGAGGGCGTCGACGTGCTGCTCGGCGACGCAGGCGCCGACACGCTGGTCGGCGGCGAGGGCGTGGACGTGCTGCTCGGCGGCGCGGGCGCGGATCTGTTCCGCTATCTCGACTTCGCCGACAGCGCCACGACGGGGCCCGACCGGATCGGCGACTTCGCTGCGGCCGATGGCGACCTGATCGACCTCTCGGCGCTTTCCGCCGACCCGCTGGCCTTCGTGTTCGGTGGCTTCGCCGGCGGCGGCGTTGCCTCGGTCCGCGTGCGGCAGAACACTGTGGACACCATCGTGCAGATCGACGACGGCAGCGGTGGCGCGCCGGACATGCTCATCAAACTCTCCGGCCTGCATGCGCTGACAGAGGCCGACTTCATCCTCTGATGGGGCAAGGGGCCACGCGCAGGGCTCGGCGGAACTCCCCTCCGCCGGCCCGCCTTCGCGCGAGCCTGGACTTGTGACTGCGGAGGCGCGACCTTCCCTGCGACCGATGCTGGTCGCGCGGAAGGGCGTCAGCCTGCCGGGGGGAGGTTCCACATGAGCACATCCGACCCGACCACCTTCGAGATCGGCCTGGTGGCTGCCGGCGCCGTCTCGGCCGGTGCCTATACCGCTGGCGTCCTCGACCTGCTGTTCGAAGCCCTGGACGCCTTCGAGGCCGCGCGCGAGCGCGGCGAGGAAGGCGTGCCCACCCATCAGGTGGTGCTGCGGGCCATGGTCGGCGCCTCGGCCGGCGCGATGAACGCCGCCACCGTCGCCGCCTGGGCCAACCGCAGCTTCGAGCCGATCAGCGCGCGCACCCTGCACGACCCCGAGGCGCGGCGCCGCAACCCCTTCGCCTGGGCCTGGGTGGACCAGCCGCACATCACGAAGCTGCTCGACACCACCGACCTCGATGCGGGGCAGTTCCGCTCGGCGCTGAACGGCGCCTGGCTGTCCGACGCGGTGGACCAGATCCTCTCGCCCGATGCCGACCGGCCGGAGGGCCTGCGGCCGAGCCCTGCACCGAAGCGGCGCGCCTGGCTCGCCGACCTGCGCGTGCGCCTGACCGTCGGCAATCTCACCGGCACGCCCTACGAGCTGCGCTTCGAGGGGTCGTCCAAGGTCGCCGGCGGCATGATGGACCATGCCGAGGTGATGGATTTCCTGGCGGCCCCGACCAGCGCCAAGCCGCCCGCCAGCTACCTGCCGCTCGAGGGCGACGCGTCCCGCGGCGATGCCACCTGGGCCGCGCTCGGCCGCTCGGCGCTGGCATCCGGCGCCTTCCCCGGCGCGCTGCCCGCGCGGGTGCTGAGCCGCCTGCCCGAGAACCGCGCCCGCCGCCCGGTCTTCGTGCCCAAGGGCGATCCCGAGCGCCCGACCGAGGGCGTGTGGGAGGTGCTGGAACCCACCTGGGACACGCTCGGCCCCGACCAGGCGACGATGCTCTGCGTGGACGGTGGCATCGCCAACAACGAGCCGACCGATCTCTGCCGCGATGCGCTGCTGATCAAGCGCGACGCCCCCCTCGCGCCGAAGCCGGCCGATGCGCGGCAGGCGATGATCATGGTGGACCCCTTCCCCGAGCCACCGGACCCCGGCCCGCGCGAAGCGTCGACACCGCTCCCGAAGATCCTGGCGGCGCTGATCTCGGCGTGGAAGAATCAGGCGCGCTTCCGCCCGGTGGACATCTGGCTCGGCACGCAGGCCGATGTGTTCAGCCGGCAGATCATCGCGCCGAGCGCCGATCCGCAAAGGCGCCCGAACGGCGCCGCGCCGCTGGCCGGGGCGGCGCTGGGGGGCTTCTTCGGCTTCTTCTGCCGCGACTTCCGGGAGCACGACTTCCTGCTCGGCCGGGGCCAGCCCGGACTCCGAGCGCAGCACCCCCGCGTGCGCGGTCATCACCTGCTGGACGGGGGTGCGGGCTTGCGGGGGCACCAGGCCCGGCGTACGCCGGTCGACCACGGGTACGGCGCAGGGGCGGAGCTCGCCGGCGAGGGCGAG
>CAYNRF010000163.1:0-2045 GCA_964399525.1 uncultured Phycisphaeraceae bacterium | reverse complement strand
CAATTGCCGCAGCTTCCTGCAGCATTACTTCGCGGTGCCGGTGGACAATGTGGTGGTGCGGCACTGGGCCTGCGACGAGGCCGGCGCGCCGACGCCGCTGGCGCTGCGGCTGATGCAGGAGCACGGGCTGGACGCGGCGGCGGGGAAGGTGCCGCTGGTCTGGCTCGCGCCGCATCTGCGCGATACGCGGAATCCGGAGACGGACCCGGTGCCGGAGCCCGCCTGGCCGGTCGGCCGCTTCGACCCCGCGCCGCTGCAATCGGCCTTCGCCACGCGCATCCGGCGGGTGCTGCGGGCCCTGTCGGGGCATCTCGGCTGGATCGGCGGCGCGCTGACCACCGGCCTCGGCTGGCTGCCCGCCTGGCTCGGCAGCCGGCAGATCGTCGCCATCCTGGACAAGGCACGACGCGACAGCGGACTCTGAAGCCCGAGGGGCGGCATGGTGGCCGGCGCCAGCCTCACGCCGTCATCCGCCCGGGTTGCCGGAAGGATCGGGGAAGGTCACGGCCACGACGGTGCCGCCGCCACATCGCGGCTCCACCCTGGCGGTTCCCCGGATCTGCCTGGCGAGCGTCTCGATCAGGCGCAGGCCGAGCGAGCCGTCGCGCGGCTTGGCCGGCAGGCCGGCACCGTCATCCTCGATGCTCAGCCGCAGCCACGCGCCTTCGCTGGTTCCCAGCCGCACCAGCACGCGGCCACTGCGGCCCTCGGGGAAGGCATGCTGCAGCGCGTTCGTCAGCGCCTCGCCGACGATCAACCCGAGCGGAACCACGACATCCGGTCCCCAGATCGCCTCCTCCGCGCATTCGACCTGAACGACGACATGGCCTGGCGCGGGTGCAAGGCTCGCAGCCACGTCGCGGCAGAGGCGGCGCAGGTAGGCGGCGAAATCCACGCGGCCCGAGGGTTCGGGCTGGTAGGCCAACTGCGCATGCACCTCGCCCATGCGCCGCAACCGCCCCGTGGCGGCCTCGAGCGCGGCGCGGGCCCCCGGGTCCTCCACCCGCCTGGCCTGCAGCCCCAGAAGCCCGATCCCGAGTTGCAGCGTGTTCTTGGTCCGGTGGTTGACCTCCTGGACCAGGAAGTCGCGGAAGCGGACTTCCTCCTGGCGCTCGACCAGGGCGCCGCGCAGTTCCGCTTCTGTCCGCCGGCGCCGCTCCACTTCCTGCTGCAGCAGGGCATTGGCCTCGCGCAGGCTTGCCGTCCGCTCCTCGACCCGGCGTTCGAGGCTGGCCCTGGCCTCGCGCAGCTCGGCCTCCCGCGCCACGCGGTCGGACACGTCGAGGAAGGACGCGACGTGGCGGACCACACGGCCGTCCGTCGACATCGGCGCGATATAGGCCGCAACCCAGATCTCGCCCCCATCCCTGGTCCGGAAGCGCATGTCCTCGACCAGGTCCTGCCGGGCTGCCATCGCGTCCCGGACCCGTCCGGCGACGGCGGTGTCGGCGTCGTCGCCCATCAGGAAGAGGTAGTTCCGGCCGAGCACCTCCTCGCGTTCGTAGCCGCACAGGCCGAGGAAGGCGCCGTTCGCGTAGATGATCGGATTGCCGTCGATTCGGGGATCGGTGACCACCATCGGCATGCGGGTGGCCTCGATGGCTTCGACGAAAGCGCCGCCGTGGGACCGGAGATCGAGCAAGGCGCGCTCGGCGGTGGGCTGGCCTTGCCGGTCCCGGCTCTGCTTGCGGAATGGCACCGCGCCAACTCCCCGGTCATGGTTCGTCTCGAACCGCAACCAGAACGGGTCTGCGGCTCCATAAGCAATGAGCCACTTTCCCCACGCCGACGCCGCGCTGCAACCAAAGCTGCGCCATCTCACGCGCCTTTCAGCCGGCCCTTGTGCCGGTCCCCCGAACCCTCCCGCAGGGGGATGGGCGGCTGACCGATCGACGATCAGGGGCTAAGCAGGCGCGCATGAGCGCGCCGGCCACCGCCGAAACCCCCGTCCCGCCCGGCTATGCCGCCGGCGCGCCCGTGCCCTGGTGGGTCAAGCTCGGCGTCAAGCTGGTGCTCGGCAGCCTGCCGGTGCCCGCCCGCGCCTG
>CAYNRF010000162.1:0-7717 GCA_964399525.1 uncultured Phycisphaeraceae bacterium | reverse complement strand
CGCCCGGACAACCGTGGATTTCAAAGGCCTTCCCGCAGGCCCGGCACTGGAAGTGGTGATGATGCTCCTTGCCGGCCAGCTCGTACCGGGCGGGGTCGCCGGGCAGCTCGACCTTGACGATCTCGCCGAGTTCCTCCAGCGCTTTGACCGTGCGGTACACGGTGGCGAGCGAGACGCCGGGCGCTTCCTGGGCGGCCTTGTCCTGAATCTCCCGGGGCGTCAGCGGACGGCCGTGGGGGGTGAACAGGGCTCGGATGGCGTCGCGTTGTTTCGTGGAGCGGTCCATGTGCGGGGAAGAATAGGGTCGGCCGACGGACCCGGGCGGCTTATGGGATGAAATCCTGAGTGTGCGATTCTCTGGCGGCCTGCGACCGGGAGTTGCGGAACGGGGGCGGGCGGCCAACGATGTGGGGTCCCGGGACACCCGGTTATGCGACATTTGGGCAAGTGCTTTCGTGGAGACGCGACGATGACGATCACCGACCCGCATTCCGAAGCTGTGGCCGCCTCGACCAAGTGGCAGAATCAGTCCGCCGCGGGGAACGCGGTCGGTCAACGGATCGACGAGATCTACGGCACGGACGTGTTCGACCTGCGGAAGATGCGTGAGCGTCTGCCCAAGGGCACCTACAAGTCCGTGATGGCGGCGGTGTCGCACGGGCAGCGGCTCAGCCAGCTCGACGCGGACGTGATCGCCACGGCCATGAAGGACTGGGCCATCGAGCGGGGCGCGACGCACTATTGCCACTGGTTCCAGCCGATGACCGGCCAGACGGCCGAGAAGCACGACGGCCTGTCGATCCCCGACGGCGAGGGCGGCGTGGTGTTCCAGCTCTCCGGCAGCGATCTCGTGCAGGGCGAGCCTGACGCGTCGAGCTTTCCCTCGGGCGGGCTGCGCGCCACCTTCGAGGCCCGCGGGTACACCGCGTGGGACCCGACTTCCCCGGCGTTCATCGTGCGCGGCGCCAACTACGCGACGCTGTGCATCCCCACGGCGTTCGTGTCCTGGAACGGCGAGGCGCTGGACAAGAAGATCCCCCTGCTCCGCTCGATCGACGCGCTGAACACGCAGGCGATGCGCGTGCTGAAGATCTTCGGCACGGACGCGGGCGTCTCGTCGGTCGGTTCGACGCTGGGCGTCGAGCAGGAGTACTTCCTGGTCGACCGCAGCCTGTACCACGCCCGGCCCGACCTGGCGACGTGCGACCGCACGCTGTTCGGCAGCCGCCCGCCCAAGCACCAGCAGCTCGAGGATCACTACTTCGGGTCGATCCAGCCCCGCGTGCTCAGCTTCATGGCCGACGTTGAGGACGAGCTGTACCGGCTGGGGGTGCCGGTGCGGACCCGGCACAACGAGGTGGCCCCGGGCCAGTACGAGATCGCCCCGCTGTTCGAGAGCTCCAACATCGCCTGCGACCACCAGATGCTTGTGATGGAGACGCTCAAGCGGGTGGCGGGCCGGTACGGCTTCGCCTGCATCCTGCACGAGAAGCCGTTCGCGGGCGTGAACGGGTCGGGCAAGCACAACAACTGGTCGCTCTCGACGAATACGGGGGTCAACCTGCTCGACCCGCAGGACGACACACACACGAACCTGCAGTTCATGGTGTTCATGACGGCGGTGATCCGCGCGGTCGACACGCACGCGGACCTGCTGCGGGCCTCGATCGCCAGCGCCAGCAACGATCATCGCCTGGGCGCCAACGAGGCGCCGCCGGCGATCATCTCGGTCTTCCTGGGCGACATGCTCGCCGACCTGGTCGAGCAGCTTGAGAAGGGCGCGACCAGCCGCACCCTCAAGGGCGGCCAGCTGGACCTGGGCGCCCGCACGCTGCCGACGCTGCGGCGCGACTCGGGCGACCGCAACCGCACCAGCCCCTTCGCCTTCACGGGCAACAAGTTCGAGTTCCGGGCCGTGGGTTCCAGCGCCTCGGTGGCGTGGCCGAACACGGTGATCAACACGATCGTGGCCGAGTCGCTGGACTACCTGGCCACGGAGATCGAGGGCAAGCTCAAGTCGGCCTCGCCGACCGAAGCCCAGCTCGAGAAGGTGGTCAAGTCGGTGCTCCAGCAGGTCGTCAAGGAGCACAAGCGGGTCATCTTCAACGGCGACGGCTACTCCGAGGCCTGGCACCAGGAGGCGGAGCGGCGGGGCCTGCCCAACTTCCGCTCGACCCCCGATGCCCTGCCCGCGCTGATGACGGCCAAGGCGCGGAACCTGTTCAAGAAGTACAAGGTGCTCAGCCGCGCTGAGCTGGATTCCCGCGCCGAGATCTTCACCGAGCAGTACATCACCCGCATGCGCATCGAGGCCGAGACCATGATCTCGATGTCCCGGCAGCTGATCCTGCCCGCGGCGTTCGAGCACCAGCGCCGGGTCGCCCAGACCGTCACGGCGACCGAGCAGGCCGGGGTCGATGCCACGGACTCCCGCGAGGCCCTCGAGGCGGTGGCCGGGCTGGTCGGCCGGTTCAGGACGCAGATCGCCCGGCTCGAGACGGCCCTGGCCGGGGTGCCCCACGACGCCCACAAGGGGGCGCGGTTCGTCCGCGACGAGGTCTTCCCCGCCATGCAGGAGCTGCGGGCGATCGGGGACGGGCTCGAGGATCTGGTGGCGGCCGAGCTGTGGCCGATGCCGACCTACCGCGAGCTGCTGACCCTTCGTTGACCCGTTCCGGGCGATGCCCGGCGGGCCGACGACATCAAGGAACCACCCCGGGCGGGCCGTCGGGCCCGCCCGTTTTCGCGCTATCATCCGGCCTTATGGACGAACGCCAGACACAGATCCGTCAGGGAGCCGGGCTCGAGGAATCTCGGATCAACACCGAGTTCATCGACTTTCTCAACAAGTGGAGCTCGCCCGTCCTGATCGTCATCGGGCTGATCGGCCTGGGATGGTTCGGGCTCAACTACCTCGAGCGAACCCGGCAGGCGCGCCTGAACAACGCCTTCGCATCGTACGAAGGTGCCGTGGCGGGCGGGACCCCGTCGCCCGCCTCGCTGCGGAACATTGCCGGCGAGTACGCCGGCGTGGGCTCGGTCGGTGAGCTCGCGCTGCTCCGCACCGTCGACCTGTACCTGCGCGCGGCGATCGCCGGCGTGGAGCCGGGGGCGGAGATCGATCCGGCCACCGGCCTGCCCGCCAACGAATCGGACCGACTCGACGACGAGCGGACGCGGAGCTACCTCTCCCAGGCGCGCGACCTGAGCCGCCAGGTCGTGCAGACGGTCGAGCGGAAGGAGGGCGCCGAGCTGCTCCTGATCCAGGCGCTCATGCGGCTGGGAGCGGCGGAAGAAGGGCTCGGCCAGGTCGAACAGGCCCGGGCGAGCTATGCCCGGGCGGGCGAGGCGGCCAAGGCGGCGGGCTTTGCCGAGCTGGCGACCGTGGCCGATCGCAAGGTCGCGATGGCCGAGCGGGCCGCGGCCGGGGTGACGCTGCCTTCCCGCACGGCGCTGCCCGAGCTGCCCGGCGAGCGGTTCGTGGATCCCTCGGGTGAGATCCCGATGACCATCGACGACATCATGTCGCTGCCGGCGTTGCAGAATCTGGGTGATGAGGGGGCGTCGGGCGACCAGCCGGCACAGGACGAGCCCGCGCCGGCCACCGATCCCGCGGCGGACCCGGCCGCCGACCCCGCGCCGTGAGCCAGTCCCGGCGTTCCAAGCCCGACGAGGAGAGCCCGCGGGCCGGGGAGGCCGCGGGGGAGGCCGGGGCGGGCGGGGGGGCGTGGGGGCCGGGTGGGCCGGGGGGGTCGGGCGGGGCGGGTGTGGCCCCGGGGGCCGAACTGCTGCTTCCGGGCGGCAAAGTCGATCCCGAAGCGGTGCGCCGCGCCTACGACGCGGCCCGCGAAGAGGGGGACGAAGGTTTTCTGGCGCGGGTGGCCTTCGTGCTGCAGCGCGACCTGCAGACCCGTCTGGACAAATACCTGGTCACGCGGATCGGATTCATGAGCCGCAGCGGGCTCCAGCGTCTGATCGACGGCGGCGGCGCGTCGGTGAACGGCCGACCCGCCAAGGCCTCCACCCGGCTGCGGGGCGGCGACGTCGTGGAGGTCATCATCCCGGCGCCCGCGTCGGGAGAGATCGAGCCTGAAGACATCCCGTTGAGTGTGCTCTACGAGGACGAGCACCTCATCGTCATCGACAAGGCGGCCGACATCATCGTGCACCCGGCCCGGTCGGAACTGCGCGGGACGATGATCAACGCGCTGGCGTGGCGTTTCCGCCACGTCACGGGCGGTGAACTGTCGCCGGTCGGCGAAGAGTTCGCCCGCCCGGGCGTGGTGCACCGGCTGGACAGGCACACCTCCGGCTGCATCGTGTTCGCCAAGACGGAGGAGGCCCACTGGAAGATCGGGCGCCAGTTCGAGAACAGGACGGTGGACAAGCGCTATCTCGCCGTGGTGCAGGGATGGGTGGCGGACGACTTCCAGGTGATCGACCTGCCTATCGGACCTCACCCCTCGAAGGCCAAGGGCGCGCGCGAGAAAAGGGTGGTGCGTCATGACGACCTCGGCAAGCCGTCCGTGACGATCTGCCGGGTTCGGGAGCGGTACGCGCGCGGCGACGGGCTGCGGTATTCGCTGGTCGAACTCGAACTCAAAACCGGGCGGACGCATCAGATCCGCGTGCATCTGTCTTATCTGGGCCACCCGATCGTCGGCGACGACATGTACGGCGGACGCGTGTTCGAGACCCCCGATGGCGTGCTGAGGATCGAGCGGCAGGCCCTGCACGCGGCGTTATTGGCCTTCGAGCACCCGATCTCCGGGGCCCCGCTCGTGATGGTGTCCCGCCCAAGGGACGAGATCGTCCGGCTGATCGGCTCGCTGCGGGCCGGGGGAGGGGTCGCGACCATCCATGTGGAGGGGAGCGTGCCGCTCGGACGATTCGGACTGGACGATCCCGATTCGAGGGGGGCGGCGTTGCAGGGGTGTTGAGATGCCCCCCTGAACCGGTCAATGCCCCCGCCCCGATCCTTTCCATGTGAAGAAATGGACAGAAGTACCGCGGGTGGACTCACGATTTCAGATCGGAGTGTCCGGGATGCTGGCATGTTCTGTCCCGCTCGGCTGCACCAAACGCTCAGGAGTCTGACATGACCGCGAACAAAGCGAATCAGCCTGGAAACTTTCGTGCTCACGGAGACGGGGCGAGGCCGGCCCGGGGGGAGGCGCCGAGCCCCAAGCAGTTCAAGGGCGTCGGGCTGAACGCGAAGATCGTGGGCACGGCGCTGCTCGTCATGTTCGTCGTGGTCGCGGTCAACTACGTGGTGTTCCTCAAGGGATACCGCTCGGACGCGCAGCGGGCGATGATCGAGCAGGCCTCGGCGTTCACGGCCGTGGCCGACGAGGCGAAGAACGACGCGTCGCGCAAGCTGCTCGACGGGCAGCTCAACGACGAGGAACTGCTCAAGGAAGCCCAGGAGCAGATCGCCAAGGGGTCGCACTATGCGCAGACGCGGTACTTCAACGCCATCCCCGTCATCGTGGGCTGGCACGTCGCCGCGGAGGCCGCCAAGAAGGAGAACATGGACTTCAAGATCGTGTCCCTGGAGGCACGCAACCCGGACAACGCTCCCGAAGCCGGCAGCTTCCGCGACCAGATGCTGCGGGATCTGACGAGCCAGGTCAAGGCCGGCGGCGAGCTCTCGATGGGCCGGGTCAACTCCAAGACCAACACGCTGCACTTCATGCGTGCCATCAAGCTCGACGAGTCCTGCATGAGCTGCCACGGTGAGCCCGCGCGGTACGACGCCCGGGACGAGAACGGGCAGTTCGACGGCAAGGACCCGCTGGGTTTCCGCATGGAGAGCTGGCCGGTCGGCTACATGCACGGCGCGTACGAGGTCGAGATGCCGCTTTCGATCGTCGACGCGCAGGTCGCCGGCTTCTTCCGCAACGGCATGCTGTTCACCGTGCCGCTCGTGATCGGCGCCTCCGTCGGCCTGGTGCTCCTGCTCCGCTCGCTGCTGGCGCGTCCGCTCAACAACCTGATCGAGATGATCCGCGAGGTCGCCACCGGCGACGGGGACCTGACCAAGCGGCTCAACCTGACGCGCGGCGACGAGATCGGCAAGCTGGGTCACTGGTTCGACGTGTTCCTGGGCAACCTGCACGGCATCATGTGCCAGGTCCGCGACACGACCCAGGTGGTGGCCAGCGCCTCGACCGAGATCGCCGCGTCCGCCGAGGAGATGGCGTGCGGGCTGCAGACCCAGGAGCAGCAGACCCAGCAGGTCGCCGCGGCCATCGAGGAGATGTCCCAGTCCGTGATGGAGGTGGCCGGCAAGTCGGCGGACGCGTCGGCGGCCGCCGAGGAGAGCCAGCACCTGGCCGAGCAGGGCGGCAAGATCGTCAGCAACACCGTCAGCACGATGCAGGGCATCGAGTCGGACGTGAACGAGTCGGCCGCCACGGTCAACGAGCTGGGCAAGCGGTCGCAGATGATCGGTGAGATCATCGGGGTCATCAACGACATCGCGGACCAGACCAACCTGCTGGCCCTCAACGCCGCGATCGAGGCGGCGCGGGCGGGCGAGCACGGGCGTGGTTTCGCGGTGGTGGCCGACGAGGTCCGCAAGCTGGCCGAGCGCACGCAGCAGGCCACCGAGGAGGTCAGCCAGTCGATCCGCGGCATCCAGTCCGAGACCGACAGCGCCGTGCAGCGCATCGAGTCGAGCACCGGCCGCGTCAGCAAGGGCGTGGAACTGGCGACCGAGGCCGGATCGGCCCTGAGCACGATCGTGCGGAGCTCCCAGAGCCTGCAGTCCATGGTGCAGGGGATCGCGGCGGCGGCGAACCAGCAGTCCGCGGCTTCCGGCGAGATCGCCCGCGCCGTGGAAGGGATCAACGCCGTCACCCGGCAGTCGTCGGAAGGAGCGTCGCAGGCGGCCCAGGCCGCGGCCGATCTGGCGCACCAGTCCGAGCGGCTGCAGTCGCTGGTGTCCCGCTTCCGTCTGGACTGACGGTTCCTGACCCAGCATCCCACCAGGTGTCCACGCGGGCCCGCCGATCCGGCGGGCTCGCTTTGTTCCCGCCGCGGGCCGTTCTCGGACCCATGCGGCGGCCCGCTGCGGGGACGGGGGGCGCCGCCGACGTATCTTGCCCGGATTGACTCGACAATCCGCGCCGCGTTTGGGAAGGTGTGGGGTGGACGCCGTCCGGCCTGACCAGGCGGACTGCAAGGAGTGATGCGATGAACCACAACACCGCCCTTTCCGGTCTTCTCGGCACGCTGGTCCTTCTCGTGGGCGCTCCCGCCGGGGCAAAGGACACGCCTGTGAGCGAGTCGGCGCCGGCCGGGCAGGGCCAGACACAGGGTGAGAACACGGTCCAGGCTGACCAGGATGCGGCCGAGGAGATGGAGCGGATCGTCGTCAGCCTCCCCAACGGACGCAAGTACGTCATCGAACGTCCCCGGGCCAAGAGCCCCGACGCGTCGAGCCCCTCGGACGTGGTCCGCGTGCTTGCGGACGGCTCCCGGATCAGCTACAGCCTGACGGGCGGTTCGGGCAAGGCGGTGACCCGTCGGGCCGCGACCAAGTCGGGCCGGAACGCGGCGGCGCGGGGCGTCTCGCGGGCGGGGTCTGGGGTGACGGGCGGCAGCGGCGGCGGGTCTGTTTCGAAGCTGGGAGGCGGGCGCAGCGGTGGTGGTGGCGGCGGTGGCGGCGGCGGCGGGGGCGGGGGGGGCGGGGGGGGAGGCGGCTCCGCAAGCG
>CAYNRF010000161.1:4622-7743 GCA_964399525.1 uncultured Phycisphaeraceae bacterium | reverse complement strand
TGCCGACCAGTGGTCGGATGACGATACCGACGACGTAGGGGCATGAGGTGATGCCGACACCGTAGGGGCATGAGGGGGATGGGGCGGATCTTTCGCCAATATTCGGAGATCTCCGCCCCATCCCCCTCGTGCCCCTACACATGGCCGATCAACACGAGAAGGAAAACAACGAATGACACCCGCCCCAAAGACAGCCGCCGATGTTGGCGGACCGGTATCAGAATTCCTCGAAGCCGACGTGCGCGGCTGGATTCGGCGCAACCGCATCGTGGTCTGGCTCGACGTGGACAGCCACTACGTCGCCTTTGTCGACCGCCTGATGGCGGCGCGCGCCGCTGGTGCGTTGCCCTATCCCGTCTACGCCTTCCGCGGCAGCTACCTCGAATTGATGATGGCGCTGGAGGGCGTGGCCGGGGGCGTGGAAAAGACGCCGCTGCTCATCCACCTGCCCGGCTTCAACGAAGAGACGATCAAACAGACACCGCTCCTCGAACTCTACCGCGCCGGCATGCGCTACCGCAAAGCCCTGCCCACGCTGGTGCGCGAAGCCGCCGCCGGGCGCGTCCCCCCCGACCAGATCGACGCCTTTCTGGCCCATCCTGACCTGACTCTCACCGCCGCCGACGACTGGCTACACACCCTGCTCACCGACCGCAGCGGTGGGGCCGCGGACGACGACGGTTTTGCCGCCCACCTGCGCAGCCTGTCGCCCATCGCCTTCTTCGACGACCTGCTCAACAACGGCGAGATCGCCCGCGCCCTGGCCCGTCCTGGCGACGCTGCGCCATCCGACCGCTGGTCGGCCAACGTCGCTGCGCTCTGGAAACAACTGGCCGCCTGGATCGGTCTCAGCGCGACGTGGCGAGAGACGGCGCTGCCCAATCCCCAGGCCGGGGACGCCGGTGATGTCGTCTTCGCCGCCGCCAGTTGGGCGCTGGGTGTGGAATACGTCCACGACCTCAAACGACCGCCAGTGGCGTCTACGCTCTCCACGGCGCAGAGCCTGCCCCGTGCTGTGGTGGACAACTGCCGCCACATCGCCGACCACCTGCGCACGCGCCATCCTGCCTTCTACCGCCGCACCGCCCAGGCCACCGAAACGCTGCTGGCCGACGAAATCGAAGCCGCCAACGCCGAGGATCTGGGCAAGATCGACACCTTCCCCTTTGAAGAAGACAAGGTGCTCAAGGCCGCCCTGGCCGCCCTGCACAACGGCAACTGGCGCGCCGCCGCCGCCTGGAGCGACCAGCGTCTCGACGGCGACGCCACCACTACGTTCTGGCTGGGTCACGACCCGGCGCGCAAATCGGCCTGGCAGTTGGTCCACGCCGCCGTCCGCCTCGACCGCGCCCTGGAAGCCGCCGGCGACCGTCTGGCTACAGCCGTCGGCCTCGAAGCCGCCGCCGATCTCTACATCAAACACGGCGCACCGGTGGATCAGGCGCACCGTCACCTGGAACAGGCGCGTGAGGCGCGCCTCTACCCGCAACTGCCCGAATTTGAAGGGCTGCGCGCCTGTCTCGACCAGAGCCGCCGCCGCTGGCGCGGTTGGGCCGACACCTGGGCGCGTGACTTCAACGCCCTCTGTCGTCGCCACGGCTTCCTGCCGTCGCCCGCCTACCAGCAGCGCACCCTCTTCGACGACGTCGTGCGTCCGCTCACCCAGGACAGCGGCACCACCGCCTACTTCCTGGTAGACGCCTTCCGCTACGAAATGGCCGAAGAACTCTACCGCAAGCTCGAAGAGAGCGCCGCCACCAACGTCCACCTCAACGCCCGCTTCGCCGAACTGCCCACCGTCACCGAAATCGGCATGAACGTGCTGGCCCCGGTCAGTGTCAACGGCCGTCTGTCGCCGGTGTTGCCCACGCTGGACGGCGGCGTACAGGGCTTTGCCAGCGGCGAATTCCGCGTCAACACCCCCGACACGCGCAAACGCGCCATCCACGACCGTGTCGGCGGCGCGGCCTGTCCGCTGCTCCCCCTGGACGACGTGGTCAACCGCGACGCCGCCTGGCTCAAACGCTCGATTGCCCAGGCCAGGCTCGTCATCGTCCACAGCCGCGAGATCGACAAAGCGGGTGAAAACGAGTTCGGCCCCGCCGTCTTCGACACCGTTATGCAGAAGCTGCGGGCGGCGTGGACGCTGCTGCGCGACGCCGGCGTGCGCCGTTTCGTCTTCACCGGCGACCACGGCTTCCTGCTCCTCGACGACAGCGCAGCCACAGCCCAACCCCACGGACGGCGCAGCGATCCCCACGCCCGTTACGTCTTTTCACCGGCGGCGGCGGACCACAACGGCGAAGTGCGTGTGGCCCTGGCCGACCTCAACTACGTCGACCAGACCGGCTACGTCATGTTCCCCGAAACCACCGCCGTCTTCGACACCGGACGGCGCACAGCGCGTTTTGTCCACGGCGGCAACAGCCTGCAAGAGCGGCTGATCCCCGTGCTCACCGTGCTGCATCGCACCGCCGCGGGCAGCAGCCTCATGCAATTTGCCATCACGGCGGAACAGCGCGAAGGGGTGGCGGGGTTGCACTGCCTCAGCATCCGCGTCGACGTCGTCGCCCAGCAGGCGCTGGCCTTCAACAGCCCCAAGGAGATCGAACTGGCGCTGCGGATCCCCCATGCGTCGGCGATTCAAGTGGAACTCGTCCAGCCGCGCGGCAATGCCCGCATCAACGGGGCCTCCATCCTGGCCGCCGTGGGCGAAGAGTTTGAACTCTTCTTCCGCCTCACCGGCAGCACCGACGCCCGTGTGCAGGTGGAAATCTACGATCCCAGCGCTGCCGCCAACGTCCAGCCCACCGTCACCGAAGCGCGTTTCGCCGTCAGCGCCGGACGCAGCGTGGTGGAAGCGTCCTCTGCGGCGGCGCGTCCCCCGTCCCCCGCCGACGACAACTGGCTCGACGCCCTGCCCGACGATGCCGACGCCGTCGGCGTGCGCTCCCTCTTCAAGCACCTGGCCGACCACGGCAGCGTCAACGAGAACGAGGCCATCACCCTGTTGGGCAACCAGCGGGCGCTGCGCCGTTTTTCGCTGAAATTTGAAGAATACGCCGAGCGCGCCCCCTTCAACGTCCGCATCGACGTGATCGGCGGCGTCAAACGATATGTG
>CAYNRF010000161.1:500-4612 GCA_964399525.1 uncultured Phycisphaeraceae bacterium | reverse complement strand
GTTGACGGACTACGCACTACGCTCTACGCACCATTAGCTACTGCGCGAAAACGCAATTTACGAGAAAGAAGCAACGTATGAACACCCTCACCCACCGCGACGTGGAACACGTCTTCGAGTCGCTGCGCAAGGGATTGGTGCCTGAACGGGGCATCGACGCCTTCGCCGTCGGCATCGAGAAGCAGCGCGGCGAACTGCACCGTCAACTCGACCTGGCCGCCGACGGCGAAGGCACCATCAAGTTCCTGCGCGGCGGCTACGGCTGCGGCAAGACCTTCACCGCCCGCCTGGCCCTGCTCGACGCCCAGAGCCGCGGCTTTGCCACCAGCTTCGTCGTCGTCTCCGACAACGACCTGCGCTTCCACCGCTTCGACGACGTCTACCGCAAGGTGATGACCGAACTGGGCACCGTCTCCTGTCCCCGCGGCGCGCTGGGCGACATCCTGGATCGCTGGATCGGGCGCATCGAAGACAAGCTCATCGACGCCGGGGCCGACGAAAACGACCCCACCTTCGACGAGCAGGTGCGCCGTCAACTCGACGAGCAGTTGGTGTCGCTCACCGGCGGTCAGGCCCCGCAAGATTTCATCCGCGTGATTCAGACCATCTTCGACCTCAAGCAGCAGGGCGACGTCAGCGAAGCGGGTGCGCTCATCTCGTGGCTGTGCGGCAGCGGCAACGTGGCGGCGTCGGCCAAAAAAGCCGCCGACATCAAAGGCGACATCGGCAGCCGCGACGCCCTCGACTACCTGCGCGGCGTGCTGGAGATCGTCAAAGCCGTCGGCTACAAGGGGCTGCTCATCGTCATCGACGAGGCCGAAACCATCCTGCGCATGCGTTCCGACTCCCGCCACAAATCGCTCAACGGCATCCGGCAGATCGCCGACGCCGCCGGTTCCTATCCTGGCCTGCTCTGGCTCTTTACCGGCACCCCCGAATTCTTCGACAGCCGTCACGGTGTGGCCGGGCTGGCCCCGCTGCATGACCGCATCCGCTTCCTCAAGCAGGGGCGCTTCGCCAGCCTGCGCCAGGCCCAACTCGAACTCGTCCCCTTCGACCGCGAACGGCTGCGCGCCGTAGCCCTGGCCCTGCGCGAACTCTACCCCAGCGTCGACCGCAGCCGTCTCGACCAGCGGATCAGCAGCGAATTCGTCGAACGGCTGGTGAAGGAGGTCACCGCCGGCTTCAAGGGCGACGTCGGCGTCGTCCCCCGCCAGTTCCTGCGTGAATTCATCACCCAGATGGACCTGGTGGACGAACACGCCGACTACGATCCCATGACCGAATACGGCTTCAGTCCCGATAAACTCATGCCCGACGAACTCACGCCTGAGGAGCAGCACATCCTCACCGGCGCGCCGTTGACCACGCCCGACGACGCGGACGCTGCGTCCGGCGACACCGACCTGATCCCCAGCGAGGATACGTGGTGAGCATCTTTGCCCGCTTTTCGCCCCGACTGCAACAGGCCATCGTGGCGCGCCTGGGCTGGTCCAGCCTGCGTCCTGTACAGGAGGAGGCCGGTGAGGTCCTGCTCCAAGGCCACAACGCCGTCATCCTTGCGCCCACCGCCGGCGGCAAGACCGAGGCGTCCATGTTCCCCCTCCTTTCCTTGATGGTGGACGACCAGCCGGAGGGCGTGGGTGTGCTCTACGTGGCCCCCATCCGCGCCCTGCTCAACAACCAGGAAGATCGCCTGGGCCTCTACACCGAAATGGTGGGGCTGGGGCGCTTCGTCTGGCACGGCGACACCCCCGACAACGCCCGTCGACGCTTCCTCAAAGAGCCGACCGAGCTGCTGATGACCACGCCCGAATCGTTGGAGGTGATGCTCATCTCACCGCGTGTCGACGTCTACAAACTCTTTCGCGACCTGCGCGCGATTGTGGTGGACGAGGTCCACGCCCTGGCCGGGAGTGACCGCGGCGCGCATCTCATGAGCGTCATTGAGCGGCTGGTGCGCATTTCCAAGCACGACGTGCAGCGCATCGGCCTCAGCGCCACCGTGGGCAACCCCGACGCTATCCTGGGCTGGTTGCAGGGCACGTCACAGCGGGCAGGCAGCGTGGTTAACCCGCCCTCGCCGCCTGCGCGCCGCCGTCTGCTCGTCGTCCATCGCCCTGACCTCAGGCAACTGGCGCTGGACGCCTCCAAAGTGGCCAAGGCCAACAAGAGCCTCTTCTTTTGCCAGTCCCGCGCCACCACCGAGGCCGTGGCCGAACACATGCGCCGGGCCGACACCACCGTCTTCGTGCACCACAGCGCCGTCTCCCGTGAAGAGCGGGCGCTGGCCGAAGAGCGTTTCGCCCACGGCTCCGACGCCTGCATCGTCTGTACCTCCACGCTGGAGTTGGGCATCGACGTGGGCGATCTCGATCTCGTCCTCCAGGCCGAAGCGCCGGACACGGTCAGCTCGTTTATGCAGCGCATGGGGCGCACCGGTCGCCGCGCCGGGCAGGTGGCCAACACGACCTTCTTCTGTAGCACAGACGAAAGCGTCTTGCAGGCAATTGCCCTGATCGAACTGGCCAAACGCCATTGGGTCGAATCGGTGCAAGTCAGCGGACGCTGCTGGCCGGTGCTGATCCACCAACTGTTGGCGCTCGCCCTGGCCGCCGACGGCGTCACCGCCGAAGAGGCCTGGGCGCAGATCAGCCGCGTCCCCGACTTCCGCGACATCCGCCGCGACGAATTCGACCGCCTGCTCGAATGGATGCAGCAAGACGAGTCCTTGCGCCTGGCGTCAGGGCGATTGGTGCTGGGGCGGAAGGCCGAGCGCAAGTTCGGGCGACGCAACTTCATGGAACTCTACGCCACCTTCTCCAGCCCCGCCACCTACACCGTGCAGACCACCGCGGGCCAACCCCTGGGTACACTCAACCAGGATTTCGTCGACCGCCTCGTCGACGACGTCAGTTGCTTCCTGCTGGGTGGGCGTCCGTGGGCGGTGATCCGTGTGCAGCACGAAGACCGACGCGTCCTTGTTACCCCGGCGCCACGTGGCCGCGAACCCACCTGGGGCGGCTTCCTGCCCCAGTTTCTCTCGAAAGAGGTCTGTCAGCAGATCCTACACGTCCTGACCGCTGACGAGGCTTACAGCTACCTGGAGGGCGAGGCAGCATCGGTCCTGGCGGCGGAGCGTGAGCGCATGCGCCCGTTCCTGCGTCCGCACGTCGGCGGTATCGTCGCCGGCCACGACGAGATCCGCTGGTGGACCTTCGCCGGTGGGCGCATCAACGCCACCCTGCGCTACGCCCTGGAACTCCTCGACGAAAACTGGAAAGTCATCCCCGACAACTACGTCGTGCGCGTCTACGGCAAAGATCTCACCCACGACAGCTTCCACCGCACCATTGCCCCCCTGCGCACCCCCACCTTCTGGGAAGACGACGCCCTCTGGTCCGACGTCATCGCCAACCTGCCCAACTACCGCCTGAGCAAATTCCAGCCGCTCATGCCGTCCTGGGTCGAGTGGGAGGTTGTGACGGGGTATCTGTTGGATGTGGAGGGGGCGCGGGATTGGGTGGGGCTTGCATAACCATGCCCGTTTTCTCCAAAATAGCCGTACGGATGATGCCAGCAGATGTGGAATATTACGACTTCCTGACTAGCGATTGAAAGATTGTGTACAGTTCGCGTTTGAACTCAATCCCGATGCCCGGTGCATCAGTAAGCCGCACACGCCCATCTTCGACAGGCAGGTGATCGGCGAATCCGCCGAACGGTTGAAAAACTTCAGGATATGACTCATTACCACCTAGTCCAAGACCGGCAGCAATGTGCAACGCCATTTGGTGACCGCCATGTGGAACACAACGCCGCCAAGACCATCCCTGGTGCTGCAACATCGCAAGGGTACGCAGATACTCGACCAAACCATAGCTCAAGACAGGGTCCATCTGTAGAATCGATGTAGTAGGAGACAGTCCTCCGTAGCGGATCAAATTCTGAGTATCTACGGTAGAGAAGAGATTCTCTCCGGTGGCGATGGGCGTCGTCGTCGCCTGTGCAATCACGGCGTTGAGTTGGTAATCTAGCGGATCGCCCGGCTCTTCATACCAGCGCAGATTGTACGCCTCAATTGCGTCGGCGTAACACAGTGCCTGCTTCAG
>CAYNRF010000161.1:0-490 GCA_964399525.1 uncultured Phycisphaeraceae bacterium | reverse complement strand
TCCAACCACCGTAATCACCGCCTCAATCCGCTTCAGGTCCTCCTTTAGGGAAGCACCGCCTATCTTGATCTTGACGTGTGTATAGCCCATGTCCAGATAGCGCCGGATCTCATCTTGTAGCGCCCCGATCTTTTTGCCAGGATAGTAGTAGCCCCCGGCGGCATAGACCTCCACATCTGGGGTGGCCTCCCCTTGTCCAAAGCGTTCTGCCAGCAATTGGCAGAGTGGTTTCTGCTCGATCTTGGCAACCAGATCCCATAGCGCCATATCCACAACGCCGACTGCAACTGCTCGATCACCATGTCCGCCGGGCTTCTCATTTGTCATCATCACCCGCCACGCCTTTACAGGATCGAGATTGCTCCCATCGTCGCTACGCAGTTCGGCCTCGCCGGCAGCATGTAGGCGGGACAGAATGCGTTCGGTAAGAATCCCGCGCTGGGCATAGCGCCCGTTGGAGTTAAATCCATAGCCGATGAGCGGCTTGCCG
>CAYNRF010000160.1:0-7882 GCA_964399525.1 uncultured Phycisphaeraceae bacterium | reverse complement strand
AAGGAGGTCGCCGGGGTGACGACGGAGAAGATCTGCCAGGAGCAGGCAGCACTCATGTGACTCCAAGACACGGGTGACGAGTGCGGAATCCTGTTTCGCTTGGTCGCTCATGCTTCTGAGCCAAATTGAGGCTTCCTGCGCATTCGTTGTACTGCTCCATCCCCAACGGCTGTCGAGCGCTGGCCGATACGCGTAGAACAGCAGAATGCCATGCGCACAGAGGTCATTTCTCAGTCGGTGCGCACTTATCCGCTTGCGCAGTTTGTAGGTAAGCGCCGCCCCGCGGTAATGCATCCCAAGCGCCTCGTTGGCACGCCTCGTTGGAAGCTCGGAGATGTTCCCTGGCCGTCTGAGATCGGAATAGGAACAGTTGAGCCACTGCGCGAGCACGACGACTCTGCGGAGCGCCGCGGCCACGATTCCGGGCGATGAGCAGGCCTCGAATCCGCTGGCGCGCAGCTCTCTCGCGGTTTGCTCTGCCTCGGTGATTCGATCGCGCCAATCTCTCGTGTACGCGAGGGTCCCCTTCGACTTCGCGGCATTGAGCAATCTCGACTCGGGCGGCCCGGCCATCAGTACGAGTTCGAGCCGGGCTATCCGAAGGTCGAAATCGACCATTCGCGACAGTTCCTTAAGCGCGGCAGTGGGCCGGTGTTCAATACAATCCTTGGTCACCGCCTCGATTCGCCGGAGCAGGCTAATCGATTCCGCGCTCGGCGGCTCTCCAGCGTCCGCATGAATGCGTGCGAGTGCCGCAAGGTGCGAGAGGTGACAGAGTCTTAGCGCAAGGGAGATTTCGCTGTCCAGCCTCGAATCAGGAATCATCTTTGTGAGTGTCAGACAGCACTCGAGTCGGTCGCTGATTGGAATCCGAGGATCGAGCAGATCCGCCGAATCACCGATGAGCTTCCGACATCGATCAAAGCGCGGCTCTGTGTCAATGGCAAGAGGGCCTTCACGCGCTGCCGAAAAAGCTGGTCCTTCATCCCCAAAGTCAAACTCATGATCGAGGTGCTTCTCGTGCGGTTCGGGCGGGGCTTCGGATGAGATGGTTCGCTTGAAGACGACGTTCACGCGATCGATGAAGCGAAGCCACTCGTGTAGCGGAGCGGCTTGACGACGCGGCGGTTTCTCCCGCCCCCGGCCGCTGAGATCCGGCGGTCCATTAGGCGTGAGGGATGTCGCCTCGCAGCAACCGAGCCTGCGTGCACGTTCCATGATTTCGGCTACGCCGGCGGAACGATTTGCTGATCTCGCGTCGACCTGCTGAAGGTGGTCCACCAGCGACTTCCAATCGAGCGGAGGCTTGCAATCCTCAAGCACGACAGGGATGATCTCCTTACTGGCCTCTGCGGCATGCTTTGTCTCTGAAAGGACCCAGTTCTGCTGCTTTTTCCTAATCGAGTTTGGGCTGAGAAACACGACGAGTCCCGCGCAGGCGTCGACTCGCTGCTCCAGCTTCGCACCGTAGTCTTGCCCAGGTTCCAGCGCGCGGTCCCACCAAATCCGCACGCCTTGTGCAGCGAGCGAGTGGAGAATCTGCTCAACCGAACCGCTATCCGCCCGCGAGTAGGAGATGAATAGATACGGCTCGCGACCCTCATAAGGTTGGAACGGGTCGGCGGCATCGCTCATTAGGACGCCATCCTATCTTGGCGTCGGCTGCGATCCATCCAGCAAGGGGTTGGACGCGGTCCAGATTCGGCGCAAACCCCCTTTGACGAGGTGTTCAGACGCAGAGTGACGCTGGCGCGTTTATCGGGCCGCGCACCGATGCCGCTCGCAAGCACCGAACTAATATGCGCGAGCGCAACGCTGTACGGAGTGGCTTCCGACTGCATGTTGGCCGCCCATCGCCGTATGCGTCTGTTGATTTGTACGCGGCGTTCTCGCGTGTGGCTCGAAGGTTCGCGGCGCACATGAGATGCGATAGTTGCCCGCTAATCAGCGGTTTGTCGCAACGCGCAGCAGCGCGTTTGGCGCCGCACCGCGGCTCATTCTGGCGCCGAAAGTTGCTGATCCGCGCACATGGGAGCAAGACAACGGGCTTACGGTGCAAGTTGACGGGGTGCCATGGAATTGAAACCCCACGCGCGCTCGCTATACTGCGTGTTCAGCGTAGGGTAGAGAGTAGTTGTTTCAGGAGATCGATCGGATGTCCCAGATTCCGTATCAGGGGTTCGGAGCAGACGCGAGCAGCTTCGCTGATAACCCAGACCCGCGCGCCCCGTGCGTTTTGGTGATGGACGTGTCGGGTTCGATGGGGGGCGCGCCGATTGCGGCGCTCAATTCGGGCTTGCAGCAGTATCGCGACGAAGTGACGCAGGACAGGCTCGCCGCACGGCGCGTCGAACTCGCGATTGTCACTTTCGGCGGCGCAGTCGATCTCGTGCAGGACTTTACGGAAGCCAATCGTTTCGTGCCGCCGACTCTTTCTGCAACTGGCGACACTCCGATGGCCAGCGCGGTCATGCGCGCGATCGTCCAACTGGAGAACCGGAAGACGATCTATCGAAGCAACGCCGTGTCGTTCTACCGCCCGTGGATCTTCTTGTTCACGGACGGCGCGCCCACCGAGAGCGAGGAAAAGTGGCGACTTGCCTGTGAAGCGGTGCGGCTGGGCGAGGCTCAAAAGAAGTTCACCTTCTACTCCGTGGGAGTGGAGGGCGCCGACTTCCAGAAGCTCGCCGAGTTGTCACCTTCGCGCCAGCCGCTGCGGCTGAACGGAATCGCGTTTCGAGAGTTCTTCAAGTGGCTCTCCGCGTCGCAGCGGGCGGTTTCGCAGTCGCAGCCCGGTCAAGCGATTGCACTCCCGTCGGCGACGGGCCCGGATGGCTGGGGAACCGCGGCGCTCTAGTCATGAATCTCGGCACCGCTCGGTCGCGTTGGAGGCTTGCGAAGGCTGTTGTCCGTGGAACCTCGCATGAGGTGAGCGGGGAGGCGTGCCAGGATTATGTACAGTTTGGTCATATCGAGCGGGAGCAATACTCCGATGAGATTGTGGTCGTGGCGGTCGCCGACGGCGCTGGTTCCGTAAAGAGATCGTTCGACGGTGCGAAGTGCGCTTGCGATGAGGTCGTTCTCTCGATCAAGGGCGATGAGCCACGACTGGTGACGGCCGGCGGCGCAGAGGAAGCGATTTGGGCTTCATTCGAACGCGCGAGGCGTCAGGTCGAGGATCTCGCCGCGCGTGAAGGCCAGCCCTTGCGTGAGTTCGCGTCGACCCTGCTAGTCGCTATCGTCGCTCCTTGGGGGGCGGCATTCGGACAGCTTGGCGATGGCGCCATCGTCTTCGGGCTCGATCGCGCTTGGCACCTCGCGTTCGAAGTCGATCAGGAAGTGCTCAACATCACGGATTTCCTGACCGATCATGAGGCGCATGCAAAAATCCGCGTGCGTGTGATTGAAGGCTCGGTGCAGCGACTCGCGGTGACGAGCGATGGACTGACAGGCCTTCTCATCGACCAGAGACTTCGGCGGCCACACCCTCCGGCGTTTGAGATGCTCTTCGCGCCGTTTGCGAGCGGCTCCACGGACGACGACATCACGGATGGACTCCTCGAACTCCTCTCTTCGAGCGCTGTGAATGCGAAGACGGACGACGACAAGTCGATTGTCTTGGTGGCGCGGGCGGAATCCGAGTAGTGACATGCGGAGTTCGGTGGGCGCACCAGTCGTCGCTGGCAGGGAGATCGCCTCTGGAGGCGAGGGAAGGATCTATGAAGTTCAGGGAGCGCCTGATAAGGTCCTGAAGGTCTATCACGCGCCATGCGATCAGGCAAAGCAAGCGAAGCTGATCGCGATGGTCAAGATGCGGTCGGCGGGTCTTGACGCCGTGGCGGCATGGCCGCTCGACCTGGTTTGGGATCAGCGCGGCAGGTGTATCGGCTTCATCATGCCGAACGTCTCGGGAGAGGGCGTGATCGACCGCCTCTCGCACCCGGCCGAGCGGCGTCAGGCATTTCCGGAAGTCGACTATCTCTTCATCTCTACGGTCGCGACGAACCTCATGGCTGCGGCAAGCACGCTGCATGCTTCCGGTGTCGTGATCGGGGATGTCAATGAGAGCAACATCATTGTGCGTAAGGACGGAACGGTTGTCTTCATTGACGCAGACTCCTTCCAAGTGTCGTTCGGCGGTTCGACCTTTCATTGTGAGGTCGGAAAAGACCTGTTCACCGCGCCGGAGCTCCAGGGACGAGGTTTCAAGGGACTCACGCGGACCTGGAACCATGATGTCTTCGGGCTCTCAGTACTCGTGTTCCAGTTGCTGCTTCACGGGCGGCATCCCTATCACGGTCGCGCCGTCGATGGGAGGGATCGTCAGACCTCTGAAGCGATTCGCGACGGAGCCTACGCATACTCAAGGCGCGGCGTTCGCCTCGCGCAGCCTCCGCCTGGCGCGTTGCCCATCGAGGCCTTCGGAGAGCTCGAGGATTTGTTCGAGCGCAGCTTTCGGTCCAGCGGGCGACCATCGGCCCGGGACTGGATGGGAGGACTCCATCGATTCGGCCGCAGCCTGAGGCCCTGCAGGTCCAACAAGCGCCATGCGGTGTTCCCCGGCCGCTCGGAGTGTGACCTGTGCAGGCTCGCGAGGGATCCTCTTCCGTCTATCGGTGGGGGAGTTCATGGAGTGAAGATCGAGACCGCTACCCTGCGGGATCTCATCGGTTTGGTTGGGAGGCTCGCTCCGCCTCCCTCGCTCACCGATCTCTGCGGCGAGGCGGAGGTTTCTGCTGGTGAAAGGCAGTTGCCGCATGCTCCAAGCTTTGTGTCCGACGAGGAGTACCGCCGCTTCATGTCGGGATCGATGGAGTTCGGTGGCAAGGCGGCGGTGGGCAAGTTCGTGTTGGCGCTCTTGGCAGGGGCGTTGGGCTTCGTTCTGCCGTTCGCGGTCTGCGTCGCGGTGCCACTCTTCATCGGCGGGTGCATGGGAGTTGCCGAGATGGTGAAGGCACGAGGTCGGTGGGCGAGGCTGCGACCTGAGGTCGAGCGCTTCAGAGTGCGAAGGGAGGCCGCGGACCGTGCGCTGCGCGACCTGGTCGCGGTTGAGTCAACGGTCCAGGAAGTCAACTCTGTCACACGGATGAGGGCTCTCAAGGACCTCCAGGCGCTCCAGCAGGTTGCCCGGGCCCTGCAAGACCATCCCAATGAACTGTCGCGACAGGAGCAGACGGCGATCCATCGATATCGAGATGACTGGCGCAGCGATCAGCTGAATGGCTTCATCATTCGCCACGCGGGGATCTCAGGAATCGGTGCCGAGCGTAGTCGGGTGCTGGCGTCAAACGGGATCGAGACTGCCGCTGATGTGGAGCGCAGGGCGATTCTGGCCATTCCCGGATTCGGCGCGGTCCTCACGAACACGCTCATGAGCTGGAGACGTGACTGTGAGCGGGTCGTGAACTCCCGAGCCGTGCCGGCAATGCCGAGCGCATATCTTGATCAGGTGCGATCAGAGCACGCGCGCAAGGTCAACGACCAAGTCGCGTCGCTCAAGCAGTCGCTCAATGGCTATCAAGAATTGGCACAGCAAGTCCATCTGGTGCTTCGCGAACACTCACGCCGTGTCGCCGAGGCACGCCGTCGCTATCGGCAGGCAAGACGGGAGCTTCAGTAGCTTTGCGATCGCTGCCTTCAGTTACCAACGGTTGGTAATGTCGAACAGAGTCACGAGACGTGGTTGGCGCGGGCAATCCCTAGGTTTCAGGCCGCATTGATGGTCTCTTTGGAGGGGGTGTTTGGTAGACTTCGGCGATCTTAGGAGGCGCCGCTTCGCCGGTGAAGCCGCAAGAGGAGGCAGCATCGATCATGGGGTTTCTTGATGACATCCGAAAGCGGCTGTTCGGTACGGGCGCGAAGCCAACGCTCGGTGAGATTGACCGGGCGCTCGCGGATGGGCGTCGCGCGTCTGGGTTTACCCCTTCGCCCTCTCCACCTGTTGCTCCACGCAAGTCCTTCCTGACAAGCTCGCCGCGCGTGGATCCGTCGGCCCCTAAGCCTGAGGCCATCTCTCGTGCCGGAAGGCCGTCTTCCCGTCGGTCATCGGCATCAACGCGTGAAGCCGGCGATGGAATCGAGGAACTTCCGGAGTATCGGCGTCTACTTCAGGCGGTCGAGGATCCCGGCAGCGATGTCGTCCTTGTCTTCGGGCGCGCCGGGACGGGCAAGTCGACTGCGATCCACTGGCTGATGGGGAGGATCGGAGCGCGGGCAGCGCTCGTGGCACCGACAGGAATCGCGGCCCTCAACATTGGCGGGCAAACGATCCACTCCTTCTTTGGGCTGCCGAGCGGCTGGCTCAAGCGCGAAGACATCAAGCCTCCATCGGGGCGTTCGAGCGCCGTTCTGAAGTCGCTGCGCTATCTGATCATCGATGAGTGCTCCATGGTGAATGCCAATCTCATGGACTCTATCGCGCAGTCGCTTGAGATGAATGGACCGAGTCGCGGCAAACTGTTGGGAGGTGTAAAGGTCATCCTGGTTGGCGACCTGCTTCAGTTGCCTCCGGTGGTAACCGAGGACACAAGACCGTTGTACTCCGCTGCAGGATACGCCACCGAGTACTTCTTCAGCGCAACTTGCCTACAGAGCGTGAAATGGTCGGTCATCGAGTTTACGCAGGTGATGCGTCAGTCCGACGCGCAATTCATAGAGCGGCTTGGAGACATCCGCCTCGGGCGCAGTCTTGAGTCGGCCGTCGAGTGGGTGAACAAGAACTCGCTCAGCCACGAACCTGCGCCTCCATCGGTGACCCTTGTCACGAACAACCAACTCGCTGATCAGCGAAATGAAACCGAACTCACGAGAATCCAGGGGGCTGAGAGGCGCTACGACGCGACCGTCGAAGGATCCTGGAAAGTAGAGCCGGCGCCCAAGGCGCTTCGCGTGAAGGTTGGGGCGCAGATCATGATGCTGAAGAATGACTCGGCACAGCGCTGGGTCAATGGAAGCCTGGGAACCATCGAGCGTATCGAGGACGACGAGATCTATGTGACGCTTCGGAACGGATCGCAAGCCGAATGTGTCGCACGGGAGGAGTGGGAGCAGTACGAGCATTTGGTGGACCACGCAACCGGCATCGTGACGCGCCGCCTCGTCGGAAGATTCGTGCAGTTCCCGCTGAAGCCTGCGTGGGCAATCACGATCCATAAGTCGCAAGGACAGACCTACGACGCTTGCTCGATCGACTTTGGCCAGAAGGCGTTCAGCACGGGGCAGGTCTATGTGGCTCTGAGTAGGTGTCGCAGCATCGAGAACCTGCATCTCGTGCGGCCGCTTCGTCCACAAGACGTTTCAGTAGATCCGCGCGTGCGCGAGTTCTGCAGTCTGATCTCCGGGAGTTTGGTGCAAGAGGCAGTCGCCCGCGCGAGCCCTTGCGTCGATGTTTCAGGGGCCGTCGAGTCCGCGCCCGCCCGCCCCATGGTTTTCTTGTCACATGCGAGCGCTGACCGCCGTCATGCTGAGTTTGTCTGCGCGACGCTGAAAGGCGCGGGCTTCGAGTTCTGGTACTCCCCCGAGAGCGTCGAGGCGAGGCCCCCAGGATTCGTGGAGTCGATTGTGGAAGGCCTCGAGGGTTCGCGCGCGCTGGTTGTCTTGCTGTCGGAAGACGCCCAGCAGAGCGAGTGGGTCAAGCGAGAAATCCATGCGGCGATTCAGCTGAAGCGTCCGATCCTTCCGATCTGGACTTCTTCGCAGCGCGGAACGCTGACGAAGGAGTTCGAGTTCCTGCTGGGCCCAATTCAGGATGCAACGCTGGGACCTGCCGCAGTCCACGAGATTCCGAAGCGACTCCGCGAACTCCTCGCTTGAGCTATCCCGCGCATCATCGTGCCGAACTTCTTCTTCCACCGGTAGAACGTCTGCTCAGACACGCCGAGCT
>CAYNRF010000159.1:0-7899 GCA_964399525.1 uncultured Phycisphaeraceae bacterium | reverse complement strand
GACCATCCTCGCGAAGATGTCGAACACGGCGGCGGCATTCTTCGTGTCGAGGTTGCCGGTCGGCTCGTCGGCCAGCAGCAGCACCGGGTCGTTGGCCAGCGCGCGCGCGATCGCTGCGCGCTGGCGCATCCCGCCCGAAAGCTGCTCCGGCAGCTTCTGCGCCGCATCGGCGAGGCCGAGCGTGTCGAGCAGCTGCATGGCCCGCTCCCGCGCCCTCGCATCATTCAGGCGGCCGAAGCGACGGATCGGGATCAGCACGTTGTCGATCGCGCTGAACTCCGGCAGCAGGAAGTGGAACTGGAACACGAAGCCGAGCCGCGCAAGGCGCAGCGCCGCCATCTCCCGCGCCGAGAGCCGCGCCGTGTCGCGCCCTTCCAGCAGCACCTCACCGGTGGTCGGGCGGTCGAGCAGCCCAAGCAGATAGAGCAGCGAGGACTTGCCCGAACCGGATGGGCCGGTGACCGCGACAAACTCGCCGCGTCCGATGGACAGGGAGATGTCGCGGACCAGCGTCGCACCTTCCGGCAGGGTGCGCGTGACATCGCGCGCCTCGATCAGCGGCGGGCCGGCGGCTTCGGTCTTTGCAGCGGGCTCGGTCTCGGGCACGAGGGCAAGCCTAACGGCAGCAACGCGCCCGGGGGAGATGGCAATGGATCCGCAATTCGACTTCGTGGCCGAGCTGCGCGCAGCGGTCGGGACGCCGATGGTGATCGGGCGCGGCCCGGCGGGCGAGCGGCGCATCGTGCCGATCCTCGGCGGCCGCATCGCCGGCCCAAGGCTGGAGGGCGAGATCCTGCCGGACGGCGCCGACTACCAGCTGATCCGCGCGGACGGGGTCGCGGAGATCGAGGCGCGCTACACGCTGAAGCTGACGGACGGCACGCTGGTCTATGTCGTCAACCGCGGACTGCGCCACGCCGCGCCGGAGGACATGGCCCGTCTGCTGCGCGGCGAGCCGGTGCCGCCGGAGCGGGTCTATTTTCGCACAGCGCCCGCCTTCGAGACCGGGGCGCCGGCGCATGCCTGGCTGACGCGGAACCTGTTCCTCGGCCTCGGCGAGCGGCGGCCGGACAGTGTGCAGGTACGTATCTTCGCGGTGTAGGCCGCCGGCTACTCGATCGCGCGGAAGCCGGTCTGGCGCACCACCTGGGCCCAGCGCTGCGTGTCGGCGCGGATCTGCGCAGCGAAGGCGGAACGGTCCTGCGGCGCCAGGCGGAAGCCGGCTTCCTCCAGGCGCGTTCGCGTGGCCGGGACGGCTATGACGCGCAGGATCGCCGCTTCCAGGGTTGCCAGCACCGGCGCGGGCGTGGCGGCCGGCGCGGTGACGCCGAACCAGGCTTCGAACTCGAGCCCCGGTCGACCGAGTTCCGCCATGGTCGGCACCTGCGGCAGCAGGGGGGAGCGGACCGGACCGGTGGTGGCCAGCGCGCGCAGCCTTCCGCCGCGCACCTGCGGTACGACCAGCGCGACGGAGCCGAACATGCCCTGCACGTCGCCGTTCAGGATCGCCGTCATGCCCTCGCCGGTGGCACGGAAATGCACCGATTCCTGCGGGAAGCCCGCCTGCTGGGCCAGCATCACCGCGCCGAAATGGCCGAGCGTGCCGGCGCCGAAGGTGCCCATGAACACCTGCGGCCGCTGCTTCGCCCAGGCGACGTAGCCATCGAGGTCGGTGACTGGCAGCGCGGTCGGCACCACGAAGGCGAAATCCGCCGTCACCACCCGCGCGACCGGTGCAAGCTGACGCGGATCGTAGCTCAGCCGCGCATAGGTGCTGGGCGCCATGGCAAGCTGGCCGATCTCGCTGAACAGCAGCGTGTGGCCGTCCGCTGTGGCGCGGACGCCTTCCTGCGCGGCGATGTGCCCGGCCGCGCCCGGCCGGTTCTCCACCACCATGCCGCCTGGCCAGGCCTCTCGCAGCGCTTCGGCCAGCAGCCGCGCGACCAGGTCCGGACCGGTGCCAGGCGGAAAGCCGACCAGCAGCCGGACGGGACGATCGGGGAAGGCAAGGGCGGCGCCTGCGAAAGGCAAGGCGAGCGTGGCGCCGAGCACGACGCGGCGAGCAGGTTTCATCGGACGTTCTCCGGCAATCGTTATGACGTATAACGATTAAGGGTTCAAGCGCGATCAGGCCGCGCCGCGCACCACCTGGACGGGGTCGAGCCGGCTCGCGCGGCGCGCCGGGATGACCGCCGCGATGCCGGCGGCCAGCACGGCGAAGATGGAGGCGGCGAGGTAGACGCGCCAGTCGCGCGCCAGGATGAAGCGGTCGTTCCCTGCCGGCGTGTTCACGTTGAAGCGGATCTGCGCAAGCGCCTCCACCATCAGCGCGCCGAGCAGGCAGCCCGCCACGGCGCCGAGCAGGCCGGCGATGATGCCCTGCACCAGGAACAGGCGCTGGATGTCGCCCTCGGTGAAGCCCAGCGACTTCAGGATGGCGATGTCGCGCGTCTTCTCGAACACGACGGTGGAGATGATGTTGTAGATGCCGAAGGCGGCGACCAGCAGGATCGCGCCCGTCACCGAATACATGATCGCGTTCTGGATCACGAAGACGGTGAGGATGTTCTGGTTCTGCTCTTCCCAGCTTTCGGTGCGCTCGCCGAAGCGCGCCTCGATCTGGCGCGCGAGTGGCTCGGCGCGCGTGACGTCGCCCAGGCGCAGCAGGATCTGGTTCACGACGTTCGGGCGGTCCTGCAGCACCTGGTTGACCTTGAGCAGCGCGAAGCCATGCGACTGGTCCACCGCCTGGATGCCGGTGTGGAACAGGCCGACGACCTTCATGGACAGCGCCACGCCGGTCGGCGACACGGCCGAGATCGTGTCGCCCATCTGCACGCCCAGCCGGTAGGCCAGCCCCTGCCCGATGATGATGCCGTTGGCACTGCTGCGCAGGTCATCGAGCCGCCCGGCCGTCATGTCCTTCTCGATGTTGGAGACGCGGACATGGCGCACGGGATCGATGCCGGTGATCACCGCGGAGACGTCGCGCGCGCCGTAGCGCAGCAGCGCCTGGCCCTGCAGCACCGGCGCGGCGGCCACGCCATCCATCGCCTCGAGTATCGCGAGCTTGTCGCCCGGGGCGCGGATGCCGCGGATTCGGTCGCTCGGCTTGACGCCGTGCACCTGCACCGCGCCGCCGACGATCAGCATCTCCGCCGCCTGCGAGGGCGGCCTGCGGGTCTCGTCCTTGATGGTGATGTGCGGCGCGACATCGATGATCTGGCTGACGAAGTAGGTCTGGAAGCCGCGCATCAGGGCGGCGATGGCGATGAAGAAGGCGACGCCGAGCGCGACGCCGGAGACCGAGACCAGCGTCTGCCGGCGGCGGCGGCGCAGCATCCCGCGCGCGAGTTCCAGGATGAGGTTCATGGCCGCAGCCTGATCGCCTGGCCGTCCCGAAGGGTTTCAGGCGGCTCGATGATAACCGCGCGTCCGGCGACGAGGCCCTGGCGGATCTCCGTGGCGCGCGGGCCCTGCACGCCGACGGCCACTTCCCGCCGGTGGGCGACCTCCTTCTCCACCACCCAGACGGTGGCGGTGCGCGTGACGCCGGGGCGGAGCGGCGGCGGGGCCGCGCCACGCTGCGCCGCTGGCAGGACAACGGCTGCCGGCGGCACAAGGACTGCGTTCGGCGTCTCGCGCAGCACGATGTTCGCCTCGACGGTCATGCCGATCAGCAGCGGCGTGTCCTCCGGCAGGGTGAGGCGCACGCGATAGGCCTTGCGGAGAGTGTCGCCCTTCGGGGTGATCTGCGCCACCTCCGCCGTCAGGACGCGGCCTGGGAAGGCATCGGCGCGCAGCAGCACGCGCTGGCCCGGCGCGATCCGGGCGATGTCTTCCTCATCCACCTCGGCGGTCACGCGCAGCGGCTGCGGCTCGCCGATCCAGAACAGCGAGGCCGGCGTGTCCACCACCTCGGCGTCGCGGCGCAGCACCAGGCCGTCTGTAGGCGCGCGGACGATGAAGTCCTCCATGCGCTGCAGGAGCGCGTCGGCGGCGGCGCGGGCGGCGCGGGCGTCGCGCTCGGCACGCTCGAGCGTGGCGCGGGCGGCGATGTCGCGGGCGACCAGGGTGCGGGTCCGGTTCAGGTCCTCATCGGCGAAACGGGCGCGCGCCTCCGCCTCCCGGGCCAGCAGGCGGGCCTGGCGGTCATCCAGCCGGGCGAGGGGCTGGCCTTCCGTCACTCGCTCCCCCTCCTCGACCAGCACCTCCGTGATGCGGGCGCGGGTGGCGGGACCGACGCGGGCCCAGTGGACCGGCTCGACCGAGCCGGTGGCATAGACGGCTTCCAGCGCGGGCCCATTGGTGGCGATGGCGATGGCGACCCGCGGCGGCAGTGCCCGCCACGCCCACCAAGCCCCCGCGCCCACGGCCGCCAGGGCGAGGAGGAGCAAGGTGCGGCGCAGCATGTTCCGCACAGATTAGCATCTTCGGCGCCGCCGGGGAGGCGCCTGCCGCGGAGGTTGCCCGGAGCGGCCAGGGCCGCTATAGGCCGGCCGGGCGTGCGCCGACATAGCTCAGCGGTAGAGCAACTGATTCGTAATCAGTAGGTCCCCGGTTCAAATCCGGGTGTCGGCACCATCCCCCCGAGACGGCAGACATGGGCGCGGCGGAACCTCCTCGGTTGCCCGGAAAGCGCGGCGGCCTGTCCTCACGCGGGCGGGCGCAGGCGCAACGGTGCCAGCGGATCCGCACCAGCGCCAAGGTCCAGCACAAGGCGGGTCCTGAGACGAGAATGGCACCCGATCACCGATCGGATGCCATTCGCAGAGGCGCAACAGGATGGCAGCAGGCGCCGACAGGGCCGGAAGGCCCGGCCGGCGCCGGCAGGTCAGTGCCAGACGTCCGGGTTGGTGTAGTGGCTGACGTCGGAGTCGCTGGCGCCAGGCACCCACACTGTCGCCGTGTTCTCGTACATCTCGACCTCCGGTTCCTTGAAGACGACCAGCTTCTCGAGCTTGAAGCGATCGTCAGGCGTAGTGTCGGCCAGGGAGGCGGCGATGACGATGACATTGCCCGACAGGTTGCCGGCGTTGATGTCGGCCCAGCGGGCGCTGCTGGAGGTGGTGTTGTTGACCTCGTGGAAGCCCAGGCCGTTCAGCACCGACGTGTTCAGCGACACCGACGTGTTGAACGCGTTGTCGATGCTGCCGATCCAGACCGAGATGTCGCTGTCGCAGACCACGTAGCCGAGATAGGCCTTGTCCACGATGACATCCTGGTTGAAGCGGAACATCACGAAGTTCTCGCGCCCGATGTTGTCCACGGTATGCCGATCGCCGCTGCCATTGCCCTCGCTGCGGTCGGTCACGCCCAGGCCGCCGCCATAGGCACCGAGGTAGGCCGTCGCCCAGTGGCCGCTGACTTCACTGAAGGCGCTCGCCTTCACCGAGATGTCGCCCGACGTGTAGGTGCGGACGTTGCCATCCGAGCCGTCGGTCCAGGTGTTGCCCGAGAAGTCGAAGGTGGTCGCGCTGCCCCAGCTCGTCAGGTCCTTCACCTTGCCGGTCGCTTGGTAGAGCCAGGTCTCGCCCGGATCGAGGAAGTTGTCCTGGTTGCCGTCCTGCTTCGCCGTCAGCGTGATCTTGCCGTTGGCGATGGACATGTCGTCCGAGGTGGAGGTGGTGCCGTTGTCGTCCACCAGCGCGATATCGGAGGCCTTGATGACTGTGCCGCCGGTGTTCGTCACCTTGTAGGTCCAGGTGACGGTCGAGCCCGGCGTCAGGATCGGCACGCCGATGCCGTCCGCCATGTCCTCGTTGTCCCAGTTCGGCGCGACCGGGTTGCTGTTGCTCGGCCCGTTCGTGCTCTTCTCCAGGTCGATGCCGGGGGCGGGCGGCGCGCCGTTCTTGTAGTGGCTGAGGTCGCTGTCGCTGACGCCCTGAGCGGAGACCGTGGCCTCGTTCGCGTAGACGCCGCTGCTCGCCGGCTTGGCGACAGCCAGCTTCTCGATCTTGAAGTAGTCGTCGGGCGTGGTGTCCTCGATCGAGGCGGCGATGACGATCACGTTGCCGGCCAGGTCGCCGTTGTTGATGTCGGCCCAGCGCGCGCTGCTGGAGGTGGTGTTGTTCACCTCGTAGAAGCCGAGGCCGCTCAGCACGCTGCCCGTCAGCGTGACGGTTGTGTTGAAGGCGTTGTCGATCGTGCCGATCCAGACGCTGATGTCGCTGTCATGGACGACGTAGCCGAGATAGGCCTTGTCCACGATCACCTGCTGGTCAAAGCGGAAGAGCACGAAGTTCTCCCGGCCGACATTGTCCACGGTGTGGCGCGTGCCGCTGCCGTCGCCCTCGCTGCGGTCGGTCACGCCGAGGCCGCCGCCATAGGCGCCGAGGAAGGCGGTGGCCCAGTGGCCGCTGACTTCGCTGAAGGCGCTGGCCTTCACCGAGATGTCACCGGAGGTGTAGGTGCGGACGTTGCCGTTCGCTCCGTCGGTCCAGCTGTTGCCCGAGAAATCGAAGGTGGTCGTCGCGCCGGGCGTCATCAGGTTCTTCACGACGCCGGTGGCTTCGTAGATCCACACCTCGCCCTGGTCGAGCACGCTGTCGTTGTTGCCCACCGCGTCGGCCTTGCGGACGATCTTGCCGTTGGCGATGGACATGTCGTCCGAGGTGGAGGCGGTGCCGTTGTCGTCCACCAGCACGATCTCGCTGGCCGCGAAGGTCGTCTCGCCGGTGTTCGTCACCTTGTAGGTCCAGGTCACGCTGGAGCCGGCGACAAGGATCGGCACGCCGGCACCGTTCGGCAGATCCTCGTTGTCGTAACCCGGCGCAACCGGATTGCTGTTGCTCGGCCCGTTCGTCGTCTTTTCAACGTCGAGGCCAGGCTTCGGCGGCGCCGGCGGCGGGCCGTTCCTGTAGTGGCTGGCATCGGAGTCGCTCGGCGTATCCGGGGCCGAGACGGTCGCGATGTTCTTGTAGATCCCGTCGCCGACGGGCGTCACCTTCAGCTTCTCGATCTTGAAGTTGTCCTCGGTGGTCGGTTCGCCAGTGTTGGCGGCGATCACCAGGACGTTGCCCGAGACGTTTCCGTTGTTGAAGTCGGCCCAACGGGCGCTGCTCGACGTGGTCTCATTGACCTCGGTGAAGCCGAGGCCGCTCAGCACCGCATCGCTCAGCATGATGTCGGTCGTGAAGGCATCGGGCAGCGTGCCGATCCACAGGCGCATGTCGCTGTCATGCACGACGTAGCCGAGATACGCCTTGTCGACGACCACCTGCTGGTCGAAGCTGAACAGGACGTAGTTGTCGCGCCAGGTGTTGTCCACCGTGTGCCGGGTGCCGCTGCCATTGCCTTCGCTGGTATCGGTGACGCCGAGGCCACCGCCATAGGCGCCGAGATAGGCTTGTTCCCAGACGCCGTGGAAGTCGCGGCTGAAGGCGCTGGCCTTCACCGACACCCCGTCGGAGGTGTAGCTGCGGGTATTGCCGTCCGGGCCATCCAACGCGGTGTTGCCGCCAAAGGTGAAGGTCGTGTTGCTGCCGACCGCACCCAGGCTCTGCACGACGCCGGTGGCCTGGTAGAGCCAGACCTCGCCGGGATCGAGCACGTCGTCGTTGTTCCCCACCTGGTCAAGCTGCCGGACGATCATGCCGTTGGCGATGGACATGTCGTCAGCTGCGGTGCCGGGCGTCCCGTTGTCGTCCACCAGCGTGATCTCGCTGGCCGCGAAGGCAGACTCGCCGGTGTTCGTGACCTGGTAGGTCCAGGTGACGCTGGAACCGGCGACAAGGGTCGGCACTCCTGCGCCGGTCGCCAGATCCTCGTTGTCGTAGTCGGCCGCGACCGGGTTGCTGTTGGTCGGCCCGCTGGTGGTCTTCTCGAGATCGAGGGAACGCGTGGGCCGGAAGAAGCCGGCGTCCAGCGTGCCGTTGAACTCGCCCGAGGCCAGCGTGA
>CAYNRF010000158.1:0-8021 GCA_964399525.1 uncultured Phycisphaeraceae bacterium | reverse complement strand
CCGCCGCCCCGGCGCCGACGGCGCCCGCGCCGAGCCCACCCGTCCCACAGGCCCTGGCACTCGGCCCCGCCGCGCCGCCTCCGCCCGTCCTGCCGCCGCCGGCCCAGCCCGCTGTCCTGCCGCCCGCCGCCGTCGCGCGGGCCGCGCTCGCCGCATCCTTGCCGTCGATCACCTGCTCGCTGGTGCATGGCGCCGCGACCAGCGAGCGTGTCACGCTGCACGGCGTCGTCGGCCAGGGCGCGCCGGAGCGGGCGTTGCGCGATGCCTTCGCCGCCGGCGCCGGCCCGCTGCCGCGCGAGTGGCGCGTCGCGAGCTTCGACGCGCCCTTCTGCACCGCGCTCGATACGCTGCGTCCGATCGCGCAGCCCTTCGGGACGCCCGGCGAACTGAGGGTCGCGCTCGCCGGCAACGCCTCGCGGCTGCGCGACGGCGAGTTGGTGACCGTCGTGCTCAACGGGCCGGACTTCCCGGCTTATGTCTACGTGTCCTTCCTCGTGCATGACGGCACGCTCGCGCATCTGCACCCGACGGCGACGGATCCGTCGCGGCCGCTGCAGGCGGGCGGGACGATGCGTCTCGGCGATCCGGCGATCGGCGGGCCGGCCTGGGCGGTGGGGCCGCCCTACGGCGTGGACCTGATCATCGCGGTGGCCTCTTCCGTGCCGCTGTTCGACAGGCCGAGACCCGATGACGACGACATCGGCGCCTATCTGCGCGCGCTGCGCACGGCGCTCGACCAGGCACGGCGCGGCGGGGCGCGGCTGGCCGCGGATGCGTGGCTGCTGGAGACGGTGGCGCGCTGAGGCGACCCGCCGCGCGGCAGATCAGTTCCTGTTCTCGTAGCAGTGGAAGGCGACGTAGATCGTCTCGTTGTCGAACCACATCGTGATCTCGTAGCTGTAGTCCACGTTGCCCACGCGCCGCCGCTCGCTCTGGCTGGTCAGCGTGGTCTTCGCGCCGCGGACGAAGCAGTTGCCCTGTGCGTTCACCGTCGCGGTCCAGCGCGCCGTGATGTACTCCGAGACCATCGCCGCGGCTTCCTGGCCGTGCACGCCGTAATAGGCGAGGCGGTCATTGCCGGCGTTCGCCGGGCTCACCTGCCCCTTGTGCGCGCGTCGCGGCGTGATGCCGCGCTGCTTCGCCAGCGCATGCAGGCCGGAATCATGGGCCGTCTGCTCGAAGATCTCGATGAAGGTGACGAACTCCTTCCGGATGCTGCGCGGCGCGGCGCCGATGCGCGGCCCGCCCGAGACGCCGAGCTGCCCGCGCCAGACTTCGGCGTGCCTGTAGGCGTTGTCACCGCTGAGGTCCTTCGGGATCGGCATGGCGATGAACCCCCTTGGCCCGGCGCAGCCACCGGGCCCGGCCGCGTGGCGCCGGCGACTTTCGCGGACGATCCGGACCGCCGCCGACTGGCGACGGCCCGGCGGCCGTCAGGCGTTGGCCTTCATCGTCTTCAGGTCGAAGGACACCTTTTCGCCGTCCTTCACGCCGATCTTCGGGTCCACCACCTTCGGCACGAACTCGACATGCGCGAAGTTCAGCGACAGGCTTTCGGTGGGCTTGTCGCCGCCGCTCGAGAGCGAGTAGCCCGAGATGCCCGTGTCCTTCATCTTCACGACCAGGAAGGTCTCCTGCTTCTTGGCGCCGGTGGTGGTGAAGTGGATCTCCACCAGGCGGCTCATCTCGCCCGCCACCGATTCCTCGAACAGCTTGGAGGAGGAGGAAGCATCCCACTGCTTGGTGCAGGTGATCTCGCTGATGCTCGGCTCGCTCGCTTCGCGGTTCGAGCCCGACCCGCGGGCGGAGCCGATGCCGCGGCCGGCCCCGAACTGGCAGCTCCCCAGCTCGATCCAGTCCGCGAAGCCGTCGGTGGTGACGGTCCCCTTGATGTCGCCGTACTTCATGTAGATGGCCATGACTGCGCTCCTTTAACGCCTGCTCTCGTGACCCTCAGGCCGCCTCGATCGCATAGGTGAAGCCGCCATCCGGGGCGAGGCCGACCCGGATGCCCCCGACCTGGCGACCTTCCGCCAGGTGGGCCAGCACCACTGCCGACAGTTCGGGCAGCAGGGTGCGGGAGAGGATGTTCTCGACGTTGCGCGCACCGGAGGACGCTTCGGTGCAGCGCGCGGCGATGGTCTCGACCAGCGCCGGGTCCCAGTCGAAGCCGGCGCGGTAGCTCTCGAAGACGCGCTTGCGGACGCGGCCGAGCTGCATCCCGACGATCCGGCGGATGATGTCGTCGGGCAGCGGGAAATAGGGCACCAGCGTCACGCGGCCGAGGAAGGCCGGCTTGAAGTGCTTCATCAGCTCCGGCCGCAGCGCGGCCGCCAGCCCCTCGGCGTCCGGCGCCGTCTCGGGGTCGGCCATCAGCTTCGTGATCAGGTCGGTCCCGGCGTTGGACGTCATGATGATGACGGTGTTCTTGAAGTCGATGTCGCGGCCTTCGCCGTCCTTCATGTTGCCCTTGTCGAACACCTGGAAGAACACGTCCTGCACGCCGGGATGCGCCTTCTCCATCTCGTCGAGCAGCACCACGGAATAGGGCTTGCGGCGCACCGCCTCGGTGAGGATGCCGCCTTCGCCATAGCCGACATAGCCGGGCGGGCTGCCCATCAGGAGCGAGACCTTATGCTCCTCCTTGAACTCGGTCATGTTGATCGTGGTCAGGTTCTGCTCGCCGCCATAGAGCAGTTCGGCGAGCGTCAGCGCCGTCTCCGTCTTGCCGACGCCGCTGGTGCCGACCATCAGGAAGACGCCGATCGGCTTGCGCGGATCGGTGAGGCCGGCGCGCGAGGTGCGGATCGCCTGCGCCACCGCTTCCAGCGCATGGGGCTGGCCGACCACGCGGCTTTCCATCGCGTCCTTGAGATTGAGCACGGTGCGGATCTCGTCGCCGCGCATCCGTCCGGCGGGGATGCCCGTCCAGCTCTCCACGATCTCCGCGACCGCCTGGCCATCCACCACGGGATGCACCAGCGGGTGCTCGCCCTGCAGCGCGCGCAGCTCGCCCGAAAGCGCGGCGAGCCGCGTCCGCAGCGCATCCTTGTCGCGCGTGTCGTCCGGGTTCTCGACCACCGCGCGGATCTCCGCGAGCTCCGCCGCCAGGGCCTTCTCTCGCTCCCACCGCGAGTCGAGCCCGGCGAGCTCGCCCTCGGCCTTGGTCTTCTCCGCGATCAGCTCGTCGCGTCGCGCGCCGAAATCGGCGCCGGCGGCCATCTCGCGCGCGACGATGGCAAGCTCGGTCGTGGTCAGCTCGATGCGACGGCGGCGATCCTCGATCTGCGCAGGCACCGCGGCCTGGCTCATCGCGACGCGGGCGCAGGCGGTGTCGATCAGGCTGACCGCCTTGTCCGGCAGCTGGCGGGAGGGGATGTAGCGGGCGGAGAGCCGCACCGCCTCGCTCACCGCCTCGTCGAGGATGCGCACCTTGTGGTGCGCCTCCAGCGTGCCGACCAGGCCGCGGATCATCGCGATCGCGACGGGGATCGCGGGTTCCTCGACCTTCACCACCTGGAAGCGGCGCGTCAGCGCGGCGTCCTTCTCGAAATACTTCTTGTACTCGGCCCAGGTCGTGGCCGCGACGGTGCGCAGCTCGCCGCGCGCCAGCGCGGGCTTCAGCAGGTTCGCCGCGTCGTTCTGCCCCTGCTGCCCGCCGGCGCCGATCAGCGTGTGCGCCTCGTCGATGAAGAGGATGATCGGCCTCGGGCTCGACTTCACCTCGTCGATCACGGATTTCAGCCGGTTCTCGAACTCGCCCTTCACGCCGGCGCCGGCCTGCAGCAGGCCGAGGTCGAGCGTGCGCAGGACAACGCCCTGCAGCGCGGGCGGCACGTCGCCGGCCGCGATGCGCAGGGCGAGCCCCTCGACCACGGCCGTCTTCCCGACGCCGGCTTCGCCGGTGAGGATCGGATTGTTCTGGCGCCGGCGGGTCAGGATATCCACGACCTGCCGGATTTCCGCGTCGCGCCCGAGGATCGGGTCGATCTTCCCCGCTTTCGCGCGCGCGGTCAGGTCCGTGGTGAACTGTTCAAGCGCGGTGCCGCCACCCGGCGCCGGCGCGTCCGACCCGGCGGCTTCCGCGCCGGCGGCGGCGGCGGGCGACGCCGCCTGCGATTCCGGCGTGGCACCGCAGATCGCGACGTAGTCCCGGCGCAGCTGCTCGGCGGGGATGCGCGCGAACTGCCCGGAGGCCTCGCGCGCGCGGCGCGCCAGCGCCTCGTCCGCGATCAGCGCCAGGACGAGGTGGCCGGTGCGGACGCGCGTGGCGTTCAGCTCGATCGAGCCGAGCAGCCAGCCCTGCTTCGCCAGCTCGACCAGATCCGGCGAGAGGCTCGGCGCGCGCGCATTGCCGGTCTTCATCCGGTCGAGCGCCTTGCCGAGATCGGCGGCGAATCGCGCCATGTCCACGCCGTAGTGGCGCAGGATCGCCGCGCAGTCGGTCTCGGTGCGGTCGGCGAGTGCCAGCAGCAGATGCTCGATTTCCACATTGTAGTGGCTGCGGGACAGCGTCAGCCCGGCCGCGGCTTCGAGGGCCCGCCGGCACTGGTCGTTCAGCCGTCCGACCAGCTGCTTGAGATCTACGCTGGCCATCTCACCCCCTTTGGCAGTGCAACCCTATGTGATAATGCCCCGAGCCGTCCAGCAACGTTCGCGCGCCGCCGTTCCACGCGCTGCCGTTGCGTGGCGCCGACAGGGGAAGCGCCGCATGTCCGATGAGCCGCCTGCGCTGCCGGAAGCCTTCGATCTCGAGGCGCTGCTCGCGCCGATCGCGGGCGACGCGCCTCAGGGAAGCGACCTGCGCGAAGATTACTCGGCGCAGTCTCCGTATTTTCGACTCCGTGACGCGCGCGCCGAGGCGCGCGAGGTGGAGCGCCGTGCCGAGACGGCGGGAGACGACACCGAAGCCGCGGTGCCGCCTCAGTGGAAGACTGTCGTCTCGCTGGCGACGACGGCACTCAAGGAGCGAAGCAAGGATCTTGAGATCGCCGCCTGGCTGACCGAGGCGCTGGTGCGCCTGCACGGCCTGCCGGGACTGACGGCCGGCGCGTTGCTGCTGCGCGGCCTGGGCGAGCGCTACTGGGACGGTGTCTTCCCGCTGCCCGACGAGGACGGGATGGCGACGCGCGTGGCGCCGGTCACCGGCCTCAGCGGCGGGGAGGCGGATGGCACGCTGATGCCGGCACTCCGCCGGCTGCCGCTCTTCCGCCGCCCCTCCGGCGAGAGTTTCGCATGGTGGCAATACGAGCGGTCTGAGGAACTCGCGACCATCGCCGACGAGGCGCGCCGGCAATCCCGTATCGCCGCCGGCACGCTGACGATGGACGCGGTGGAGAAGGAGGCCGTCGCCGCCGGCGGCGTGCACTTCGCCCGCACGCGCCGCGCCCTGGCTGATGCCGTCGCGGCCTGGAGCGGGATGGGCGAGGCGCTGGACGGCCTCGCCGGCGCAGACGGCCCTTCCACCGGCCGCGTCCTCGCCCTGCTGCGTGCCATGGCCGAGGTGGTCGCGCGCTTTGCGCCGACCGAGGAAGCCGACGCCGCGCCTGAGGATGCATCGGCACAGGCGGATGGGGACGCCGCCGCCCCGGGCGGCGCGGCGCGCCTGCCCGCCGCGGCGCCGGGCCGCACGCGCGAGGAGCTGCTGCGCCAGCTCGTCGAGATCGCCGAGTATTTCCGCAGGACGGAGCCCAACTCGCCGCTCGCCTACACGCTGCAGGACGCGGTGCGCCGCGCGCGGATGAGCTGGCCCGAATTGCTGGCGGAGCTGGTGCCGGACGAGGCCTCCCGCGTCGCGATCCTCACCTCGCTCGGCATCAAGCCGCCGGAGCCGGATTCGGAAGCGGGATGACCGGCGCAACGTGATCGACTACCTCCGATTGACGTCTCACGGTTCCTTGACCCGTCCGGGTGGAACCACCTAGAATTTCCGATGATCCGCGGTGAGAACTCGGCGCGGCCCCGTCTCTTGGGGGGCGGCTCTTCTTCTCCGGCGGTTCGCCAAGCCGCGAGGAAACCGCGCCATGAGTGAAAGCGTCCACGGCAAGCTGAACCGCGTGCGCAAGCCGCGGGTGCACATCACCTACGAGGTCGAGACCGAAGGCGCGGAGGTGGTGCGGGAACTGCCCTTCGTCGTGGGCGTGATGGGCGATTTCTCGGGCGATCCGACCGCGCCGCTGAAGCCGCTCAGCGACCGCAAGTTCGTGCAGATCGACCGCGACAACTTCAACGACGTCATGGCCTCCTTCACGCCCGGCCTCAAGCTGAAGGTGGACAACACGCTCGCGGGCGACGGCAGCCAGATGGCCGTCGAGCTCGCCTTCAAGTCGATGGACGATTTCGAGCCGGCGCGCGTGGCGCAGCAGGTGCCCGCCCTTGCCGCCCTGCTCGAGACCCGCGCCAAGCTGCGCGACCTCATGAGCAAGGTGGACCGCTCCGAGGAGCTGGAAGGGCTGCTTGAACAGGTGCTCAGCAACGAGGCAGAGATGAAGAAGCTCTCCTCCGAGCTCGGCCTCGGCAAGCAGGAGGGCTGAGCCATGTCCGACTCCGCAGCCGCCGGCGGCGCCGCCGCCACCACCACGGAAAGCCTCGGCCTGCTCGACCAGGTCGTCTCCGCCACCAAGCAGACCGAGCCCGACCGCGCGCAGGACCTGGTGAAGAACCTGGTCGAGCAGGCGCTGGCCGGCACCGTCACCTTCGACAAGAACCTCTCCCGCACCTTCGACCGCGCCATCGCCGCGATCGACGCCAAGGTCTCGGCGCAGCTCAACGCGATCATGCACGACCCGAAATTCGTGAAGCTGGAAGGGTCGTGGCGCGGGCTGCACTACCTCGTGCAGAACAGCGAGACGGGCACGGCGCTGAAGATCCGCACGCTGAACCTGCCGAAGCGCGAGATGACGCGCGACCTGACCAAGGCGGTGGAGTTCGACCAGAGCCAGCTCTTCAAGAAGCTCTACGAGAACGAGTTCGGCACGCCGGGTGGCGAACCCTATGGCGCGCTGATCGGCGACTACGAATGGAGCAACCACCCCGACGACGTCGAGACGCTGCGGCTGATGTCGAACGTCGCCGCCGCCGGCTTCGCGCCCTTCATCTCGGCCGCCGGGCCGGGGATGTTCGGCTTCAAGGACTACACCGAGCTCTCGAAGCCCCGCGACCTCGCCAAGATCTTCGAGGCGCCCGAATACATGAAGTGGCGCAGCTTCCGCGACAGCGAGGACAGCCGCTTCGTCAGCCTGGTGATGCCGCGCGTCATCGCGCGCCTGCCCTATGGGGAGAACACCAAGCCGATCGAGGAATTCGGCTATGAGGAAGCGCCCGCCGACCCGGTGACGGGTGCCGCGAAGCCGATGGGCCACAACGACTATTGCTGGATGAACGCCGCCTACGTCATGGGCGCGCGGATGACCGACGCCTTCGCCAAATACGGCTTCTGCGTCGCCATCCGCGGCGCCGAGGGCGGCGGCAAGGTGGAGAACCTGCCGACCCACCTGTTCACCTCCGACGACGGCGACGCGGATGCGAAGTGCCCGACCGAGATCGGCATCACCGACCGGCGCGAGTTCGAGCTCTCCAACCTCGGCTTCCTGCCGCTCTGCCACTACAAGAACACCGACTACGCGGTGTTCTTCGGTGCGCAGACCACGCAGAAGCCGAAGAAATACGACCGCCCCGAAGCCACCGCCAACGCCGCGATCTCGGCGCGCCTGCCCTACCTGATGGCCACCGGCCGCTTCGCGCACTACCTGAAGGTGATGGCGCGCGACAAGATCGGCTCCTTCATGGAGGCGCAGGATTGCGAGAAGTGGCTGAACCGTTGGATCAACAACTACGTCAATTCCAACGTGAATGCCGGGCCGGAGATGAAGGCGCGCTATCCGCTGCGGGAAGCCAAGATCGAGGTGAAGGAGATTCCGGGCAGGCCCGGCTCCTACAATGCCGTCGCCTATATGCGCCCGTGGCTGCAGATGGAGGAACTGACCACCTCCATGCGCATGGTCGCCCGCATCCCGCAGAAG
>CAYNRF010000157.1:0-8134 GCA_964399525.1 uncultured Phycisphaeraceae bacterium | reverse complement strand
AAGCGGATTCCTCCGGCGGTCGCAAGAATCCGCTTACTTCGTGCGCGGCTACAAATGCGTGGCTCAAAGAGTCGGCACGGAGTGCCGACCTACCGCATCGCCACCAGCGGCTCGATGATCTCGCGGTGATTCGCGCACCGCGGGCACTTGTGCTGGCCGCCCGAATCCCTTGCACGCCCAACCTACAACCTCCGTAGAACGCCAGAATCCCAGACCGCCAAACCCTGTGAGAGGGTTTGGCGGTCTGGGATCCAGGCGGTCTGGGGATCGCCCGCGCGGTATGCACGCACTTCTGTCCGCCCGGGCGACAATCATCCGATTCTCATGGGAATCTCCCAACGCACCCGCCCCACCAAAGCCGGAGCCCATTATGCGGACACCTCACCGCACAGGCGACACGATGCACCGCACAGCATCCATCATACTGAGTCTGGGCCTTTTTTTCCCACCTGTTCTGGCGGGAGATCCTGTCGAGTTGGATCTAGTGACCATCGGTGACCCCGGCAACATCGGTTACCCCGGCGGCCCCGTCGGCATCAACGCCGGCCGCGGCTCCGTCGACTACGAGTACCAAATCGGGCGCACCGAAGTCTCCGCCGGCCAGTGGCTCACCTTCTACAACACCTTCAGCGTGCAAAGCAGCCAACTCGCCCACACCCTACGTCCCACCTTCTGGCCGGGCATGCCGGACTCCAGCTACCAGGGTCCGGGCGACCGCTACGTGTTCGTCCCCTCGCTCCATCACCCAGAACTGGCGCCCATCGGGATCAACTGGCGTCAGGCCGCCATGTTCTGCAACTGGCTGCACAACGGCCAGTCCAGCGACCCGACCTCTTTGCTCAACGGCGCCTACGACACCTCGACCTTCACCTACAACGAGGACACCAACACCTACAACGACCAAGCCACCCGCCATCCGGGTGCCCGTTATTGGATCCCCTCGCTGGACGAGTGGCTCAAAGCCGCCCACTACGACCCCGACAAGAATGGCCAAGGCCCCGGCTGGTGGGAGTACGCCCACGGCTTGGATGCCCCGCCCCTTTATGGCATGCCGGGGGAGGGCGATGTCGCCCGCCAGCTCACCCAGGAGCAGATGATCCAACTCGCCGGCCCGGGCGCGGGCCCGCTGAATCTCCCGCTCGGTCTGTACCCGGATGTGCAGAGCCCGTGGGGCCTGCTCGATCTGCTCGGCGGCAACATGGAGTTCGTCGAAGACTGGGATCCAAATGCGCCGCAGTTCTGGCGTTTGGGAAAGTACGGCAGCAATGGCCCATTGCCCAACGATTACACTTGGGATCAAGCATGGTACTTTGATACTTGGTTTGTCGGTTCGGCGGGCAATTTTCGCATCGCCTCCGCCGTCCCCTGCCCCGCCGACCTCGCCCCACCCTCCGGCACGCTCAACGCCACCGATGTGACCGCGTACCTCGACCGCTTCCAGTCTGCCGACCCGGCCGCCGACCTCGCCCAGCCCTTCGGCGTTCTCAACTTCTTCGACCTCGCGGCCTACCTTGCCGCCTTCAACGCCGGATGTCCGTAAGCGCGATGTGCGCGGCGTGGTTCCCGGTGAAGGGAGCAAGTCCGCGTGCTCACGCACGCGGCTGGGACCAGAACAGATCGACGGCTCCAAAGGCCGGCACGCCGTGCCACCCTACCGCATCGCCACCAGCGGCTCGATGATCTCGCGGTGGTTGGCGCACCGCGGGCACTTGTGCTGGCCGCCCAGTTTGCCCTTGGCGTCCAGCCAGCGGTGGAAGGTGCCCAGGGGCAGCACCGTCAGCGTCGGGGCCTGCATGCCCAGGGACTCAGTCCGCTTGGTGGTGTAGTCGACATTGACCGCCTTGACGGCCGCGTCGAACACATCGCGGAAGCGTTCGAGCGTTTCGGGGGACGCGCCGTCGGGCAGTTCGATCGCCAGTTCCAGCCCGGAGCGCGTGGTCTCGGTGGGGTAGACCGGGGCCGCGGTGAACTCGCCGGGTTCGAGCCCGGTGGCCCGGGCGGCCTCGGCCACGCCGTGCTCGATGTGCTCGACGATCAGGTTCTCCCCGAACGCGTTGATGAAGTGCCGGTGCCGCCCGACGATCCGCAGGCGGCAGGGCCCCTCGCCCCCGACGCCTTCGGCGTTGCCCGGGATCGTGTCGAACTCGACCACGTCGCCGATGTTGTACCGCCACAGCCCCGCGTTGGTCGTCATGATCACGCAGTACTTCTGGCCCTTCTCCACCGCCCAGCACGGGAACGCCTCCGGCTCGGCGTCGTTGATCCGTTCCAGCGGCACGAACTCGTAGAAGATCCCGTTGTCCGTCAGCAATCGCATGCCCGCATCGCCCGTGCGGTCCTGCATGGCGATGAACCCTTCGCTCGCCGGGTACAGCTCGTGCCGGCAGGGGAAGTCGACCATCGGATCGCCCGAGAACGCCCGGCACATCCGCGGCACGAAGGGCGTGTACTTGACCCCGCCGTGGACGAAGACCTCCAGGTTGGGCCAGACATCGCGGGCGCAGGACACATTCGCCCGCCCGCGTTCGCGCGCCAACTCGATCACCCGGTCGATCAGCACCAGCGCCCACGACGGCATGCCCGAGATGAAGCGGATGTCCTGGTCGATGGTCAGTCTGGCCATCGCCTCGATCTTCGCCGGCCAGTCGCTCATCAGCGCGATCTGCGGCCCGGGCGAGTAGATCTTCGACAGCGGCCAGCGGATCAGCGGCGTGACCAGCCCCGACAGGTCGCCGGTGGCGATGCCGTGCTCGTTGACCGCCAGATCGCTCGACCCCCCGAGGAACAGGCAGCGCCCGCCCATCAGACGCGCCGGCGACACGCCGCGGTTGATCAGGTGCGCGAAGATGTCCAGCGACGCGAGGTAGTTGCCCCGCATCATCTCGTCCGACACCGGGATGAACTTGTCGCCCGCGGTGGTGCCGCTGGTCTGGGCGAAGCGCGTCACCAGCCCGGGCCACAGGACGCCCCGGCGTCCGCCCTCACGCATCTCCGCGATGTCGTCCTTGAAGGCGTACCAGTCGCTGACCGGCACGGCCCTGGTGTAGGCCTTGTACCGCTCCACCGGGTCGGGCAGGCCGAGGATCCGCTCGAAGTGCCGGTCGCGCCCGTAGCGGCAGAACGACCCGGCGCTGAGCAGTCTGCTGAGTTCGCGCAGCTGGATCTGGGCGGTGTGCTTCTTCCACCAGTCGAGGTTGGCCAGCCTGCGACGGCGCCGGGCCACCCGCAGGGCGATGCCGCGTCCGACCAGCGAGGTCGCGGTGGGGGGCGACTGGGGCGTGGGGGCGGGCCTCGGGGGCCCGGAGCCTGCCGCGGTCTGGTTGTGTGCGGACGGATGGGCGGACACGGTCGTGCTCACCGCGGGGTGCTCCCGCCCCGGACCGCGCCCTTCGCTCCGCCGGGCACCCCGCGTCGATCGAGTTCGCCCAGGAACGAGGTCACGGCCTCGGCGAAGGGGACGGGCGCTTCGAGCATCGGCGCGTGCCCGCAGCCTTCCAGCCACACGATCCGCGCGTCGGGCATCAGCTCGGTGAACCCCTGCCCGGCGCTGGGCGGCGTGACGATGTCCTGGCGCCCCCAGATCAGCAGCGTGGGGCAGTGGATATCGCCGAGGTCGTCGGTCATGTTGTCGCGCCGGGCGGTCTTGGACAGCTTGACCATCGCCCGCGCCCCGCCGCGCTCGTTGAGCAGCTTGTGGGCCCGGTCCACGTCCCCGGGGTTCATCGCGCTCTTGTCGTAGAACAGCTCGCCGATCTTCTCTTCCAGCCACTCGCGGCTGGGCCGCACCGGCGCGCCCTTGACCATCGTCCGCTCGATCAGCCCCGACGAGCCCGCCAGGATCAGCGCCCGCACCAGGTCCGGGCGGGCGTGGGCGATCCGCAGGGCCACGTGCCCGCCGAAGGAGTTGCCCACCAGCACGGCCGGGCCGTCGACGTGCTCGTCGAGGAACTGGGTGGTCATGTCCACCACCGACCACAGCGAGCAGTCGTCGCCGCGCAGCTCGAGCAGGGGCAGCTCGAGCGTGGTGCAGTGGGCCGCGTGGCGGATCCGCCGCACGACGTCCTCCCAGTGCTCGTTGAGCCCGACCAGCCCGTGCAGGAAGACCACCTTCGGGCCCGTGCCGCTCTGCACGACGTCGGCCCGGATCACCGTCCCCGTCGGGCTCTTGAGCGTCACGACGGACCGGTGGATCTCCGCGTCCAGGGTCGTGCTTGCGGGGCTGTGGATCCGTGCGGGAGGCGTCATCGATTCATCGGTCCTGTGCCGGGCGAGCGTGGGGCACCCTGGGCTGAAGGAGGAAACGGCGGCGGGATGAACAGGAGTTTAGCGTCCACTGACCCCCGGCGTCAGGGTGGTTTCCGCGGCCACGCCGCCCGCCGCCGACGCCACCTTCCCGTCCACGAGGCGAACCACCCGGTCCGCCCGCTCGGCCACCCGCTCGTCGTGCGTGACCATGAGCACGGTCAGCCCCGTCTCGGCCCGCAGCCCCGCCAGGGCGTCCAGGATCGACTCGCCCGTCGCCCGGTCCAGATTGCCCGTGGGCTCGTCGGCCAGCAGCAGCCGCGGCCCGTTGATCAGCGCCCGGGCGATGGCCACCCGTTGGCGTTCGCCGCCCGAAAGCTCCGCCGGGCGGTGCCGCAGCCGGTGGGCCAGGCCGAACGCGGTCAGCAGCTCCTGCGCCCGCGTCTCCGCCTGCCGGCGGTGCGCCAGATAGCCGAACCGCCCGTGCCGGATCATCGCCCCCACCGTGACGTTCTGCAGCACGCTCAGCTCGGGCAGCAGGTGGTAGAACTGGAACACGAACCCGACCTCGCGGGCCCGGTAGCGGTCCAGCTCCCCCTTGCCCATCGCGGTGATGTCGCGGCCGTCGAACACGATCTTCGGGGCCGACTGCCCGTGGCGGGCCCGGTCCGGCCGGTCCAGCCCGCCCGCCAGGTGCAGCAGGGTGGATTTCCCCGAGCCCGACGCCCCGAGGATCGCCACCCATTCGCCCTTGGACAGCGACAGGTCCACCCCGTGCAGCACCGGCACCGGCACGCGACCCAGGCGGTAGGTCTTGCGCAGGTGTTCGACGCGCAGGAATCCCGGCCCGCCGCGGGCGGCGGACGCGGAGGCGCGGGTCTCGGGCTGGGAGGGGGTGGTCGCGCTCACCGGCTCACTCGAACCTCAGGGCCTTGACGGGGTCCATCCGCGCGCTGCGCAGCGCGGGGATCAGCGCCCCCAGCACGCAGGTCAGCACGCCCACCGTGAACACGATCGCCGCCTTGAGCGGCTCGACCTCGCGCGGGATCTCCACGAAGTAGTACACCTGCGGGTCCCAGATCATGAAGCCGAAGGTCTCGCCCAGCCAGTCGTGGATGGCGTTGATGTTCGTCACGATCAGATAGCCGGCCGTCAGCCCCAGCGTGGCGCCGACCACCCCGATCGCCGCCCCGTACCGCAGCCACAGCCACGCCACCCCCGGCGTGCTCGCCCCCAGCGCCCGCAGGATGCCGATGTCCTTGGTCTTCTCGCTGATCATCGACCAGAAGATCGCCAGCACCAGGAACACCGTGGTGAAGCAGATCACCCCGAAGATCGCCAGCACCAGCCCCGTCTCCTTCTTGACCGCCTCGATCATCGTCCGGTTGCGGCTCTCCCACGTGTTGATCACGATCGAGAACTCGTCGGGCACCTCGCCCTGGTGGGCGTCGGCGAAGTCGGCGTAGATCTGCTCGGCGATCATCGCCACGTCCACCGGCGTCAGCCCGTCGCGGCCGCGGACCAGCACCGTGGTGACGCGGGCCGGGTCGACCCGGGTGGCCACCGGCGGGGCGGGCCGCGGCTCGCCCGTCACGGGATCGATGACGTACGCGAACGGGTCCGCCGCCGCGTCGGGATCGATCCGGCGGGCCTCGTCCATCCGCAGCATCGACTGGATCAGCCCCAGCGGCGCGATCAGCGTGCCCGAGTCCACCTCGTAGATGCCCGTCTGGAACTCGTTGGCGATCGGCAGGCTCCGCGAGACCGGGTCGGTCGGCTTGCCCGTCGAGTCCAGGCTCAGCAGCGTCACCCCCACGCTGCCGTTGCGCGGCATGAACTGGTCGAGGAAGTCGTACCCCCCGCCCGGCGTCCGGCGCGAGGGGTTCATCGGCACGTACAGCCCCGCCCGCGTGCGGTTGTTCAGCCCGGTCACCTCGATGCCCAGCAGCCCCGCCGGCAGCTCCACGCCCGTGTCCGGGTCGGGCCGGGACATCCGCGCCCCCTGCTCGGCGAAGCGGGACAGGATCGGCGCGTTGTTGGGGTCCAGGCGGATGTCGCTGCGTTCCTTGTCCTTGCGCGTCGGCGTCTGGATCGGCTTCCACCACAGCGTGTCGGCAAAGCCGGTCACCCGGTCGTAGCTGTCCGGCTCGACGCCCTTGATCTGGATCAGCTCCACCCGGTCGTCGGGCAGCTGCACCATGCCGTAGGTCTCGATCACCGGGGCGGCCGCCACGATGTCCGGGTGGGCCTCCAGGCGCTCGACCAGATCGTCGTAGTGGGCGAAGCCGACGTTGGGCCACACGATGTACGCGTCGCCGATCATCGCCCGCCCGCTGGTCAGCAGCGTCTTGAGAAACCCGCCCATGACCGACCAGGTGATCAGGATGGTCGCCACCGACAGCATCACCGCCGCCATCGCCAGCAGGGGCATGACTTTGCTGGTGAGGTATTTCCGGGTCAGCAGCGCCTGATACACGCCCGCATGGTAGGGAGCCAGCCCGGCCCGATTTCACGACCATCTCCGCTTCTCGAGTCCCCGGACACCGGGAGTCGGGGCAGACCGACGATCGCTCCCCGAGCCCTGTGGGGGGCACCGGGCACGGGGTGCGATCGGCGGTCTTCCCCTACACTTGCCCGATGCCCAAGCGCGTGCTCCACGACAAGTACTTCAAGCAGGCCAAACGCGAGGGCTACCTCGCCCGCTCGGCCTACAAGCTCATGGAGATCGACGACAAGCGCCGCGTCATCCCCCGCGCCGGCAAGGTCCTGGACCTCGGCTGCGCCCCGGGCTCCTGGCTCCAGGTCCTCTCCGAGCGCGTCGGCGAGAAGGGCCGCGTGGTCGGCATCGACCTCAAACGCGTCAACGAGCCCATGCCCGACCAGGTCCGCACCCTCGTCGGCGACTTCACCACCATCGAACCCGACGTGCTCCTGGGCGACGACCGCGAGCTGTTCCACGCCGTCTTTTCCGACATGGCCCCCGACACCTCCGGCCACGGCGACGACTTCCTCTCCGCCCGGCTCTGCCAGGCCATCGTCGACCAGCTGCCCCGGCTTCTCCGCAAGGGCGGATCCTGCGTCATGAAGGTCCTCGAGGGCGGCGGCACCCCCGAGCTGGTCAAGCGCTGCAAGGGCTGCTTCGTCGAAGCCAAGCCCTACAAGCCCGACGCGACGCGTGAGGTCTCCCGCGAGATCTACATCGTCTGCAAGAAGTACCGCCCACCCCTGACGCCCAACCGCGACCACTCCGGCACCGGCTCGCCCCCGCCCCCGCCCGAGGGCTGGAACCGGTGACCTTCCTCGCGCCCTTCGCCGGCCTGCTCGCGGGCGCGCTCGGTCTGGGCGCCCTCCTCGCCCTGCACGCCCTCAAACTCCGACGCCGCCCCGTGCGCGTCTCGTCGACGCTGCTCTGGCGCGAGGCCGTCCGCGACCTCGAGGTCAACATCCCCTTCCGCGCCCCGCGGCTGACCTGGCTCTTCCTGCTCCAGGCCCTGGCGGTCCTGCTGCTGGCCGGCGCCATCGCCAGGCCCGTGCTCGGCTCGGCCGAGCGCATCCCGGGCCGCCTCATCGTGGTCATCGACGCCTCGGCGTCCATGTCCGCCCGCGACGCCGCCGGCGGCGCCGCCCGGCTCGACCGCGCCAAGGCCCTCGCCGCCGAACGACTCGCCGACCTCCGCCGCGGCTCGGGCAGCCCGGAGATCGCCGTCGTCCGCGCCGCCCTCGAACCGCGCATGGTGGTGGCCCCCACCCGCTCGATCGACGCCGCCCTGGCGGGCGTCCGCTCCGTCGGGCCCACCGACCAGCCCCTGGCCCCCGACGCCCTCCGCGCCGCCCTGACCGCGCTGCTCGACCGCGCGGGCGTCGAGGACGAGTCGTCCGACGCCGCGACCGA
>CAYNRF010000156.1:6258-8162 GCA_964399525.1 uncultured Phycisphaeraceae bacterium | reverse complement strand
GCAGGGAACCCCACGATTCGCGGACGCATCGTGGGCGAGACCTAGCGTGGGAGTCGGAATCCCGCGATTGCATCGCGGGCGTCACGGACGCTGCAACATCAACGACCGAGGTAGTGCCCCGGCACCGCACCGAAGTCGGCCCGGATGTTGCTCTTGATGCCGCCGCGGCCTTTCCAGATCGTCACGATCTGGAGCCACTCGGGCTGCATCAGGCGGACGAGGTCGTCGCGGATCTGGTTGGTGACGGCCTCGTAGAAGATGCCCTCGTTGCGGAAGCTCTGGTAGTAGATCTTCAGGCTCTTGAGTTCGACGCAGGTGCCGCCGGCCCTGGCCGCCTTTGGCTGGTAGCGGAGCAGGACGTCGCCGAAGTCAGGGTGGCCGGTTTTGGGGCAGACCGAGGTGAACTCCTCCGAGATGTGCTCGATCACGAAGGGGGTGTCGGAGGGGCTGGGAAAGGTTTCGAGGAGTCTGGCGTCGGGCATGGGACGCAAGAATAGGGCGCCACCGTGCTGGGCCGCCCGTCATCTGGCTCTGCAGACTCATCCCAAACCCCCACCCACTCCACGCCCCCACCCCGCCGCCCCCGCGTCCGCCGGGGCATGGCGGACGCGGGTGGCGGGCGATCGGGTGGTGCGGTGCGTGCGAAGGTGATCAGCGGCGGCGGCGGATCGTGATCAGCGTCCCGACGCCCAGGATCGCCAGAGCGCCCGGCGTGGGCACCACCTCGCGGGTGATCCCGCCGATGGTGAAGTCGGCGTCGGCATCGGCGGCCAGGCGGACACCCACGCGGTCGATGTCGCCGAAATCAACCAGGTCGAGCCCGGCGGCGTTGAACGCGAAGTAGTAGGTACCGGCGCTGTCGACGGTCCGGGCGGCGGTGAAGCCGGTGCCCGCCGAACTCTCGAACGACACGGACAGCGCGCCCAAGCCGCTGGCATCGATGACCTCGACGGCCAGGAAGTTCCACTGCGTGTCGAAGTCCGCGTTGAGCGGGCCGTTGCCGCCGGCGAAGTCGCCGTAGTCGAGCGTGAGCACGCCGGCCGCCCCGTTGTTGTTGGTGAAGGTCATGAAGTTCTGTCCGTCGAGCTTTTCGGCGACGGCGTCGCCCGCGTTGACCGAGTCGATGCCGACGAAGCGGAGCCCGCCGAGGATGTTGGCGGTGTCGCCCGACACGACGGTCGATCCCGGGCCGCTGATGTTGAACTGCCCGTCGACCATGAAGTCGACGTGGTTGGCGGCGGCGGCGGGCGCGAGCAGGCCCGCGGCGGCGAGTGCGATTCTGGTGTTCATCTCTTCATTCCTCCTGATGTGCTGTGCGGGTGTGGTGTGCATGGGGCCCGGACGATCCGGGCGCGTGCGTCGCGAACAGAAGTCGCGATGCCGCACACTCCATGTGCCCGCGCCATGCGGAGAACGCAAGGAAAACGATCGGTTCTCGCGACAGAACCGCCGGACCTGGGGATGAGATCGCTGCTCGCACGCGTGAAGAATCACGCGATTGGCGGATGGCATGAATCTTCGCTCATGCGCCGGCGTTTGCGCGTGTGTCAGTCGCAGCAGCCGGAATGCCGGCGCGTGTGCCCGTGCGGGCATGCCGTGGCGCCGCGTGCGCGGCTGTTGCGATCGTTCTGGTCGCCGATGACGCCGCCGACGATCGCACCGGACACGGCGCCGATGGCGGCGCCCTCGCCGGCGTCGCCGCTGAGCGAGCCGATGGCCAGGCCGCCGAGGGCGCCGATGGCCGCGCCGCTGAAGGCGCCTTCGCCGGCGCTGCTGCAGGCGGCGGCGGGCAGGACGGTCAGGAGCAGGAGCGTGGCGAGCACGCGGCGGCGGACCGTGCGGCCGGGCGTGGATCGGTTCGTCATGGCAGGCATGGCGGTCTCCTTCGGGTGGGTTCCGGGAGT
>CAYNRF010000156.1:1507-6248 GCA_964399525.1 uncultured Phycisphaeraceae bacterium | reverse complement strand
CCGCGGGGCGCGGGCGGGCACTGACAGCAAATCAGAACGAGAACGGGTCGGCCACGCCGCGGCGGCGGCGGCGGTCGCGCGGGGTGGTGGTGCCGATGGCGGCGCGGCAGGCCTCGGCGAGGGCCTGCATGAACTTCTCGTGCTCGGGGCAGGCCTCGATGAAGTCCAGGAAGTCGTCGACGACCCACGCGGGCGGGTCGTGCTCTTCGGCGGCGGCGCCGGCCTCGACGATGGCCTGGTCGCCGAGTTCCTCGCCCGCGCGGGCGAACCAATCGACGCTGATCGGGCCGGTGATCCGATCGCCGGCCATCGGCCTTGGCAGGCCGGTCTCGGGCGTCCAGCGCTCGGCGGCGGGCGGGGGATCGATCCGGACGCGGGCCACGCGCTCGCCCACGCCGACGATGGGCCACTGGTCCTGGCGGGTGCGGGGCTCGCGGCAGAGCACGAAGACCGGGATCTGCAGGGCCCACGCCTGCTGGCGGATCTGCCGGGCGTCGACGCCGATGAGCGGGGGCTGGACGAGGTAGCAGCCCGCCGCGGGGCTGGGGCCCAGGTCGGCCGGGGCGGACACGACGGTGACGCGTCCCGTGTCCAGGGCCTCCTGGCGGATCCAGCGGCGGGCTTCCTGCAGCGGCAGGCAGATGCGGGCCATGCGCTCGAAGTCGTCGGCCCGGCGGGCCAGCGCCAGGGCGCGCAGGCACTCGTCGGCGGCGAGGAAATAGCGGGTGCGGGCGAGCGAGGCGCAGGCCTGCTCCATCAGGGCATCGACCGCGTTGGCGGACGCCCGGCTCGTCACGGGGTGCTCACCCCGGCGGCGCGATCGGTCAGGGCGGCCACCAGGCCGAGCCACTGCCCGGCCCGCGTGTCGAGATCGCACGCCAGCGTGTCGGAGAGGGCCGACCAGTCCTCCCGCGCGACCGCGTCGCGCAGCGCGACGAGATCGGCGGCCAGCGCGCGGATGACCTCGTCCCCGGGCGTGGCGTCGGCGTGAAGCTGGTGGAGCGGGACCTCCAGCAGCGTGGCGGCCTGATCGACCACGGAGCGGACGAGCTGCCAGCCCTCGACGATGCCGCGGAGCGAACCGAGCGCGCTGGCCACTTCGCCGGCGTCCACCAGGGCCGAGGCGGTCTGCTGGTCGGCACGGGTGCGTTCGAGGGCGTCGCGGGCGTCGAAGAGCGTCTCACGCAGGAACAGCGACTTGTCGGCGGTGGTCACGCCGAGTTCGGTCACCCCCGCGGTGTCCGCGGGCAGGCGGTCGAGCAGGTCGGCGGCGGGGCGGCCGTCGGCGAGGACCTCGATGATCAGGCGGCCGCGGGCGTCGGACTGGTGGCGGGCCAGTTCGATGGCCCGGGCGACGCTGGGGGCGTCGTCGGAGATGGTCTGACCGTCCATGGTGACTCGCATCGGGCGTTTCCTCCAGACCAGCGTGACGGGCGGCAGGTGCGGGGTGCGGGGGCGGGGGCGGGGGCGGGGGGGGGGGTTACTCGGCGTCGGCGGCGGCACGGACGCGGGCGTGCTGCTTGGAAATCAATCGGAGATTGCGAGCATAGATCACCACCCCGGTGGCCTGTCCGAGCACGCCGACGATGTCCTTGCGCCACACAAAGTACACGAACAGGAAGACGCCCCCGGCGAAACTGAACCACCAGAAGATTTCCGGCACCGTGGAAACCCGGCTGCGTTCCGAGATGATCCACTGGACCATCATCCGCCCGAAGAAAGCGGCCTGCCCGGCGAGCCCGATGACGACCCAGCCGAAGGTGGACCAGCGGGTGATGTTGAAAAAGCCCAGCAGGGTGCGCTCCCAGGCGGGCTGCTGGAGCCAGGCGTCGAGCCGGGCCGCGATGAAGTCGTCGATCTGATCCGGCGCCACGACCGTGCCCGCCATCTCGGACGGGGAAATGACCCGATACGACGGGGGGTCGGTGTCGGGCATGCGAGCGAGGAGGATTTCCATCGAGCCGACCCGGACCTCGTAGTCCGAACTGCCGCGGCGCAGCGTGGGCTGGAGGACCAGCCACATGCCCACGAAGAGCAGGGCGATCATCGCGACGATCGGGCCGGGCTTCATGGGATGGCCTCCGCGGCGGTGTGCTCGACGGGCGTGCCGGGGATGCGTCGGCGGCTGGACATCCAGCGGACGGCGAAGCAGTCGATCAGGCCGGGGAGAGCCCGCTGCACGATGCCCAGGCCGTATTTGGGCTCGCCGGCGTGGCGGGGGCGGTGGGCGACGGGCATCTCGACCACGGTGTAGCCCAGTCGGCGGGCGGTGACGGGGATGAAGCGGTGCATGCCCTTGAACTCGAGCGGCAGGTGGTGCGTGATCTCGCGCTTCATCACGCGGAGCGAGCAGCCGGTGTCGCGGATGGCGTCGCCCAGGATCAGGCGCCGGAAGACGCGGCCCACGACCGAGCCGGCCTGGCGGATCCACGGGTCGCCCTGGCGACGGGCGGCGGAGCGGTCGCCCTGGACGAAGTCGGCGTTGGTGGCGTGGAGGTGGGCGACCATGCGGGCCAGGTCGGCGGGGTCGTTCTGGAGGTCGGCGTCGAGCACGCCGATCAGGCGGCCTCGGGCGGCGGCGAAGCCAACCCGGAAGGCGGCGGACTGGCCGTTGCCCCTGCCCTGACCCTTGACCAGGTACGGGGGCAGGCTGATCACGCGGAGCCAGGGACGCTCGGGCATCAGGGCGCGGACGCGGTCGGGGGTGGCGTCGGTCGAGGCGTCGTCGATGATGAGGAACTCGAAGGCCAGGCCGGTGGGGGCGAGGGCCTCATGGACCTGGGCGACGAGCAGATCGATGTTGTCGGCCTCGTCGCGGGCGGGGGCGACGACGGTCAGGTCGATCTCACTGGAAGGCTGGGCGTGCATCGGGCGTGCGTGATCCGCGAAACGACCTGGAGAGAAGGGCTGGTCCGGGGGTGGTTGGGCGATCGGAAGGATGGGCGTGGCGGGGCCCCATGTCTAGAATGATTCCAAGTTTCTGGTCCAATTTCCCCAGCAGAGGCAGTCTATGCATCTTCGACGCAGCGACCACGACCACGGCCCGGCGACCGTGAAGGTCAAGTACATCCTTGAAAACCCGGACGGGATGATCGACGACGATCACTTCACCGGCTCGGACCCCACGGCGAAAGAACACGAGTTCATGGCGGCCAAGGGCGAGCACCTGCTGGAGGTGGCGGTCGAGCACGGGATCAACATCGAGCACGCCTGCGGGGGCGTGTGCGCCTGCTCGACCTGCCATGTGTACATCGACGAGGGCATGGACTCGCTGACCGAGTCGGAAGAGGAAGAGGACGACCGCGTGGAGGAAGCGCCGGGCCTGCAGCGCAACAGCCGCCTGTCGTGCCAGTGCTTCATCAAGGGCGACGGGCCGATCACGGTGCGGGTGCCGGCGTGGAATCGCAACGCGGTGAAGGAAGTGCCGCACTGAGGATGGGGAGGGGGGTGCGGCTCTTTGATTTTCGTGGCGGGGCTGATTGCGATATTTGCGGGGAGTTGACGAACAGCGGAGTCCGCGTGCTGACGCACGCGGGTGGGAACTGGACCCCGTCGCTTACGCTCCGGGCTCGCAGGAGGCGGGCTCGATGAGGGCCTCGGCTTCTTTGCGCAGTTCGCCGCTGCGCCAGGCTTCGAGGGCGGCGTGGACTTCGGCGGGGGCTTTGGCGAGGCGGACGGCGTTCTTGAGGGCCTTGCAGTGGCCGCGGTTGATGGTCTTGCCGAGCCAGGAGATCTTCTGGCGGATGACGTGCATGGCGTGGTGCTCGCCGCGGAACTCGATCATGCGGTCGAAGTAGGCGGCGATGGTGTCCAGGCGGGCCGAGTCGGAAGGGACTTGGGACTGGCCACTTGCCACTTGGGAGGAAGAGTTCATTCCGAGTGGCTGGTCCCCAGTGGCAAGCCCCTTCTGCAAGGCCCACGCCTCGGCGAAGATCCAGGGGTTGCCGAAGGAGCCGCGGCCGATCATCACGCCGGCGCAGCCGGTTTCGGACATCATGTCCAGGACATCGTGCGGCTCGCGGACGTCGCCGTTGCCGATCACGGGGACGCCGCCCGTGGCGCTTCCGTCATAGCGGCCGGTCGACTCCCCCACTGCTTCGACCACGCGTCTGATGCCCTCGCGTCGGCACTGGCCGGTGAACTTCATCTCGGTGGTGCGGCCGTGGACGGTGATGAGGGCGGCCCCGCGTTGGCACAGGCCGACGGCCAGATCGCAGGCGACGCCGGCCTCGTAGGCGGCCTCGTCCCAGCCCAGGCGCATCTTGGCGGTCAGGGGGATGTGGTCGGGCAGGGCGGCGCGGACGGCCTCAAAGACCTTGAAAGTGTTGGGAAGGTTGCACATGAGCTTGCTGCCGCCGTCCTTCTTGCAGACCTTGTCGACGGGGCAGCCCATGTTGATGTCGACGACCGTCGCGCCGTGATCGGCGCACCAGCGGGCGCCCTCGGCGAGGATCTGGGGGTCCGCGCCATAAAGCTGCATGCCGATGGGCTTGTCGAGGTCGTGGGTGCGGGCGAGGTCGTAGGAGGTCTCGGAGGAGCAGAGCAGGCCCTGGGGGCTGAGCAGGTCGGTGCAGGCCAGGCCGACGCCGCCGCATTCGCGGACGGTCAGCCGCCAGGCCAGCTCGCACCAACCGGCGATGGGGGCGAGGAGGAGGTTGGTCTCCAGGGCGACCGAGCCGGCGGGGGCCCGCAGGGTGAGGGGGGTGGCGAGGGCGGAAACAGGGGGGGCGGGGGGGGGCCC
>CAYNRF010000156.1:0-1497 GCA_964399525.1 uncultured Phycisphaeraceae bacterium | reverse complement strand
CACGGGTGATGGTATGGAAGTCGATGCGTGGAAGGGGTTTGCCTCTTGAGGCGGCGGATGCAAGGCGCGGGTTCGCGCCTATGAGGTTGCCGATGTGGAAGTTTCGGCGTGAGCGTGGGTACGAAATCGGTTAGGATGCAAGGGAAAGACCCAAACCATTTTCCCCTGAATCACACAGGAGACCCCCATGTTCATCGCTCGTCGCCCGCTCGCTGTATTTGTTGTCCTCGGGGCGGGGGTTGCCTCGGCCTCCGGGCAGTTGGTGCTGGACACCGCGAAGGTCTTTGCGTCCGACGCGGAACTGGCCGGGCGGTACGGCAGCGCGGTCGCTATCGACGGGCATCTGGCGGTGGTGGGCGCGCCGCGGAACAGCGCGGCGGGGAGCTCGGCGGGTGCGGCGTACATCCTGGATGTGAGCGATCCGAGCAACCCGGTCGAGCTGTTCCGCCTCGAGGCGGCGGACGCGGCTGCGTCGGACCAGTTCGGCACATCGGTGGCGATCTCGGGAACGACGGTCGTGATCGGGGCGCCCGGACGGACCGTGGACGGGTTGCAGAGCGCGGGCGTGGCGTTCGTCTTCGATGCGTTGACCGGACAGCAGATCGCGGAACTGGAGCCCTCGACGCGGGAATCGCTGGATGGGTTCGGCAGGTCGGTCGCTCTCGCCGGGGGCGATGCGTTCGTGGGAGCGCCCGGGTCGGGCGTCCGGGGCGCGATTTACCGCTTCAACGCGACCACCGGGGAAGAAATCATCGACCTGCGACCGGTGGATCCGCGCTGCTGCCTGGACTTCGGTCAGTCGTTCGCCGTCAGCGGTGACCGGCTGATCGCGGGAACGCCGCGCGACAGGTTCACGCCGACGATGATCAATGCCGGGTCGGTGTTCGAGTTCAACCTCACCACCAACACGCAAGTCGGCAAGTTCTTCGCGGACGAGCCCGCCTTCGGGATGAAATTCGGCGAGCGGGTGGCGCTGGACGGCGACATCGCGGTGGTCGCCACCACGGTGTACACGGACAACCCGCCGGTGTTCATCTTCGATCTGGCGACCGGCGAGCAGACCCACCGGCTGGTCGATGATACCGAGTTCGGGTTCGGGTCCGCGGTGGCGGTGGACGACGGGCGGGTGCTGGTCGGCCGGCCGGCCGGACGGGGCACGGTCAAGCTCTATGACGCCCAATCCGGCGATGTGATCGGGGATTTCATCGCCCGGGACTCGCGGCCGAGCCAGGGCTTCGGCGATGCCGCGGCGATCGACGGGCAGGTCGCCATCGTGGGCGCGGCGTTCGACGACGATTTCGGCGTGTGGAACGGGGCCGCGTATGTGTTCCTGCCGCAGAACTTCTCCGGGCCGTGCGGGCCGGCGGACCTGGCCGAACCGTTCGGTTCGGTGACGTTCTTTGACCTGACGGCGTTCATCACCCTGTTTGTCGCGGGTGACCCCGGCGCGGATCTGGCCGAGCCCTTCGAGACGGGTGACGAGACGCCCGAACCCGG
>CAYNRF010000155.1:0-8294 GCA_964399525.1 uncultured Phycisphaeraceae bacterium | reverse complement strand
CTGCTTCGTGCCGGACAATTTGGCGGCGGCGAATCTCAGCGCCGGCGCGGCCACGTGCTGGACCGATTTCCGCCTGGGCCCGGACGGCTTCACCCGTCTGCTGCTGCAGGACCACGGCATGACCGCCGCCACCGCCGGCCGCCTGGCGCAGGCGCTGTGGGAGATCGAGACCTACCGGATGCTGGCGCTGCTCGCGCTGCCGGCGGCGCGCGCGGCGACCACCGAGCTCGCCCGCGCCTCGGAGCGGCTGGCGGGCATCGCCAGCCGCCTGCCCGGCCTCAGCGAGCTGGAGGAGGAACGCTCCGCGCTCGAGGAGCTGACCGACCTCGCCACCGGGATCGAGCAGCAGGCCGCGATCACGGCGGACCGCTTCTCCGCCGCGCGGGCCTATCACGCGCTGGTCGGGCGGCGGCTGCAGGTGCTGCGGGAACAGCGGCTGCACGGCCTGCCGACGCTGTCGGAATACCTGGAGCGGCGGCTGGATCCGGCGATGGCGACGGTGGATGCGGCGCGGACGCGGATCGCGACGCTCTCCACCCGCTGCGCCCGTGCGGTGGAGTTGCTGCGCGCCCGGGTCGCAGTGGCGCAGGAAGCGCAGACCCAGAAGCTGCTTGCGGCCATGGCCGACACCGGCCGCGCGCAGCTCCGCCTGCAGGAGACGGTGGAGGGGCTCTCCGTCGCGGCGATCACCTACTATGTGCTGTCGCTGCTGGGCTACGCTCTGAAGCCGCTGCCCTGGCCGGGCGCGGTGAGCGGCGATGCGGTGCTGGCGGCGTTGGTGCCGGCCGTGGCCGCCTTCGTCTGGATCCGGATGCGGCGGCGTCGGATCAGGCCGATGCTGTGATGCCGACTGTCGCAATCTCCCTGGCGCGCCGGCAGGCGAGCGGAGCAGCGGCCCCTGAGGCCCCTGCTCCGCCAACGGCAGCCCGCCGGGGCTGCCCTGCCGATCGTCCGGACCGCGCACTCGGGCAGTGCGGGACGGCCCGGACGACCGGGACACGTCGTCTCAGGCGAACACGTCGTCGTAGGTGTAGGTGCGGTCGAGCTTGTCGGCTTCGATGAAGGTGCCGCCCGGAACCGGCTCCGGCATCGGGTCGCAGGGCTCCTCATCCACGCTGTAGAAGTTCGTGCCGCTGTTGCCGCCCTTCACCGCCACCCCGACCAGGGTCTCGATGTCCAGGTCGGGATGCTCGTCCTGGATGAAGGCCAGCACATCGTCGAGCTGGTCGTCCAGGTCGATGCTCTTGTCGCCGACGCTGTCGATCTTCACCGTGAAGAAGCCATCCTCGTCATCGCCCTCGTCACCGTCATCGTAGTCGGTCTGGAAGTAAAGGACGAAGTTCGAGATATCGGGGATGGTCGGGAAGCAGTCGTCGTCCGGCTGCTTCTGGTTGCCGAAGTCGATCTTGATCTGCTGGCCGGAGTAGATGGCCTTGACGGTGGCCGGGTCGGCGTCGGTCTGATTCCAGATCTTCTCCTGCTCGGCGGTCAGGATCTCCTTCACCGTGTAGGTCTCGCCGATCTTCAGGCTGGTGAAGGTGACGCAGCCATCGGCATCGGTGACCTGCGTCTCGTTGGCATCGACCACGCTGTCCTTGTCGAGATCGACCCAGATCTTGAAGCCGGCCAGCGGGCCCTCGCCGTAGTCGCGGTTGCCGTCGCCGTTCTTGTCCTCGTATTTGCAGACCTCGACCTTGCCGTATTTCACGTTGCCGAAGGCGACCTTCTTGAGGTCGTAGCCGGGCGTCACGTCGATGCCGCCTTCGCCCACCGTCTGATACCAGCCCTGCGCCTTCTGCGCATCGGTCAGCAGCTCGACGACCTCGTAGCTCTTGCCGATCTCGAGCCCCTCGAACTTCACGCAGCCGGTGCTGTCGGTGGTCTTCTTCTCGCCGGCGTCGGCGTAGTCGCCATCCTTGTTCAGGTCGACCGCGAAGATCCAGCCGGCGCCGAGCTTGTACTCGCCGTAGCCGGGTTCGATCTTCCCGTCGCCATCCTTGTCGTGGTACTTGCAGACCTCGATCGCACCGGTCTTCTTCTGGTTGCCGAAGTCGATCTTGACCTTCTGGCCGGAGTAGCTGGCCTTGACGGTGGCCGGGTCGGCGTCGGTCTGATTCCAGATCTTCTCCTGCTCGGCGGTCAGGATCTCCTTCACCGTGTAGGTCTCGCCGATCTTCAGGCTGGTGAAGGTGACGCAGCCATCGGCATCGGTGACCTGCGTCTCGTTGGCATCGACCACGCTGTCCTTGTCGAGATCGACCCAGATCTTGAAGCCGGCCAGCGGGCCCTCGCCGTAGTCGCGGTTGCCGTCGCCGTTCTTGTCCTCGTATTTGCAGACCTCGACCTTGCCGTATTTCACGTTGCCGATCTTGAGTTCCGGCAACACCTGGTTCGACAGGGTCGGCTTCACGGTGGCCCCGATCCCGGCCGTCTGGTAGTAGCCCTGGGCCTTCTGCGCATCCGTCAGCAGCTCTACGACGGTGTACTCGACGCCGACCTTCAGCTTGTCGAAGGTGACGCAGCCGGTGCTGTCGGTGGTCTTCTTCTCGCCGGCGTCGGCGTAGTCGCCATCCTTGTTCAGGTCGATCGCGAAGACCCAGCCGGCGCCGAGCTTGTACTCGCCGTAGCCGGGCTCGATCGTGCCGTCGCCGTCCTTGTCCAGGTATTTGCAGACCTTCACCTCGGCGTAGCGCGCATTGCCGAAGTTCTTGCCTGTCACGTCGGTGCCGCTGACGGCGACGGTGTGGCCGTCCGCCGGCGAGGTCTGGTACCAGTCCGACCAGGCCGCACCGGACAGGTCCTCGCGGATCGTGTAGGTGCCGGGCGGAAGGTTGTCGAAGCTGTAGTTCCCCTGAGCGTCGGTGGTGGTCTTGCACTCGCCGGGGTCGAGGACGCCGTCATTGTCCTTGTCTATGTAGATCGTGACGCCCGCGACGCCGCCCTCGCCGGCATCCTTCACGCCGTCGCCGTCCAGGTCATGGTATTTCATCCCCGAGACGTCGGAGAAGTCCGGCACCTTGCCGGGGCTCTTGCAGGAGTCGGCGCGGCTTCCGCCGATCGTGCCAACGCTGGTCAGCCGCGCGGCGAGATCCATGTTTTCGAAGGCATCGAGCGTGACGCCCGCGACGACGAAGGTCGTCTCCTGAATGTCGTCCTTGCCGACACCCTGAGTACCGATCTCGACGCCCAGGTCGTAGGGCCCCTGCGGCAACCCGTTCACATTGGCGCCCTGGCCAAGATCGGAGATCTCGTTTTCCTCGGCCTGGAATTCGGTGACGTCCGCGCCGGTCACCGAGATGCCGGCAAGGTTGGCGCCGGACAGCTGGAAGAAAAGGCCGCGAAGGTCGCCGGTCAGGCCCGATGTCGTGTCAACCTTCGCGGTGACCTGAACCCCCCCTGCCACTTCCAGCAATGTAATCAAGACGGGTGGGCATTTTTCGTCGCCCGGAATAGTAAATGAAACGGGATAGCAGCTCATACCATCCTCCTGAACGTCGGGCGGATTGTTGAACCGAGAGAATAATTCGGACTTTATTACTTTGGGCCGCCCAGTCATAGGATCGCGCAGCGCAGAATCTTTTGTTATCACGCCATTCGGAGGATGGTTAATTTCGCTCAACTGTTTACGCGGGGTAGAAAATTAGAGGCAGGCTGAACAGAACTCAGCCAGACAACTCCGCTGGAGATCCGTAGAGTCGTACCACGCGCGTCGATCTGCCGGCCCTAGGGGACAGCGGTCGGCGCAGGATCCCTGGCCGGTAGGCTTTCCGGCCCGGGCAGCGCATCATCAGGTCCGAGATGTGGCCACGACCGCGGAGCGCCCTAGCTGCAGCGCTGAGCGATCAGGCGCGGGCGGCCCGCTCCGGCGGATTCTATGACCCTGCGGGACGCCGGCCCCGCGAACTATTCCTTCGGCCGCTCACCCGCCGCCACCACCACCATCGCCGGCTTGAGCAGCCTTCCATTCAGCGTCCAGGCCGGCGTCCAGGCCTGGATCACCGTGCCGGGCTCCACGCCCTCGGGCGCCGGCTGCTCGGACATCGCCTGGTGGTGTTCGGGATCGAAGGGCTTGCCCTGCGGGTCCTGCCTCTGGATGCCGTGGCGCTCCAGCACCGCCACGAAGCCGCGCTCCACGCCCTCGAAGCCGTTGCGCAGCTTGGCGAGCAGCTCCGGCTCGCCCTCCTCGGCGCGAGGCAGGCTGTCGAGGCCGCGGCGCAGGTTCTCGGCCGTCTCCACCACGTCGCGGGCGAATTTCTGCACGGCGAAAAGCCGCGCCTCCTCCGCCTCGCGCCTGGCGCGGGTGCGCAGGTTCTGCATCTCGGCCTCGGCGCGCAGCCACTTGTCGCGCAGCTCCTGCACCTCGGCCTCCAGCGCGGCCAGGCGCTCGGCCTCGGTCTGCTGGGGGGGCGCGGCAGACTCGCCCGCCTGGGCGCCCGGCGGGTCTGCCGGGCTCGGGGTGTTGTTGTTCTCACTCATGGGGGAATGGTTCGGATTTCGCCGCTCTGGGGGGCGCGGACCGCGCGAGGGTGGCCCGCCTTCCCCCATCACCTAGGCGCCGGAGCCTTCCGGGGCAAGCGTCGGCCGCGTGGCGCCGTCACCCTCAGGCCGGCCGCACGAAGGTTTCAGCTTCGTGCGGCTGGCCGGGTCGGCACGCGGGCCTGGTGCAGCCCAGCCCCGCAGGCACGCGATTCACGGTCCCGGCCGATTCCAGCCTCGCCCGATCTGCTCTAGACCCGCCCCGTGCTGAATGGCGTCTTCACCGTCGGCGGCTGGACCATGGCGAGCCGCATCCTCGGCTTCGCCCGGGACATGCTGATCGCCTCCAGGCTGGGCGCCGGGCCGGTGGCGGACGCCTTCTTCGTGGCGCTGAAGCTGCCCAACCTGTTCCGCCGCCTGTTCGGGGAGGGCGCCTTCAATGCCGCCTTCGTGCCCGCCTTCGCGGGCACCTATGCCGTGGAGGGCGCGCGCCAGGCGCGGGAACTGGCCAACAGCCTGGCCGGGCTGATGACCATCTGGCTGTCCAGCCTGGTGATCCTCGGCATCGTCTTCATGCCGCAGGTCCTGTTCGTGCTGGCCCCCGGCTTCGTGGGCGAGACGGTGCGCTTCCCGCTGGCCGTCGAGCTCACGCGCATCACCTTCCCCTATCTGCTGTTCATCTGCCTCGCCGCGCTGGTCTCGGGCGTGCTGAACGGGATGGACCGCTTCGCCGCCGCGGCGGCGGCGCCGGTGCTGTTCAACGTGATCGCGATGGCGGCGCTGCTCGGCCTGACGCCCCATGTCGCGACGCCTGGCCACGCGCTGGCCTGGGGCGTGCTGGCCTCCGGCGTCGCGCAGCTGGCGCTGGTGCTGGTGGCGGCGCGCAGCGCGGGCATGGCGATCAACCCGGCGTCGCGCCCGCGGCTGACGCCCGCGGTGCGCGGCGTGCTGCGGCGCATGCTCCCCGGCCTGGTCGGCGCCGGCGTCACGCAGTTGAACCTCGCCATCGACATCGTCATCGCAAGCCTGCTGCCCGCCGGCGCGGTCAGCTTCCTGTACTATGCCGACCGGGTGGCGCAGCTGCCGCTCGGCGTGATCGGCGTGGCGGTGGGAACCGCGCTGCTGCCGCTGCTGTCGCGCCAGCTGCGCAGCGGGCAGCCGCTCTCGGCGCATCGCAGCCAGAACCGCGCGATCGAGCTCTCGCTGGCCTTCGCGCTGCCGGCCGCCTTCGCGATGGCGGTGATCGCCATGCCGATCGTCTCCGCCCTGTTCGAGCGCGGCGCCTTCGGCGAGGCGGCGGCAAGCGCCACCGCCGCGGCGCTCGTCGCCTATGCCGTAGGGCTGCCGGCCTTCGTGCTGGTGAAGACGCTGACGCCGGGCTTCTTCGCGCGCGGCGACACCGCGACGCCGGTGAAGGTCGGCTTCGCGATCGTGGCGCTGAACCTGGTGCTCAACCTGGCGCTCACGCCCTTCCTCGCGCATGTCGGCATCGCGCTGGCCACTTCGCTCGCGGCCTGGGTGAATGTGGCGGTGCTCGGATGGCTGCTGCTCCGCCGGCGCGGCCTCGTGCTCGATCGGCGGCTGCGCCGCGCCGTGCCGCGGCTGTTTCTGGCGGCCGGCGTCATGGCGGCGATGCTGGCAGTGCTGGAGCTGGCGCTGTTCCCAGTGTCGGGCGGCTGGGCGCGGCTGCTGGCGGTCGGCCTGCTGATCGGCGCCGGCATGTTGACTTATTTCGGTGCTGCGCAGTTGCTCGGCGGCCTCGACCTGCGCGAGGCCATGCGGATGCTGCGCCGGCGGCGTTGAACGCCGCCGGCGCGCGGAGGCCGCCGGCGCGCGGAGGATAGATCAGCCCGTCGGCTGCTTGACGATCCGCAGATAAGGCTTCGGCGCGCGCCAGCCATCCGGGAATTTCTGGCGTGCCTCCTCCTCGCCGACCGAGCCGGCGATGATCACGTCGTCGCCCTGCTGCCAGTTCGCCGGCGTCGCCACCTTGTGCTTCGCGGTGAGCTGGAGGGAATCCAGCGCGCGCAGGATCTCCGCGAAATTGCGCCCGGTGGTCATCGGATAGGCCAGCACCAGCTTGATCAGCTTGTCGGGCCCGATCATGAACACGGTGCGCACCGTGGCGTTGTCCGCCGCCGTCCGGCCCTCCGAGGTTTCGCCCGCTCCGGCCGGCAGCATGCCATAGAGCTTCGACACCTTGAGGTCGGTGTCCGCGATCATCGGATAGTCGGGCTTGAAGCCCGTGACGTCGCGGATGTCCTCCGACCACTTGGCATGGGAGTCGACGGGGTCGACGCTCAGCCCGATGATCTTGCAGTTGCGCTTCGCGAATTCGTCGGCAAGGCCCGCCATGGTGCCGAGCTCGGTCGTGCAGACGGGCGTGAAGTCCTTCGGGTGCGAGAACAGCATGCACCAGGAATCGCCGATCCATTCGTGGAAGCGGATGCGGCCGATCGTGGTGTCGGCCTCGAAGTCTGGCGCCTTCTGGTTGATGGGCAGCATGTCGTCTCTCCTGCTCCTGCCGCGGCGGGTATGCGCTCGCGCCGGTGACGCGGCGGATACCTCCACGCTCCGTTCGGGCACGTCAACGCAGAAGCGCGGGATGATGTGACCGCGGCGGATGGGAGGAGAAGCTTCTCCCCCGCCGGGTTCGCGGGGCGGAACCTGCTACGGCGCGAAGCTCGTCTCCGGCCGACCGTTGCAGCCGGCCGGCCGCGCAACCATCTGCGCCCGCATGATGGAATTCCGGCCTTCGGCCCGGCGCAAGGCAGCCGGCATAAGCCTGCTGAGTCTGGGCGTTCTGGGCCTCGTACTGCCCTTCCTGCAGGGCTTCCTGTTCCTTGCGCTCGGCCTGTTCGTGCTGCGGCACCAGTATTTCTGGGCGCATCGCGGGATGGGCTGGATCTCCGACCGCTGGCCGGGTGCGGTCAACCAGGTCGAGGCGATGGAGGCGCGGCTGATCGCGCGCTGGCAGCTGACCGGCACGCGGCTGCGCCTGCGGCTCGGTCGCCTGCTCGGCCGGTCCTGAATCGGACCGGGGCGGAGGAAACCCACCGCGGGCCTGGATTGTTTCCGATCCTACGCCAGGAACCGGAGACAGACGATGCGCCGACGCGCCTTGATGACCCTCGCCTTTACCGCCGCTGCCACCGCTCCCGCCCATGCCCAGGGCCTGATCGAGCAGTTGATCGACCGCCTGGCCGCCACCGGGCGCGGCGCGGACGTCTTCGTTCAGATCGCCACCAGCGGGAACAACTTCGAGATCGAGTCCAGCCGCCTCCTGCTCGCTCGGAGCGCGCATCCGCAGATCCGCGACTACGCGCAGCGGATGCTCGAGCAGCACAGCATGATGGCCGAGATCCTCGGCAGCCTGCCGGAGGCCAGCACGCGCACCCCCGGCGCCATGAACGACAGCCACACCGAGCGGCTGCTCACCCTGCGCCGGCAGGAGAGCGTGGACATGCTGAACCGCTACTATGTGGAGCAGCAGGTGGAAGCGCATGAATGGACCGTCCGCGCCTATGAGACCTTTGCCGAGAATGGCGAGGTCCCGGCGCTCAAGGCCTACGCCCAACGATTCCTGCCGGCGATGAGGGAGCATCTGCAGGCTGCCCGGGCGCTGCAGCTGCCGCGCACCGAATAGGCCCGCAACCAGCGCCACGGCTTGACCACCGGGCGCGCGGGGCGCACATCGCGCGCCTCGCGCATCCCCGCGCGAGCCCCGCAACCCGGACACGTCCAGACCTGGACAGACGTCCGCTCCGGAGCACGCCGGTGCTGGCCCTGCGCGTCATCCCCTGCCTCGACGTCAAGGA
>CAYNRF010000154.1:0-8343 GCA_964399525.1 uncultured Phycisphaeraceae bacterium | reverse complement strand
GACCCCTCACCCACCCTTGATCCGCTTCGCGGCTCAAGCCCCCAAGGGCAGAGGGCTTTTTTATTTTCTGAGGAATAACGAGATGGGTGATCGATCAAGCCCGGTTCAAAGGAATGAAAGTTTTTTGGTTCTTTTTTTCAAAAAAGAACATGCTTTCTTGCTTCCCTCTTGGCTTCCCCCGGCCATGACGTAGGCTGCGCGCTTTGCCGGGAGGACTGGGAATGGCGAAGGGTGGGCCGCTGTCGGGGATGCGGGTTCTGGATTTGACCAGTGTGTTGTTCGGGCCGTTCGCCACGCAGACCTTGGGGGATTGGGGGGCGGAGGTGATCAAGGTGGAGGGGCTGGCCGGCGACAGTTGGCGCAGTTCCGGGGTGTTCCGCAATCGGGGCATGAGCGGGCAGTTCATGGCGGCGAACCGGAACAAGCGGAGCCTTGCCTTGGACCTGAAGCAGGAGGGCGGCAAGGAGGTTCTGCGGCGGTTGATTCCGACGGCGGATGCGTTGGTGAGCAACATTCGACCGGCGGGGTTGGCGCGGCTGGGGTTCGGGTATGAGGCGTGCCGGGCGTTGAATCCGCGCCTGGTCTATGCGGTGGCGACGGGGTTCGGGCAGGACGGGCCGTGGGCGGCGCGGCCGGCGTTCGACGAGGTGATCCAGGCGGCGAGCGGGTTTGCCTCGGCGATGGGGACGGATGACGAGCCGTCGTTCGTGCCGAGCCTGATCGGCGACAAGATCTGCGGGGTTTCGCTGTCGGGCGCGGTGGTGGCGGCGTTGCTGCATCGGGAGCGGACGGGCGAGGGGCAGATGGTGGAGGTTCCGATGCTGGAGACGATCGCGGCGTTCAACAGCATCGAGATGTTCGGCGGGCATGCGTTCGTGCCGGATCATGGGCCGGTGGGGTATGCGCGGATGAAGGCGCGGCGGCCGGTTCGGACGAAGGATGGGTGGCTGACGATGCTGCCGTATTCCGGGGAGAACTGGTGCGCGTTCTTCGAGGCGGTGGGGCATCCGGAGTGCATCGAGGATTTCGCGGTGCGCGATCCGGTGGCGCGGGCGCGCAATATCGGGGCGATCTACGACAAGATGCGCGAGGTGGCGCTGACGCGGACGACGGCGGAGTGGGAGGCGCTGCTGTTGCGGATCGACGTTCCGCATACGGGGTTCGCGAAGCTGGCCGAGGTGGAGGAGCAGCCGCATCTGAAGGCGGTGGGGTTGTTCGAGGAGGTGGAGCATCCGAGCGAGGGGCGGTTGCGGCAGGCGCGGCCGGCGGTGCGGTTTTCGGAGAGTCCGGCTTCGGTGCGCAGCCTGGCGCCGCGGCTGGGGGAGCATACGCGGGCGGTGCTGGATGAGTTGGGGTATGGCACGGCGGAGATCGATGCGCTGGTGGCCTCGGGTGCGGCGGGGGCGGAGGGGTGAGCGTGTTCCGGGCTTCGGGGTATGACTGGCGGCTGACCTGCGGGGCGGGGGCGATCGAGCGCGGGGTGCCGGAGGCCGCGACAAGGGCCGGGGCGGGGCGGGCCTTCGTGATCTGCTCGCCGTCGATCGTGCGGCGGACGGATGTGGTGGGGCGGATCGAGGCGTGTCTGGGCGGGCGGTTCGCGGGGGTGTTCGACGGGATCGCGAAGGATTCCTCGTATGAATCCGTGGCGGCGGCGACGGCGGCGGCGCGGGCGGCGGGGGCGGACCTGCTGGTGGCGGTGGGCGGCGGCAGCGTGATCGTGGCGGTGCGGGCGGTGGCGATCTTTCTCGGCGAGGCGGGCGATCCGTTCGCGCTGATGACGCAGTATCCGGAGGGGCGGCCGGCGTTCAGCCCGCGGCTGGAGGCGCCGAAGCTGCCGATCGTGAATGTTCCGACGACGCCGACGAGTGCGGCGAACCGGGCGGGGACGGGGTTGCTGAACCCCGAGCTGGACCATCGGATGGAGTATTTCGACCCGAAGACGCGGCCGCGGGCGGTGGTGCGGCCTCGGAGGGCGTGGGGGAGGAGGATGTGGGAGAGGACGAGGAGGGTGGGGCCGATCCAGTGCATGATGGCAGTGTACTGGGAGGATCGCCTGAGGGTTCGGGGGAATCCGGGAGGGGGGTTGGGGGAGCGGAGGTCGGACAGATGGGCCGACGGCGTGGCTGGAGAAGCCCGGTCCAGGATGGCCGACTGAAAGTCGGCCCCACGGGGATGGCCGACTGAAAGTCGGCCCCACGGGGATGGCTGACTGGAAGTCGGCGCTATGTCAGGATTGGAGTTTGCGCTTGGAGTGGCGGACGATCTGGCCGGTCTCGAGGAAGATGATGTCCTCGGCGATGTTGCCCAGCAGGTCGCCGACGCGTTCGAGTTCGCGGCTGGCGCGGTACATGAGCAGGCCGGTGGCGGCGTTGTGGGGCTCGCGCTCGATGTGCTCGCGGATCTCCTCGAAGGCGCGCTTGTCGAGCTGGTCGATGGTCTTGTCCTTGGCGCGGATCATGCGGGCGGACTCGACGTCGGAGTTGACCACGGCGCGCAGCAGCTCCTCGCAGGCGACCGGGATGCGGTCGCCCATCTCGCGCAGGGCGGTGGGCCACTGGGGGGCGGGCTGCTGGAGCTTGAGGCAGATCTTGGCCAGCGAGGTGGCGTGGTCGGCGACGCGCTCGATGTCCTGGTTGACCTTGAGGCAGAAGGCGAGCTGGCGCATGTCGTGGCCGAAGGGACGCTCGAGGGTGAGCAGGCGCAGGCACTCCTGCTCGATGGCGACCTCCTCGGTGTCGACCTCGTTCTCGCCGGCGCGGATCTTCTGGGCGAGGTCGTGGTCGAGGTCCCACAGGCCGGAGACGGCGGAGACGAGCAGGTCGATGGCCATGCTGGCCTCGCGGATGAGGCGGCGGCGGAGGTTGGCGAGTTCCTCGTCGAACTTGGCGTGGGAGAGGGTGCGCGGCGCGGGGGGCGGCGTCTGGCTCGACTGCTTGGGCTGGTTGGATTCGAACATGGGGTACCTCGCCATCCTTGGCCGGGCCGGCGGGTGGGGTCCCCACGCGCTCGGGCCATTCCGGGATCTTAACACGGATCCGCGCCCGCGTGGGGTTCACCGGAGAAGATCGGCCGCGCGCGGTGCCGGGTTGGACGCCGCGGGGCGGTCGAGGGCGCGGAGCAGGGCCTTGGCGAGCCCCAGGGGATCCTTCATGAGCCTGGGGGCGGGGCGGAGGTAGATCTCGGAAAGGGCTTTGCCCGCCGCGGATCGTGCGTTGGTCTGGGCGAGATCGGGGGCGACGGTGCGGACGGGGCCGAGGTTGGCCGCGGTCAGGGCGGCGGCGAGGGGGGCGGGGTCGGCGGTCATGAAGACGGCGTCCTCGGAGCGGGTGGACAGGGCGCGGACCTGCCATTGCTGGGCCGCGGCGCGGAGGCGGGCCAGGAGAATGAGGCGTTTGGCGGGCGGGGGCGGCTCGCCGTACGCGGACAGCAGGTCGCGCTCGACCGCGTCGAGCTCGGCGGGGGTGGCGGCCGAGGCGAGGCGGCGGTAGGCCTCGAGGCGGCGCTGGTCGGAGGGGATGTAGGGGCGGGGGATGAGGCCGTAGACGCCGATGTCGACGGCGGTGTGGCGGACGGGTGATTCCTCGGTGGCGTTGGTGAGCTGGTGGACGGCATTGTCGAGCAGGCGGCAGAACATCTCGTAGCCGACGGCGGCGATGTGGCCGGACTGCTCGGCGCCGAGCAGGTTGCCGGCGCCGCGGATCTCGAGGTCGCGCATGGCGATCTTGAAGCCGGCGCCGAGCATGGCGTATTCCTCGATGGCCCGGAGGCGTTTCTGGGCGACTTCCTTGACGGGGCGGTCCTGGGGAAGGAGCAGGTAGCAGTAGGCGCGGTGGTGGCTGCGGCCGACGCGGCCGCGGAGCTGGTGGAGTTCGGCCAGGCCGAAGCGGTCGGCGTCGTCGATGATCATGGTGTTGGCGGTGGGGATGTCGATGCCGGCCTCGATGATGGTGGTGGAGACGAGGATGTCGGCCTCGCGGCGCATGAAGGTGAGCATGACCTCCTCGAGCTCGCGGGGCTCCATCTGGCCGTGGCCCCAGACGACGCGGGCGTCGGGGACGAGGGCCTTGACGCGGGCGGCGACGGACTGGAGGTCGTGGACGCGGTTGTGGACGTAGAAGATCTGGCCCTCGCGGGCGAGTTCGCGCTGGATGGCGGCGGTGATGCGCTTCTCGTTGTAGGGGATGACCTCGGTGACGACGGCGCGGCGGTCGACGGGCGGCGTGGTGAGGCTGGAGATGTCGCGCAGGCCGAGCATGGACATGTGCAGGGTGCGGGGGATGGGGGTCGCGGAGAGCGTCATGACGTCGACGGTCATGCGGAGCTGGAGCAGGGCCTCCTTGTGCTCGACGCCGAAGCGTTGTTCCTCGTCGATGATCACCAGGCCCAGGTCGGCGAACTTGACGTCCTTGCTGAGCAGTCGGTGGGTGCCGATGATGACATCGACCGCGCCCTTGCGCAGGTTGATCAGGGTGTCCTTGAGTTGCAGATCGGTCTTGAAGCGGGAGAGGGACTCGACGCGGAAGGGGTAGTCGGCAAAGCGGTTGCGGAAGGTGCGTTCGTGCTGCTCGGCCAGCACGGTGGTGGGCACGAGGACGGCGACCTGCTTGCCGTACTCGCAGGCCTTGAAGGCGGCGCGGATGGCCAGTTCGGTTTTGCCGAAGCCGACATCGCCGCAGATGAGCCGGTCCATGGGGCGGGGGCGGGCCATGTCCTTCTTGATCTCGATGAGGGCGGCGAGCTGGTCCTCGGTCTCCTCGTAGGGGAACTCGGCCTCGAACTCGGTCTGCCAGGGGGTGTCCTGCGGGTAGGCGATGCCGGGCATGTGCTCGCGGGCGGCGCGGACGCGGAGGAGTTCGCCGGCGAGGTCGCGGACGGAGTCGGCGACGCGTTCCTTCTGGCCCTTCCACTTGCGGCCGCCGATGGTGGAGAGCTGGGGCTTGCCGCGGAAGCCGCCGATGTACTTCTGGACGAGGTCGATCTGCGAGCAGGGGACGTGCAGGCGTGATTTGCCGGCGAACTCGAGGGTGAGGTACTCCTCCATCGCGCGGTCGTCGGACTTTTTCTGGGAAGGGTGGACGGGGGCTTTGGCTTTGTCCTTGGTGCCGCCGGCGGGGAGGACGGCCAGGCCGGTGAACAGGGCGATGCCGTGGTCGGCGTGGACGACGTAGTCGCCCTCGGCGATGTCGAGGAAGGTGTCCATCGCACGGCCGGCGCGGATCTTGGCGACGCGGCGGCGGACGGAGGAGCGGTGGAGCAGTTCGCCGGAGGGGACGATGGCGGTGCGCCGCAGGATTTTCTCGCCCCCCCCACTGCCGTCGTCGTGGAGGTCGTCCTCACCCCACACCATGCCGCGGCGGATGTCGAGGACGCGGCGTTCGATGTCCGTCCCGGGCGCATGGAGCGAGATCAGTTCGCCCAGGCGGGCGGATTCGGCGTCGCTGGTGCAAGCGAGGACGACGCGGGCGGTCTCTGCGAGTTCGGCCAGTTCGCGGACGGCCTGGCCGGCGTCCTTGTCGAAACTTGGGACCGGCGACACGGACAGGTCGACGCGGACATCGGCCGCGGCGGCGGAGGTGGAGAACTGGTTCAGTTCGGCCAGGGCGTGGGTGCGTTCGGTGAGGGCTTTGAGGACGGCGGGGGGCGGGTAGACGGTGCGGCCGTCGGAGACGCGCTCGAAGGAGCCGCGGGCCTGCTCGACGACTTCGAAGGTTTCGGCGAGGAGGGCGACGGATTCCTTCGGGGCGTAGTCGAGGACGGAGGTGTCGTCCTTGGATTCGGCGAGGGCGGACTGGCCGGCGGCGGCGAGGGTGCAGCGTTCCAGGGCGCGGTCGGAGCCCATGGTTTCGAGGTCGAACTCGCGGAGGGAGTCGATCTCGTCGCCGAAGAAATCGAGGCGGACCGGGGCGGGTGGGCCGGTGTCTCCCGAGACGGGGGAGAAGATGTCGAGGATGCCGCCGCGGACGGCGAACTGACCGGGGTCCTCGACGGTTTCGACGCGGTCGTAGCCGGCGGTGGTGAGCCAGTCGATGAGGCTGGACAGGCCGGGGGCGTCACCCCTGTGGATGGTGCGCACCAGCGTGTCGAGGCGGGCCGGGCTGGGGGCCGGCTGCATGAGGGAGGCGACGGGGACGACGAGGACGCGGGGGGCGTGGCCGTCGCGGAGGCGGCGGAGGACGGCGGCGCGCTGGGCGAAGAGTTCGGCGGAGACGCCGGTCTCGCCGGGGGCCAGTTCGAGGGCGGGGACAATGGTGGCCGCGCCGGGTTCGAGGGCGCTTACCTCGCCGGCGATGTCCTCGGCCTCGTCGGTGTGGGCGCAGGCGACGATGACGGTGCGGGAGATGATGCGGGCGACGGCGAGCGCGGTGAAGGACACGGAAGGCCCGATGTTGCCGGTGGCGACCACGCGCCGGCCGGCGCGCAGGGCTTCGGCCAGTGCGCGCACCGGTGCGTCCCGCTCGGCGATTTTGGCCAGGTCGGTCATGGCTTGATCGGTCGCCCGCGTTCGGGCGTGCAGCCTTGATGGTTGGAGGGCGTCGGGGCGGGGGCTACGGGGGCCGGGCGAACATTTTGGGCCCTTTTCGGGCCCTTTGCACGGCGGTCAGGGGCAGCCGGCGTTGTAGGCGGCCAGGAACAGGGAGATATCGAAGAAGGCGAACTGGAAGTCTCCGTTGAAGTCGGCGATGGGGTCCATGTTGTTGTAGGCGTTCATGAAGGTGGTGACGTCAAAGAAGTTGACCTGGCCGTCGCAGTTGAGGTCCGGGGGGCAGTTGGGCTTGGCCCAGGCGATGATGCGGGCGGAGGACGGGGTTCCGTTGGTTTCGAACAGGCCCCCGATGAAGAGTGCCGGTCCGGTGTCGATGTTCGCGTGCCGGATCGCGGTGACGGTGTTGTTGAGCCCGCCGGCCAGGGGGGACCATGACGATCCGTTCCATTGAGCGATCCGCTTGGCGGGCTGCGAGCCCGCCTGGGTGAAGGAACCGCCGGCGTAGAGGATCGGGCCGGAGAGATACTCGACCGAATGCAGGGCATCGACGGGGCTGTTGGTGCCCGTGCCGACCGGGGACCAGTTCGACCCATCCCAGCGTGCGACATGCTGCACGGCGATGTTTCCGGATTGGGTGAACGTGCCGCCGGCATAGAGAGCAGGTCCGGACCCGTCGTCGTGGACCGTCAGGGCTCGGACCTGGCTGTTGAATCCGGCCCCCACGGGAGACCAAGTGACGCCGTTCCATCTGGCGATGTAGGACAGGCCGCCGAAAGAGCCTCCGGCGTACAGCTCGCCCTGGAACTCGGCGAGGGCGCCGACGGGACCGTTGAGGCTTTGGACCCCGACGGGCGACCAGGATTGGCCGTTCCAGCGTGCGACGAAGAGCGCCTGTTGGCCGCCGGCGGCGCCGAAGAAACCGCCGGCGTAGAGGGCGGTTCCCGTGCCATCGTCGTGCAGGGCAAGGGCGGTGACCCGGCCGGGGGTTGGATCGACAATACTCATGGTGAGCCCGCCGCCGAGCGGTGACCACACACCACCGCTCCATCTGGCGATGGAACTCGCGCTGTCCGAGCCGGCGGAGGTGAACTCTCCGGCGGCGAAGAGGGCGGGGCCCGAGCCGTCGTTGAACTCGAGCATGGCGTTGACCCTGCCGTTGATGCCGATGCCGCGGACCCCGCCGAGCGGGGTCCACTCCGAGCCGTCCCCTCGCGCGAGGGTGTTGTCGATGACGGAGTTCATTGCGGTGAAAACGCCGGCGGCGTAGATCGCCGGGCCCGGGCCCTGGTCGTGCACGGCCAGGCATGTGACGAAGGTCGCCGTGTCCAGAGGATGGGTGACTCCGGGCATCAGCCGCCATGTCTCAGGGCAGTGCGGCTGTGCATCGGCCTGGGGTGCCATGCAGCCGCACACGATGGCAGCCAGGGATGCGAACGGGCCGCGGACAGACGGGGGTGGGTTGGTGCGCATCTCACGGGTCCTGTGACATCCGGACGGAGCGGAACGGGGCGGTCCGGCATGCCTGCGTGAATGTACCACGTGTGCGCGACTTTGGGAACAGACGCGTGGATCGGGAGCGTCCGAGATCCACGCGGAGATTGGTGGCTTTCATGGAGCTCTGGGGAGAAAGGATCGGTTGAATCGGGGCGGTTGAACGCCCGCACGGCCCGGGTGAAGCGGAAGACCGGGATCAGTCCACGGTGACGTGGGGGCGGAGGTTGTGGATGGTGCGGGGGCCGATGCCCTTGACACGGTCCAGGGCTTCGATGGATTCGAAGGGGCCGTTGGTTTCGCGGTCTTCCACGATGCGGGCGGAGAGGGTCGGGCCGATGCGGGGGAGCAGGTCGAGCTGGGCGGCG
>CAYNRF010000153.1:3974-8363 GCA_964399525.1 uncultured Phycisphaeraceae bacterium | reverse complement strand
GATCAGGTGAAGATCCATGGGTTCCGGGTTGAGCCGGCGGAAATCGAGGCGGCCATCCGACGGATCCCGGGTGTGCTGGACGCGGCCGTGGTCCCTTGGTCGAACGGACAGGATGCCGCGCTGCACGCGTTCGTGCTCGCGGAAGATCCCGCCGGGTGGTACGCCCTGCAGACACGCATCCGGCTCGGATTGGCCGCAGAACTGCCGGTGTACCTCCGACCGAGCTCCCTAAGCCGGGAGGACGTGCTGCCCCGAACGGCGAGCGGCAAGGTGGACCGCAGGCAACTCCGGCAGCTGCTGGAACACGGTGTGCCCGTCCGCACGCCCGCACCCTCGGGCGTACAACGGGTGACGAACACGCAACTGCTCGCGATCGGGGCGGTGCTGGCCAGACGGTGGCATCCTCACGACGACGATGCGGACTTTTCCGCCTCGGCACGCGAGGCCCGGATTCCCGCCGCGGCGTGGGATGATCGGATCGACCGGCTCGGTCATGAACCGTCCGGCATCGCCGAGGAGCCCGGTCTTGCGATTTCCATCCCGCTCCCGACCGGCGGACACGCTGTTCTTCAGGGCGGTGACTGCCTGACGGCACGCTTCCCCCCCGGCACGTCTCAGACCGCCCGGCAATGGATGAAGCATCACGTCGCCCGTGTCACGGAGGCGGTCCTCGGTGAAACCGCGGTGTCTGTCGGCGAGATCGACATCCTGTGTCCGCAGGAGCTCGGTCATATCACATCGCTCTGGAACCAGACCGATGAACCGATCGACACCCGGCGTTCGTTGATCGGTTTGATCCTTGATCGTTGCCGGACCCACCCGGACCGCGTCGCGCTGCGATCGGAGGATGATCCGATCACCTACGGTACGCTTGCGTCAGAGATCCGCTCGATCGCAGGCGCGATTGAGACCGCTGATCCCGCCGGGACCGCGGCGGTCGGGGTGGTCGACGAGCGTTCGGTCGCGACGATTGTGTGCGTGCTGGGGATACTGGCTTCCGGGCGGGCCTGTGTTCCGTTGCACGCCGCAACTCCGCCCGAGCGGGCGCGGGCGATGCTCTCGGCCGCGGGCGCCGGCATGGTGCTTGTTGCCGGCACTGCAGTCCCGCCCGATGGCGCCCTGCCCACGCTTCATTATGCCGATATCCGCGGCACGGTCAGCGCACTCGTGGCCCGCCCGATCGATCCGGGGGCCACCGCGTTCGTGCTGTTTACTTCCGGGTCAACCGGGACGCCCAAGGGCGTCCCGATCCGCCACGAATCGCTCGTCAACCGCGTGCTGTGGCAGGCCAGGGCTCTGGAGTTCACGGCCGACGATGTGGTCGCCCAGAAGAACCAGCTTTCCTGGGACGTGTCGATGTGGGAATATCTCCTGCCGCTGGCGATCGGCGCCCGGTGCGTCGTGCTGGACAACGCCACCGCGTCGGATCCGAGACGGCTCGTCGCAGCGGCCCATCGGCACCGCATTTCCGCGTGGCATCTCGTCCCTTCGATGGTCGTGCCCGTGGCGGACGCGGCCGCGGTAGACCCGCCGGCGATCCGGGCCACGGTGTGCTCCGGAGAGGTGCTCACCCCGGCCGCGGCGGCACGATACGTATCACGCGTTCCCGGCGCACTGCACAACCTGTACGGACCGACCGAGGCCGCCATTGATGTCACGCACTGGCGCTGCGAACCCGACCCGGACGCCGTGCCGATCGGGCGTCCGGTCGCGAACACCCGGATCAGCATCGTCGATCCCTCCGGCCGGCCGTGCCCGGCGGGAATGCCGGGCGAGATCGTGCTCCACGGCGTCCAGGTCTCGGACGGATACCTCAACAATCCCGAGAAAACGGCGGAGTGCTTCATCCCGTGCCCCCGCCACCCGGGCCGAAAGTCGTACCGCACCGGCGACCTCGGCTGGTGGCGTGACGACGGAGCCGTCTGCTTCCGCGGCCGGACCGATGCCCAGATGAAGGTCTTCGGCTTCCGGATCGAGCCGGGTGAAGTCGAGACCGCGCTGCTGGAGACCGGCCTGGTGGCCGATGCGGCCGTGTGCGTCGTGATCGCCGGCTCGGAGCGGACCATCGCGGCCGTGTGTGTCCCGTCTCCCGGACATCCGGGCGTGGAGGACGGGTCAGTATTCTCCGCCCTGCGCGGCCGGCTGGAAAGCCACGCCGTCCCCAGCCGGATCGTCTGGACGGACCGCGTGCCGCGCCTGCCCAACGGCAAAGTTGATCGTCGGGCGGCGGGCACCCTCGCCCAGAGCTCGGCCGAAGCGGATGCCAGCGCCGTGGTGGACGCAGAGAAACAGGACATCCGTGACGTCGTCCGCGCCGTCTGGACCAAGCTGCTCGGACACCCCCCCGCCTCCGACGACACCGACTTCATCACCGCCGGCGGCAACTCGCTGCTCCTGCTGCGTCTGTTCCTCATGCTCGAGCAGGCGACCGGCATCCATCTGGCCATGCTGCCGAGCCTGCAGGACCAGACCCCGGCGTCGATCGTGGGAGTGTTTGCAACACATGCGGACCACGAGAGCAGCAGGGCTGATACCTCTCCGGGCAGCGCGGTGCGCTCGAACCATGCCGGGCATCTGCACAAGCTTTCCGACGGCGCCAAGGTCGTTCTCGCGATTCCCCATCTTGGCGGATCGATCGGCTTCCTGTCTGATCTCAGACGCTTGTCAACCGGAGTGCTTGCCCTTCACGCGATCAGACCTAGCGGCCTCATGGACGACAAAGAACCGTTGGACTCACTGGATGAAATTATCGCAGGATACGCGGATCTGGTATCCAGCCAGGGTTGGAGCCACGTGACAATCGTCGGATTCTCGAGCGGTGCAATCATTGCGGTTGAACTCGCTGCACAGCTTCATAAGCATGGGATGAAGATCGATCACGTGATCGTGGTAGACGGATCTCCCACGTACAGGCCGCCGCCGCCTAGACCGATCAGAAAGGTATACAACGCGGTTCATAACAGAGTGCCCCAGCGGCTCATACCTCTTGGTCTTCCAGGCACGAAGAGTTACGGCGTGAGCGAACTGAATCAGGAACAGCGAGAGCTTGGGCTAGCCACTCTCAAGGCCTTGTACCGTCACCGCCCTCGCAGATACAACGGAGAGTGCTCTGTCATATACAGAGAGAATGCTCCAAAGACCTGTTCATTAAGTTCGTGGCGTCGCGTTGTATCCAAGATCCGAAACCACCGTATTGTGGCCTGCAGCGACCATATGGGCATGTGGAAAGAGCCGTACGTTCGCGAGATCTTCGAGACGATGACCCGCGGTTGAAAATCCCGAACAGAATGCCTGCGCACATGCCCCTGGAAACCGACGCCTGAGAGAGCCCGGCCAAGCACAGGCGACTTCGGGCAGGCGCATGTCCCTCGGTCATCGAGCCCCTCCGACGAGTGTCGAACCTCTCGTCCCTTGGTCTTTTTCACGCGAGAATCGAAACGGACGTGATCCTTGATCGGACTCTGTTCGCATAGTACCCTAACGACATGCGATCAGAACTGGCTACCCTCCCGCAACTCCGCGACCGACTGGCTCCGCCGGCACCCGCAGCCGCCACGGTGTCATTGCGGTGGGGCGCTGGGGCGCCTGTCCTTGAACGAGCGGCGGTGCATGAGTGGATTGCCTCATGTCCGCCCGCCGCGCTGCTCGCCGGGATCGCCCGCTGGGCTCTGGCCGATCGGGCCGGTCCACTGGTCTGGATCGGTCGCGACTGCTGGCCCTCCCCCGCCTGGTTGAACCCCGATCTGCTCCGCCGCTCTGTGTTCATCGACCCGGCCTGTGACGCCGACCGGGCCTGGGCCATCGATCAGTCGTTGCGATGTTCTGCGGTCGCGTGCGTGGTGGCGGACGGGCGCCGGATCGGCATGGGAGTCTCAAGGCGCCTGCAACTGGCGGCCGGCGCGGGGGGGGCGCTGGGCCTGCTGACCCGGCCCCCCGACGAGGAGAGCGCGCCTTCCGCCGCCCGCACCCGCTGGCGCGTCACGCCCACCCCCACCCCCACCCCCCACCCCGACGCCCGCTTCCACCCCGTCCCCCGATGGACCGTCGAACTGCTGCGCTGCAAAGGACTGCGGCCCGACACGGACGCACGCCGCTGGATCGTGCAACTCGCCCATGACACGCGCCATGTCTCTCTGGTTCCCGATGCTGCCGATCGAGGTGTTCAGACGCCGGCGCCGGCAGCGTCAGAGCGCCGGCTCGCATGACCACCGGGCCGTGCTGATCGTCCGCGCCATCGGCCCCCGACGCGTCGTGGCCGCATGCTGCGACCGCGCGATCGACGCCGGCGTGACGCGGCCGTTCCGGCGCGAGCGGGCCGGCCTGTCGATGGGCGAGGGCGCCGGCGTGCTGCTGCTCGAGCCGCGCGCGCACGCCGCCGCGCGCGGCGCC
>CAYNRF010000153.1:0-3964 GCA_964399525.1 uncultured Phycisphaeraceae bacterium | reverse complement strand
CTTCCCGCCCGACGCGGTGCTGGTCACGCCCGACGATCCCGCCCGCAGCGCCGCCGCCCTGGCTGCGCTGGGCCGCTGGGCGCACCGCTTCTCGCCCCGCGTGGCGCTCGACCCGCCCGAAGGCCTGCTCATCGACATCACCGGCTGCGAGCGCACGCTGGGAGGCGAGGACACTATCCGCCACACCGCCTGCGCCGATCTGGCCCGGTTCGGCGTGCGGGCCGCGTGCGTCATCGCGCCCACCTTCGCCGCCGCCGCGGCCCTGGCCCGGCACGGGCAAGCGGAGATCGTCCAGGACGCGGACCTGCGCTCCGCCGTGGCGGCCTTGCCCATTTCAGCCCTGCGCCTGGAGCCCAGGCAGGCCGCCGGATTGGCCGAGGTCGGGCTCGAACGGCTCGGCCAGATCATGGACCTGCCCCGCTCGGTCCTGCCCGCCCGATTCGGGGCCGATCTGCTCCTGCGGCTCGACCGCATGCTCGGCCGGGCCATCGAGACCATCGAGACGATCCGGCCCACCGAGCCCGTGCGCGCCACCATCGTCTTTGACGGCCCCACCCACCGCTGGGAATCGCTCGAGGCCGTGGTGCGCTCCCTGATCGCCGACCTGTGCGATCAACTCGCCCGGCACGACACCGGTGTGACGCGGGCGGTCCTCACCCTGACCCGCAGCGACCTGCCGCCCGCCTCGCTGGCCTTCACGCTGTCCGTAACCAGCCACGACCCGGCGCATCTCTGGTCGCTGATCCGTCCCCGTCTGGAACGCACCCACCTGGGATTCGGCGTCGAGGGGCTCGATCTGCTGGCCGAACGCACCGCCCGCATCGGCCACACCCAGTCCCACGCCTGGTCCGCGGCCGAGTCGGGCCTCGCCGACCAGCAGGCGATCGGCCGCCTGCTCGATGGCCTGGCCAACCGGCTCGGACGGGACCGTGTGCTGCGCGCCGGGCTGGTCCAGTCCCACCGCCCGGAGCGGGCCGTGGCCATGGTGCCCGTGGGCGATGATCTCCCACACGACACGGAACACGGGTCACACCGTGGCGACTTCAGACCCACACTCCTGCTGCCCTCCCCCGAGCCCGCGTCGGTCATCGCCCTGACCCCCGACGGCCCCGTCCACCGGCTGACCTGGCGGGACCAGACCGCCGAGGTGCTGTCCTGCATCGGGCCCGAGCGCATCGGCCCAGAGTGGTGGCGCGTCGCCCGCAGCCACGCCCGCACGCGTGACTACTTCATCCTGCAGGCCGAGAACGGGCGTTGGCTGTGGGTCTTCCGCGACCTGACGAGCGGCGGATGGTTCGTCCACGGGATCTGGGGTTAGCCCATGCCCGACGCCCCCTTCCACAAAGCGGTCCTCCATCCCTTCAAGGATCACACCCCGAGCGGCGTGGTGCGTGCCGCGTCCGCGGTGCGCTACGCCGAACTGACCGTCACCACCAACTACACCTTCCTGACCGGGGCCAGCCACCCGGAGGAGATGGTCCGCCAGGCCGCGGCCCTCGGCCACGCCGCCGTGGCCATCGCCGATACCAACACGCTGGCGGGCATCGTCCGCGCCCATGTCGCCGCGCGGGATCTGGGCATCCCGATCGCCATCGGTTGCCGCATCGCGCTGCGTGATCCTCCCGGCCTGGAGATCCTGGTCTATCCGACCGACCGGGCCGCCTACGCCCGGCTCTGCCGCCTGCTCACCCTCGGCAAGCGACGGGCGCCCAAGGGCGAGTGCGACTTGTCGCTGCACGATCTGATCGAGCACAGCGCCGGCCTGCTCGCCGTGGTGGATCCGCCCGCCACGCTCGACGAGGCGTTCCTCCAGACCGTGTGCGGCCTGCGCGGGGTGTTCGATCACGACCGCCTGTCGCTGGCGCTGCGTCGGTCCTACGAGCCTGACGACCTCGCCCGCGCCCACCAGATCGCCGACCTGGCCCGCATCGCAGGCGTGCCGCTGGTCGCTACCAACGCCGTTCGTCATCACGCCCCCGAACGCCGCCCGCTGCAGGACGTGCTCACCTGCATCCGGCTGGGCACGACGGTGGACCGCGCCGGCTACCGCCTGGCCCCCAACGCCGAGCGCCACCTCAAGCCCCCCGAGGAGATGGACCGGATCTTCCGCGACTGGCCCGGCGCGGTGGAGCGATCCGCCGACATCGCCCTGCGGGCCGCGGCCTTCGGGCTGGACCAACTCCGCTACGACTACCCCGCCGAGCCCGTGCCCGACGGCATGACGCCCGCGTCCTACCTCCGCGTCCTGACCGAGGCCGGGGCCATCAAGCGTTACCCCGCGGGCATCCCAGCCACCGTCCGCACCGCCATCGAGCACGAACTAACCCTGATCGGTGAACTCCGCTACGAGCCTTACTTCCTGACCTGCGAGGAGATCGTCAGCTTCGCCCGCTCCCGCGGCATCCTCTGCCAGGGGCGCGGCGGGGCGGCCAACTCGGCCGTGTGCTACTGCCTGGGCATCACCGAGGTGAACCCCGCCGGTGGGCAGCTGCTCTTCGAACGCTTCATCAGCCGTGAACGCGGCGAGCCGCCGGACATCGACATCGACTTCGAGCACGAGCGCCGCGAGGAGGTCATCCAGCACATCTACGCCAAGTACGGGCGTGATCACGCCGCCCTGACCGCCGAGGTGATCAGTTACCGTGGCCGCTCGGCCGTCCGCGAGGTCGGCAAGGCGCTGGGCCTGTCCCAGGACCGCGTGGACCGGCTGGCCAAGCACCTGGACCACTGGGGCGAGTCGGCCAACCCCGCCCGCATCCGCGAGGCCGGGATGGATCCGGGCGACCCGACCATCCGGCGCCTGCTCATCCTCACCGACCAGATCCGCGGCTTCCCCCGCCACCTCTCCCAGCACGTCGGCGGCTTCGTCATCACCCAATCCCCCCTCTGCGAACTCGTCCCGGTCGAGAACGCCGCCATGGAGGACCGCACCGTCATCGAATGGGACAAGGACGACATCGACGCGGTGGGCATGCTCAAGATCGACTGCCTGGGGCTGGGGATGCTGACGTGCATCAGGAAGGCGTTGGAGCTGGTGGCGGGGAGGCACGAAGGCACGGAGGCACGGAGGCACGAAGAAAGTAAAGGAGAAGACGATGGGCGACATCAGGACGTACCGGGATCTCATCGCTTGGCAGCGGGCCATGCGTTTGGCGAAGATGGTTTATCTGGAAACGCGGGGCATGCCACCGGACGAACGCTTCGGCCTGACAAGCCAGATGCGGGCGGCAGCGGTGTCGGTCCCGTCCAACATCGCCGAGGGCTATGCACGCCAGAGCCTGCTGGATTACATCCGCTTTCTCAGGATGTCCCGCGCCTCTCTGGCGGAACTCTCGACCCAGATCGAACTGGCGAGCACGCTGGAGATGCTGTCCCCATCCCAGGAACTCCTGGATCTTCTGAAGGAGACCGATCGGGTCCTCCAAGGCCTGATCCGCAGTCTCAAATAGCACCACCAACATCCCCTCCCATTCCTCCCTCCGCGCCTCCGTACCTCCCCACCTCCGTGCCTCCGTGCCTTCGTGCCTCCGTGCCTTCTACATATGCCCACTACGCCCAAATCCTCCACACCCCCTCCGACCCCGAAGTCTTCGACATGCTCTGCCGTGCCGACGCCATCGGCGTCTTCCAGGTCGAGAGCCGGGCTCAGATGAGCATGCTGCCTCGGCTGCGGCCTCGGGAGTTCTACGACCTGGTCATCGAGGTCGCCATCGTGCGTCCCGGCCCCATCCAGGGCGGCATGGTCCACCCCTACCTGCGCCGCCGCAACGGCGAGGAGGCCATCACCTACCCCACCCCCGAGATCGAGGGCGTGCTGGGACGCACGCTGGGTGTGCCGCTGTTCCAGGAGCAGGCCATGCGGCTGGCCATCGTGGCCGCGGGCTTCACGCCCGACCAGGCCGACAAACTCCGCCGCGCCATGGCCGCGTGGAAACGCAAGGGCGGCGTGCAGCACTTCCACGAC
>CAYNRF010000152.1:0-8440 GCA_964399525.1 uncultured Phycisphaeraceae bacterium | reverse complement strand
CGTCCCCTTCGAGCTGCCAGGCCTTGGGATGGAAGGAGCGGATGGCCCCGGGCAGGCGGTCGACCTCGATGACGCGGCACTGGAACGTGCCGGTGGCGGGGACGTGCTCATCTTCTTGGAGACACCAGGTCTCCTGCCAGTCGAGCAGGACCTCGAGCGCTGCGACCTGGGTGATGGCGAGGTAGTCCCCGGTGACGAGGCGCACCCGCGCGCCGCCGATCAGGGCGGTGTGGAGGGCGTCCTGGATGTACCGCAGCCCCGACTCCTGGACGAAGGCCGAGACGATGCGGACGTCGCGAGCGGACCGCAGGAGGGGCAGGACGTGCCGGGCGAAGGGGTCGGCCGCGCCCCCGGTGGCGAGAGGCTCGACCCTGGGCGCGAGGTAGTTCCCCCGCCCTGAGATGACGTGCCGGACGCCTCCGCGCGGGTCGTCTGTGTCCCCGAGGTAGCGCGGGATGACGTGCAGGTGCAGGTGCATGACCGTCTGCCCTGCCGCGACGCCGGCGTTGAAGCCGACGTTGTAGCCGTCGGGGGCGAGCTGCTCGTCGAGCTGGCGCTTGACGACGTCGACGAGGTCGAGGAGCGCGAGCTGTTCGTCGCGGGTGGCCTCGAACCAGTCCGTGATGAGCCGTCGGGGCACGACGAGGGTGTGGCCCGGGGTGACGGGGAAGGCGTCACGAATCGCGAAGGCGAGGTCGTTGGCTGCGACGTGCGCAGTGGCGGGGATGGCGAGGAACAGGGAGGATGACACCGCAGGTCATCGTACTGCTGAAGGACGTAGCTCCAACTTCAGATCAACGGGAGACCAGTCCGCAGACGGACGCAACGCTAGCCTGACCAGGCTACGGCGTAGCGATCGCCCTCTTCGGACGAGGGCCGATGTCGGCGGCTCTTCAGTCCATGGACCAGATGAGTCCCCGCCCTTGACATTTGGCGCGATCGAAGTGACGCTACTCGATATGCGTACGATCCTCACATCTTTCGCGGCCGCTCTACTCGGGCACTCCGTTGATCCTGTTGTCTTCGGGCAAGGCTTCAGTGCTCAACCGATGCCCATTACTTCGACTGGGTATCCGCTCGGAGCGGCAGTGGTGGACGTGGACTCGGATTCGTATGCGGATGTACTGGCATGCGGCTCGACAGCGGAGCTCGTTGCGAATTTCGGAAGTCAGGGCGCACAAGCGTGGATTACTGGGTCAATCGGGGTATCGTCCAACCTCGGCCGGGCGGTATCGACGGCAGACTTCGATCAGGACGGCGACCTCGATGTGGTTTGGGCATCGTCGGGCAATGCAGCGGGCGGTGTACCGATCGGTCGAATCTGGTGGCATCAGAACTTGGGCGGGCGGTCATTCGGCCCCGCGCAGACTGTTGCACTTCCAGATGGCACCTGCGATGACCTCATCGCGACCGACGTTGATGGCGATGGCGATTTAGATATGGCCTTCCGAGTCCTGAACTACTCAACCACGAGCTCCCTTCAGTGGATTGAGAATCTCGGACTTGGGTTATTCAGTCAACCGCGTACCGCCGCGACATCCGGCGTGCTTTACTCCTTTAGCGTTTCCGACCTCGACTCGGACGGAGATCAAGATTTCCTCGCAACTGGAGCCCAGAATTTGGTCATGTGGTACGAAAATCGTGGTCCGCTTGGCTTCACTGCTCGATCGATAGTTCAACTCAACGGTATTCTTCAACCTCGATCGATTGCTGCGGGGGACTTTAACGGAGATGGCCGCGCAGATGTTGCGTTCTCCCTTGGGGGTCCCCTGGACGGGATCTACTGGTGCGCTCAAGAGGCAAGCGGTACCTTCTCATCAGCAATTGCTGTCCAGGTTGGATTCTCCGGCGACGCCGCGCTGAGAATCGGCGATATCAATAATGATGGGCACCTCGATATCCTTGCGATGCGGCGCTCGTTCTCACGAGTGGAGTGGTTCCAGAATAGCGGCATGGGGACATGGAGCGCGGCGCAGGCGGTATCATCCCTCGCTTCACCTCAGCTTTTCGAGTTGGGCGACATTGACGGCGATGGCGATCTCGATGTCGTCATCGGAGTAGCGGGATCTGGCGCTCCTGATGGCTTGTATTGGCATGCGAATCTAGTTGCCTACAACGGTCTCGGCTTCAAATACTGCGTGAACACTATACCTAACTCCACAGGCCAATCCGGCCGCATCATTGCGCAGGGCTCGCTAGTCGTCCCCCTCAACAGCCTGCAACTCGTCGCCGAACGACTCCCCCAGGACTCCACGGGCTTCTTCTTGACTTCTCGAATTACGGGAGCATCCTTTCCAGTCAGCAACAGCCAGGGACGACTCTGCCTCGGCGGATTCATCGGGCGGTTTTCGGGTCCTGGTCAGATCAAGAACTCCGGTGCATCCGGCAGCTTCGACCTAACCGTTAACTTCGCTAACTTCCCGCAGCCTTTCGGGAATGTCATTGCGTTACCTGGTGAGACGTGGCACTTCCAGGCGTGGCACAGAGACGCTAATCCACTATCCACATCAAACTTCACTGACGCGGTTGGCGTCGTGCTTCAATAGAGGTGTTAGGTAAGCCCCCCCCGACCCGCGCCGACGCCACAGTAACGCTGCGTCTATGACGATCACCGATGTTCGCGCCCGGCCCGTCGACGCTTTGAACAAGCAATCCACAGGGGCATCGGATGCCGCTTGAGACCTTGATCCAATGGCAGTCAAGAAGCTTGAGTACTATGAAGGTGCGGCACTACACCAGCTCATCACTGGAGCAACTCAATGCGTAGCAATACACCATTCCCCGCCGTTCTTCCTAGTCAACAACGCCTTTCATGTGTACCTCAAGTACTGCACATCAAAACGCAGCCCATGGGATTTCACCCTCACACCCGAAGAGCAGTCGGCCATTGGAGAGAGGCCTCGGCAGCTAGATCTCACCTTCGGCCTTATTTGTGGCTCGGAGGGAATTGTAGCCTTGCCACTTAGTGAATATCTCGACATTGGCGACATCGGCCTAACGCCCCAGCGCATTTCATGCAAGAGGAGCCACCGAACCCACTTCGAAATCATCGGCCCAAAACGCTCGCTGGCACGTCGAATCCCCCCGTCCGCTTGGACAAAACTGCTTGCACTCACAACACCATGAGTCGAAAACACGCCGACGTAACCCTAGGTCTGCTGCGCCAGCAAGTTGGCAACGATCAAGAGGTGCAAGAAGTCGCTAGATCTGCCATGGAAGTCGTGCGTCGATGGGTCAATCCCGTCAGCGGCGGCGCGGAAAGGAAGAACGGTCTCATTTACGGCCTTGTCCAGAGCGGTAAGACCGGAGTCCTCACGGTTATCGCAGCAATGGGGGCAGACGAGGGCTACCGCACACTCATCATCCTTACGTCCGACAATGACCCACTGTACGAGCAAACGAGAGGCCGAATTCAAGAGGCGCTGCCCGCAGTAGACGTCCTAGGCAAAGTAGACCTGAGGAACCAACAGTCCTTCGCGCATCGCATCAAGACTAACACATGCGCGATCGTCGTCACGAAGAACGGCCACCTACTAGCCAACCTAATCGACAATTTCAGAAGAAGTAACGTGCCCGGCCTTCCCTGTCTGTTCATCGACGATGAGGCAGACCAAGCAAGCCTGAATACTCGAGCGAGCAAGGACGACGGCACGCAGAGCCGGGTGAACGAACAAATCGAAACCATCCGCAGTTTCTTTCAGAAGAGCACATACCTTCAGGTGACGGCAACACCCGGAGCCTTGTTCCTCCAACCGGGAGCACACGCCTTCCGTCCACAATTCACGATTCTCAGTAGCCCGGGCCGAGACTATGTAGGTGGCGACGACTTCTTTGCCCTTCCGAGTAGTGCTGATCTCATCCGCGACTTCCCCATAACAGACCTCAATCAGCTCGCAGCCGCAAATCAGCCGGTCCCTGGTGCCCAGATCCCCCATTCGTTACTCCGAGCCCTCGACACTTTCATGGTCGGCGCAACCTGCAAGAGGATGGAGCAGCCAGATCAGAAAACGGCATTCCTCTGTCACGTAAGTACACGCAAAGCGGATCATGACCATATTGAGGACTTGCTTCGCAGCTACAAGTCAACGCTAAGCAGCCAACTAAAGAGAAGAGATCAAGCACTGATTGCGCGCCTCCGAACCGCGTACGACGACTTGGCCCAAACGTCCGAGAGCGTGACGAAGGCGCAGTTTGAGTCCATACTCGCCGATATCGAGTTTTTTGCCGCGGGGATTCAGGTCAAGCTGGTCAACGGAGAGACCGACGAGGACGTCTCACTTCATGCCCCCTACAACCTGTTTGTTGGGGGTAACAAACTCGGAAGAGGCGTCACGATCAAGAATCTGCTGGTTAGCTACTATGGACGCAATCCGCAGAAGCCCAACTCAGATACGGTCCTCCAGCACGCTAGAATGTTTGGATATCGTCGCCGTGACATTGGACTGCTTCGATTGTGGGTACCAAGAGCACTTCTTGAGACATTTCGCGCCATCACCGAAATGGAACGAAGCCTACGAGATTTGATTGGTCGCAGTCCAGATGAAGACTTCCGCGGCATCTTCTTGCGTGGCGACCTTCGCCCCACTCGACGGAACGTCCTAGTTCCCGGCACCATCTACGCGTACATTGGAGGCAATAGCTACAATCCGCAACAAGTACTTCGCACGGACAGCACAGCGGAAGCGACAAAACTGATTGATGATCGACTCGAGAAAATCAGAGACAAGCAATATCTGGCAATTTCACTCCACGAATTAAATGAAATTTTGCTCCTCACAAAATCGGATCCGTCATTCGACGAGCACCTGTGGGTAGCTGACGCACTCACTGAGGCAGTACTTCAGTGTGCCCAACTCTTGAACCAGAATGATGCTTACGTTTACGTTGACCGAAGTCGGGACCTGAGGGAATCACGTCGCGAGACCCAGGGTGTCCTTTCTGGGGGCGAGGCCGGAGCGGTACCGAGCGACAAAGTTACTTTGTTCATGCTGCGCACCGCTCCATACGGACCGAATCGTGCTGCATGGTGGCCCCAGATCCGATTCCCTGACGGACGCTACGCGGTCGCGTTCTCCCCCTAGAACGCAAGTCAGGGATGGGTTAGTAATCCGTCGTTTAGAGTTTAGAACAGGGAGCATATACGCTACCAGGCCACATCTCCCCTACCCAGTCCACTTGCGTCATTACTCCAACGGCTTGTCTCGTGTCGAACGGGAGATCCAGTTCTTTTACGGCACATTCCTGATAGTTGTACACCGGCATAGGGTCGTGACCTGCAGCCGAATGCGGTGGGCACGTCCCCAAGTAATGGACAATGAAACTCCAATTTGAAGAGCGTGGGCGACCCAGGTATCGAGTTGATTACCTACTCGTCCCTTGGGATCAGGTCTTGCTCAACTGGGGCTCTCTGGCTGGGGTGAGAAGGAACTTCGTGAACTGCAGCTACGTGCACTTACTCGAATCTCAGCCCTCAGTCATTGTTAACTCAATGCGGCCAGCATGCACACCGTCATGACACCGACTACAGACAACGATGAGATTCGAGGCAGCGTTCTGGCCCCCGGCTGCATGATGTTCAAGATGGTGCAGTTCAAGAATGCGCGGATCCTCTCTGGTCCACCGGGCACGCTCCCAGGCGCATACCCTGCACTTGTTCGCGTCACGCAAGTATACGGCCTTCTGAGTTGATTCCGGGATATTCCGATCGTGGGGTTCGGCAACACGGTCCACGGACTCCAGGAGATACTGGCCGGGTGATAGGTCCGGTCGGCCCGTGAAGCGTGTAGCGATAGCGAAACCCTGTTCGGTGCGAAGCTCCCGAACCCGCCGCCCAAACTCTGACGCTTTCGCTACGTATGCTAGCTCTTCCGTCGTCACAACGTTGCCCACATTCTCGCGCAAGTATTGAAGCAGCCGCTCTCGACTGCCCAGCGGCAGCTTGCGGACCCTGTTTGCGACGTGCCATCTCCTCGCCGCATCGTCGTCGGGAGTTGCAGTGACGAGCATGTACTGGTCCGGCCGAAGATCAATCCCCGTCTCGGGATCCGGCGAGTTGCCCGACGCGATCTGATATCCGCGCTCGACACGCAGCTCACGTATGCGGCGACCGTATTCGGAAATGCCAGAGACAACCTCAAGCTCGACGCCGTCTATCGCGATTCCAGAGTATTCGATTAAATAGAGACGGATCCGATCGCGAGCAGAACTACAGTCGAGGCCGTGCTCACGCGCGGTCTTCACTCCGAGGTCTCTTACGTGAGCATAGATATCGACCAAGCGTAGTACCTTCGCCCGCAGCGAAAGTCCCGCTCGTTCACGGTCAAAGGCCCTGAGTTGCGCGTCGATCGTCTCGACAAGCCATGCAGCATCCACATTGCGCCGTCTTCGAGCCACGATCTACGCCCCCTTGCTTGCGAGGAGTAACGCGTATACGCAATCAGCAACTCGAGCGGCCAAGAGCGGGGGAACTGCGTTCCCGATCTGCTTTGCGACTTCGATTTTGGAGCCTTTGAAGACAAAAGCATCTGGGAACGTCTGCATGCGCGCAGCTTCTCGGTGAGTGATTGGACGATGTTGCTTCGGATGCAAATAGCGCCCTTTCTCTGGTTTGAAGAACTCCGTCCTTAGAGTAAAGGCTGGCCGATCCCACCAGAGCCGGCCGAACAAGTCCGTACCACCGGATGTCTTCCGAATCCAGCAACCGGGGGTGAGGTCGGGCCTGCGCTCTTGCAAGTCAAAGCGATTCATACCCTCCTTCGGAATGGCGCGGTACCTCTCAAGGCTCTTCGAGGTGGGGTTCCGGCCGAAATGTAGGTCCAGTGGACTTTTTTCGTCTCTGATCTCCGTGCCTTTCGGCTGCGGGAGATCTGCGATCGCATCGCGGACCGTTCGCCAGGGCTGTGCACCTTCCATGTATCCTTCCGAAGGCGGACTAGATTCAACGAAACCGTTGGCAGGATTGTAATGCGTGCGATGTGGAGGAAAGGCAATTGCATTCGGGTCGATGAACCGGCAGCCGATAATGAAGGCTCGTGTTCGCGACTGCGGCACTCCGTAGTCTGAGGCCAGCAACTTCGCCCATGCGACCTTAAACCCCATCGTCTGAGCTTCGCTGACGATGTTCTCGTGCTCTTCTGTACCGAGAATTTGGGGGACGTTCTCCATCACGAAGATGGACGCCGCAGAACGACGAACGACCTCCAAGAAGGGTCGCCAAAGTTCCTTACGCGGATCACAGTCTCGGTTCTTGTTGAGTAAACTGAACCCCTGGCAGGGTGGGCCACCAATGACAACATCGGCTACAGGAATCGAAGTTGCCGGATCGTCGAGTAGATCGACGATGTCGCCAGCGTGGCAGTGATCGCCGAAATTGGCCGCATAAGTGCGACACGCGTACCCGTTGTAGTCGTTTGCCCAGACCGGACGAAACGTGTGTCCGAAGGCCTCGGTGAAGCCGAGGGTCATTCCACCCGCTCCAGCGAACAGGTCGATCAAGTCAAACCGCGTCCGCTTGCGCAGCAGTTCCCCCCTTCGCCTCGCCCTGAACACGGCGAGTTCGTCTAGCGGCGGGATTCGCGGCGCTTGTCCCGCAGTGGCCCCCACAGATGGCGCGAAACCTGCCTCTGCCAGCTCAAGGGTGAGGTGTTCGGGATTCCCTCGCGGGGTGTTCGGCGCTGTCCTGCTCATCGGGCTCAGAGTGTGCAGTACCCGGGGTGGGTCGTGGAAGGGTGAGGCACGGTACTGTTACAGTAGCGCTCTCCACAGCGTCAGGAGGTTCATCGTCGATGCGGAGCACGCGGTCGATGAAGGCCTCTGCGTCAGCGAGGTCGTGGAAGTTGACTACGTCGATTGGCTCCATACGGTCCCCGCTTGGTTCGCCGTCCTCGTCCATCTCCTCAATTTGTAACCAAATCTTGTACATGAAGGTCCTGCGCACACGTTCGGCCGTGAGCTAGGACCGTCCAGACGGCCAGCCGGTTTCGGGTTTTCTCGGAGGAAACGACGCTTCGTCGGCTTCGAGCAGTTGGAAAGCGCACCGACCGTCTCGACGGGTTCGGTTCCGGCCACAAGCCGACTCGGGTTCTCGCTGATTCGGACAGGCCCTGGGGCGCTAGGGTCGCCACGGGGTGACGCTCGTCGCCGCGAAGTAGCGCTGACTCCCGATGCAAAGGAGCGCGGGCGGGAGCCCCGGGCTCCTTCGAGTGCGGCCGCCGCGTGAGGCAGGCCTTGGATGGCTGGCACTCGCTGATGGTTCCTGACTACTTTTTTGGCTTCTGATAGATGTGGACCACCATGCCGTGGACCGACTCGGCGGCTTCCATCATCGCTTCCGGGAGGGTCGGGTGGGCGTGGATCGTGCGGGCGATGTCTTCGACGGTGGCGCCTAGTTCGATGGCTAGGGCGGCTTCGGCGATCAGTTCGGTGACTTCGGGGCCCACCA
>CAYNRF010000151.1:0-8454 GCA_964399525.1 uncultured Phycisphaeraceae bacterium | reverse complement strand
CGACGGCGCACATGCCCTCGTCGTACAGCGAGCGGATGCCGGTGAGCGCGGGGTGCAGGCCCACGTCGTGGGCGTTGCCGGCGCCGTTGCGGCTGAGCTGGTGGACGTCGGCGTTGGGGATGGCGATGGTGGGGCGGACGCGCCGGTAGTTGTCGTCGCGGAACGGGACGACGGTGTTGAGCCCGTCGTTGCCGCCGGAGAGCTGGATGACGACGAGGATGCGGTCCTCGTCGACGCCGGGGATCGAGGAGAGGCCGATCTCGGCCCGGGGCAGGGCGAAGGCGGCGTTCTGGAGGAATGCCGGCACCGTCAGCGCGGCGGACGCGAAGAGCGCGCCGTTCTGCAGGAAGGCCCGGCGGGTGTACGCCCTGGCGTCGCCGGAGTCGGTGTGGTGGGTGTGATGGGTATGGGGGGGCACGGCGTGTTCCTCAGCACAGCTGGTATTCGGGCAGGGCGGTGATCAGCGTCATCAGGCCGGCGAGCACCAGCGGGGGTGGGTTGTCAGGGGCGTTGCGGACCATCGGGGCCGACGCGAGCGCGTCGGCCGTGCGCGGGTCGACCCTGCCCAGGGCCAGTTCGAGCAGGCCGGTGACGACGGCCCGCGGGTCGGCCGGCTTGTCCGGGTCGACGAGCATGGGCAGGACGGATCGGGGGTCGTAGGCGTCGGCGCCGCGGGGAGCCCGGGCGCCCTGCTGCTGGCCGGTGATCATGGCGGCCAGCGTGTTCTGGCGGACGAACAGCGTGGCGGTGTTGATCCAGGCGCGGCCGCCGTCCCATCCCTTGACCGACGGCGGGAAGAACAGGTTCTGCCCCATGCGGTCCATCGCGTCGCAGAGCTGGCGCAGGTCGCGGGCGGGAACGCCGAGGGTGCGGACCGCGCCGACGATCAGTTCCGCCGGGGACTTGATCTTCTGGCCCACGACGGCATCGGAGTAGAAGTGGCGTGAGCGCAGGAGCAGCTTGAGCGCCGGTCCGAGCTCGTACTGGTCGCGGCGGAGGCGCTCGGCCAGACCGCGGACCACGGCGGCGTCCGGGCCCGTCAGATCGCGGGGCTGCGCTGCGACATCGGCGACGAAGAACCGGTACAGGCGGGCGGCGATGAAGGGCGCGCACGCCTGGTGGCGGAGGAGGATGTCGACAAAGCCGTCGCCGTTGATCGCCCCGCGGCTTCCGAGGATGAACTTGGCGCCCCCGTCGTGCTCGTTCTCGCGGAAGATGAAGGTGTCGTCCTGGAACGTGTAGCCGGTCAGGGCGCGGGCGCCCTCCTTGATGTCGCGCTCGTGGTAGTTGCCCTCGCCGAGGGAGAACAGCTCCATGATCTCGCGGGCGAGGTTCTCGTTGGGGCTCTGCCTGCGGTTCTGGTTGTTGTTGAGGTAGCGGAGCATCGCGGGGTCGCGGATGATGCCGCGCAGCAGGCGCGGGTAGCTCTTGGCGTTGCCGCGGAGCATGCGGTTCTGCTGGAAGAGGTGGTAGGAGTCCTCGACCGACCGGTAGCTGGTCGCGAAGTGCCCGTGCCAGAAGAGGGTGAGCTTCTCCTCGAGCGGCCGGGCGGTCTGGATCATGCGTGCCAGCCACCACTGGCGGATCTCGTTCATCTGCTGGCGGTCGGCGCGCTGCGCCTGCTGGCGCATCTCGCGGAAGCGGGCCAGCGTGTCCTCGTCCTGACGCTGGCGCGCCTGGCGCATCTGGGCCTGCTCGGCGGGCGAGTAGGGACGCATGATGTCCTTGTTGAACGCGTCGCGGTCGTCGGGCTCGGCGGGAACCTGCTCGTAGTCGACGAGGTGGTCGACCGCCTTCTCGGGGCCCCAGGCGACGAGCGTGCGGATCTGCTCGTCCGTCCCGCCGAAGCCGGCGCGGAGCAGGAGGTGGCGGGCCTGGGCGGGCCCGAAGGCGGCGTCGGGCAGCGGGTCGAGCAGGTCACGGACCGGGATGGCGGCGTTCTGGGTCATCGGCGTCTCCCCGAGGCTGATCGGCACAACGACGCCCCGGGCCCCGCGATTGCCCGGTTTCCACCGATTTCGGGCGTCAGGCCGGCTGCGGGGCGGGTCGGCGGGCCAGACGGAACAGCCAGGCGGCGGTGACCACGGCCAGCAGCAGCAGCAGGGCCCCGCTGGCCTGATGGGCGGTCGTCACCAGGGCTTCCCCGGTCCGGATCGGCGGGGGGGCGGCGGCCAGCTGGTCGGCGGTCAGCACCACGGCCGGGTCCTTGCGGGTCATGATCAGTCCCAGGGTCGCCCAGCCGAGCAGGAACTGCCAGGTGACGAGGCCATGCAGGGAAACTCCCAGCACCTTGACGCCCCGGAACCCACCGCCCGACCTGCCGGCCCGGATGGCCATCGATCCGGCGACGATGATCAGGAACATGACCACGAACGCGAAACCGGCGTGCGTCAGCTGGGCGTGCCCGGCGCCGGGGCTGGGGGGGTCCATGCGGTCCAGGTGGCGGGCGGCCGCGCCCATCGAGAGCTGCAGGAACAGCGCCAGGACCATCAGGACACCGAACTTGATCCCCTTGCGGGCGGCGGCCCGGCGTTCGGGGTCGTCGGCCAGCGATCGCCAGGATTCCGAAAGCGTCGCGGCCAGCACGCCGGCCAGGGCCAGGACGATCTGCCCGAAGACCCCGTGGAGGATCGCCACGAACGTGCTCAGTTCGGACACCCGCTTGATGCCCATGTATCCCTGGAGGCAGACCGCCAGAAACAGGGCGAGCGCGAGCACGCGGGGCAGGCGGCGGCGGTCGGACAGCAGGACGCAGACCATCAGCACGATCGTGGTCAGGCCCGCCAGGGTGCCGAAGAGGCGGTGGGAGTGCTCGAGGAAGATCCGCGGTTCGGACATCAGTTCGAACGGGAACAGGACGGACACGGCGCCGAAGGTCGTGATGGCGTCGGGAACCGCCAGCCCGGATTCCGTGCTGGTCACGGCCCCGCCGACGGTGATCAGGGGGAGATAGATGAGCACCGTGATCAGGCCGAAGCGGGCGAGCCACCCGGATCCGGTGTTCACATGCCCGCGTCCCCCCCGGGCGAGCGCGCCGGCGATGGCGCCCGCCGCCACACAGAAGAGGATGCTGCCGGGCACGATGAAGAGCGCCTCGCTGCGGAACCGGTTGGCATAGGTCGCCAGAGCATCGGTCGACTCGGGCTGCTCGACGGCCACGGAGCCGACGATCATCAGGTTGACCAGGCCGGTGACGACCCCGGCGAGCAGGGCGGTCCGCATGCGGCCGGCGGCGGGGTGGGCGCGGAGCATCCACCAGTAGACCGCGGCCAGACCGATCAGCAGCAGCGGGAGCGTGACCCGGGCGGAAGCGTCGATGGCCGGTAGGTGAAGTACCCAGGCCAGAATCCAGGAGACGATCACCCCGGCAAAGCCCACCGCGATCGCGGCCAGCGCGGCGGTGCGGGCGGACGCGGGAGGCGGGGCAGCGGAGCCGGAAGAAGGGGACGGGGTGGAGGGGGGCCGCGGCCCCCCCCGGGGGGGGGGGGGGGGTGGGGGGGGGGGGGGGGGGGGGGGGGGGGGGAGATGTGTGGGGTGGTCATGGTCGCTCCGGCGTCAGTGTAGGTCGCCGTTATTGAGACTCATTCTCAGTTCTTGTTGAACCGTGCAGAAACCTGCCTCTCATGCCTGAGAATGGAACAAATTTCGGCGTGACCGCACAACACGGATGCAGACGCTGCGGCTACGCTTGTGACCGTCACGATGCTCGGGGTGTCGTGCGGGTGTTCCCCGGCACGGACCCGGCCAACGGAGGCAGCCTGTGAAGCCGATTTTTCCGAAGTGGTTGAACGCTCTGCCGACGGTCGCCTTCGCGGTGGTCAACGGCGGGGTGATCCTGGTGATCGCCGGGTTCTGGTACTACGCCACGCCGAAGTTCTGGGAGGTCGGGTATATGCCCGAGCAGCCGGGCTCGGGGTTCAACCACCAGATCCACGCGGGCAAGCTCGGGATGGACTGCCGCTACTGCCACACACACGTGGAGGAGTCGTGGCACGCCAACGTGCCGAGCGTGGCGACCTGCATGGGGTGCCACCAGGAAGGCATGCTCGGCCCGCAGGCGAGCGCCACGGACGACAAGGTCGCCTTCATCCGGGAGGCGTACGCATCGGACCGTCCGATCGAGTGGCGCAAGATCCACGTGCTGCCGGACTACGCCCACTTCCCGCACCATGTGCACGTCAACGCCGGCGTGAGCTGCTATTCGTGCCACGGGCAGATCGCCGGCATGCCGGTGGTGTCGCAGGCCGAGTCGCTGAGCATGGGCTGGTGCCTGGACTGTCACCGCAACCCGGAAGAGAACCTGGTGCCGCGTGAGCGCGTGACGGATCTGTACTGGGTCGAGCACGAGTGGTTCAGCAAGTCGGTGACGGAGCGGGCCCACGCGGGCCTGACGGCGTCGCAGCTGGTCGACTCGCTGCTGCGCAGCCCGCCGGACCACTGCGCGGCCTGCCACTACTGATCGCACACTTTCGACGCGGCCTGAAGCGAACGAATCCCCGGGGCCCGACGCCCCGCTGACGAGACGAGACCATGAGCACCATCGACCAGTGCCCTTCGACCAAGGGCAAGATCGAGATCCCAGAGTCCCCGGCCGAGCTGGCGCGACTGAGCGGCCGGCCGGTGTGGCGGTCGGCCGAGGAGTTCGCGGGCGATCCCGGGTTCAGGGAGTTCGTGGAGCGTGAGTTCCCCGGCGGCGCCAGCCTGCTGGAGGAGACGAACCGACGCTCGTTCATGAAGGTGATGGGCGCCTCGCTCGCGCTGGCGGGCGCGGCCACCCTGCCGGGCTGCCGGCGTCCGGACCGCAAGATCCTCGCCTATTCGCGCCACGTGCCCGAGGAGGTCATCCCCGGCCAGCCCCTGTACTTCGCCACCGCGCTGCCCCTGCCCGGGGGCGGCGCCGAAGGCCTGCTGGTCGAGACGCACACGGGCCGCCCCACCAAGATCGAGGGCAACCCGCTGCACCCCAACAATCGCGGTGCGACCTCGGCGTTCGCGCAGGCGTCCGTGCTCGACCTGTACGACCCCGACCGCCTGAAGTTCCCCGTGTTCGACAACCCGGCCCGCGGCAAGGTGCCCGCGACCTGGGACGACTTCCGCTACTGGGCGGGCGAGCACTTCGCCCGCTTCGACCGCAATCGCGGCGCGGGCCTGGTGTTCATCGCCGACAAGCAGACCAGCCCGACCCGCGACCGCCTGCGCGACGCCGTGCTGGCCCGCTGGCCGATGGCCGAGTGGGTCGCCTGGAACCCCGCGGAATGCCGCGGCGGGATCGAGGGCACGCGGATCGCGTTCGGCGCGCCGCACCGCGCCCGGTACCGGTTCGAGAAGGCCCAACGCGTGCTCAGCGTGCAGTGCGACTTCACGGCCGAGGGCCCGGACCAGGTGTTCCACAGCCGGGGCATCGCGGCCAACCGCAAGGTGCGGCACGCGGGCGATGAGATGAGCCGCATCTATGTGGTCGAGTCGCGCCCCACCGGCACGGGGGCGCTGGCGGACCACCGTCTGCGCCTCAACCCGGGCCAGATGGGCGCGTTCGTGGCGCAGATCGCGCGTGCCATGGGGATCGACGCCCCCGGCCCCGACGTGGCGGGGATCCCGGCGGAGCATGTCGCGGCGATCGCCGAGGACCTGAAGGCCCACCCGGGCGCCGCGGTGGTGGCGGCGGGCGAGGGCCTCACGGCCGAGGCCTACGCGCTGGCGATGGCGATCAACGCCCAGCTGGGCGCGATCGGCCCGATCGTCGAGCTGTTCCCGATCGGCGAGGAGGCCGCGATGGACTCGGCCGCCGCGCTGGCCGAGCTGACCGGCCGGCTCAACGCCGGGCAGGTCGACACCGTGGTGGTGCTCGACGCCAACCCCGTGTACGACGCGCCGGGCTCGCTGGGCTTCGGGGCCGCGTTCGCCAAGGCGCCCATGCGGATCAGCCTCTCGGTCAACGCGAACGAGACGGCCGCGTCCTCGACCTGGTCGCTCAACGGGACGCACCCGCTCGAGGCCTGGGGCGACGTGACGGCCACCGACGGGACGCTCTCGGTGGTGCAGCCGATGATCGCGCCGCTGTTCGAGCCCTCGCTCTCGCAGATCGAGCTGCTCGCCGCGCTGCTGGCGCCCGCCGGCTCGACGGCGCCCGACGGCTACGCGCTGGTGACCGAAACCTGGGCGGCCCGGGCCGGGGCCCCCGTCGACTCGCAGCGGTTCACGGCCTTCTGGCGGCGTGCGCTGCACGACGGGCTCGTCGCCGATTCGGCCGCGCGGCCCGCCGCGCCCCGGCTGCGTCTCTCGGACGTGACCCGGTCCTTCGCCGCCACGCGGGCGCTGCCGCTGCCCGGCCCCGCGGCGATGGAGGTGGAGTTCTACACGGTGCGGTTCAACGACGGCCGCTGCGCCAACAACGCGTGGCTGCAGGAGCTGCCCGAGGTGGGGTCCACCGTGGTGTGGGACAACCCGGTGTACGTCAGCCCGCAGACGGCCAAGTCGCTGGGCCTGCTGCCCGAGCACACCCGGCTGGACGAGTTCAACCCGTACATCAAGCAGCAGATGCCCCAGGCCCGCGTGGCGACGCTGACGCTGGGCGGGCGGTCGATGGACATCGCGGTGTGGATCCTGCCCGGCATGGCCGACAACGTGATCGCGGCCAAGCTCGGGTACGGCCGGGCGGTGTCGGGTCTGGTGGGCGACGGCGCGGGGTTCAACACCTACGACGTCAAGCCGGCCGGCATGTTCGCGCAGGGCGCGCGGCTGGAGCGCACGGGCGCGACCTACACGATCGCCTCGACGCAGAACCACTGGTCGCTGAGCGCCAAGAGCGAGGAGCGGACCGAGAAGGACAGGCGCGACACGATCGTGCGGGCCATGGACAAGAAGTGGTGGGACAAGCACGGCAGCAAGATCACCGAGATGCCCGACCAGATCTACGGGACGGAGATCTCTTACCTGAACGTGGCCGAGAAGATCGGCGAGATGTCGCACACGCCGCCGAACATCTCGGCGTACGACAACCCGATGAACCGCTCCCCGCGCGACCCGGACCCCACGGCGATCGAGCCGAACCGGGCGCTCAACGGCCGGATGGAGCCCCCGGCCTACTCGCGCGGCCCGCAGTGGGGCATGTCGATCGACATGAACGCCTGCACGGGCTGCGGCGTGTGCACGGTGGCGTGCCAGGCCGAGAACAACATCCCCGTGGTGGGCAAGAACGAGGTGGCCAAGGGACGCGAGATGACCCGGATCCGCGTCGACCGCTATTTCGTGGGCGCGGACCTGAACAACCCGGACGAGATGCTGATGCAGCCGGTCGCGTGCGTGCACTGCGAGAACGCGCCCTGCGAGGTGGTCTGCCCGGTCAACGCGACCATCCACGACAGGGAAGGCACCAACAACATGGCGTACAACCGGTGCATCGGCACGCGGTACTGCGCCAACAACTGCCCCTACAAGGTGCGCCGGTTCAACTTCTTCGACTACGCCGTCAAGAAGTTCCGCGGCGGCCTGAACGCGACCTACGTGACCAACCAGGCGGCCGAGGCGTTCGAGAACACGGTGGGCGAGGACCGCACCTTCAACCAGAACTTCATCCCGCCGCGCCTGCGGGCCAAGCTGGACGAGATCCAGAAGATGCAGTACAACCCGGACGTGACGGTGCGTTCGCGCGGCGTCATGGAGAAGTGCTCGTACTGCATCCAGCGGGTCAACGCGGCGCGGCAGGAGGTCAAGGTCAAGGGCCTGTGGACCGAGCCTGACCAGGTGGCGCCGATCCCCGACGGGTTCTTCCAGGCCGCGTGCCAGCAGGCCTGCCCGACCGGGGCGATCAGCTTCGGCGACATCCTGGACCCGAAGTCGCAGGTCAGCCGCGACCGCGCGTCCGGGCGGACCTACCTGCTGCTCGGCTACCTGAACACCCGCCCGCGGACGACCTACATGATGCGGGTGCGCAACCCCAACGCCGCCATCCGGGTGTTCGACGAGTACGACCCGCTGGACCACGGCGGCCACGGGGGCGACGGCAAGGACGACCACGGCGACGGCCACGGCGCGACCGACGGCGGGCACGCGGCGGCCTACATCGACACCGTCAAGAAGTACACGGACCAGGGGTATTCGCTCAGCCTCAAGGTGCTGGGTGCGAGCGTCTGATCACACTGAGTTGGAACCCGACCACGGAACGGTGGAACGCATATGACCGCATTCGAACCAGATCAGTCCATCGCAGCACGGCTCACGGGGCTCGAGCCGGGGGCCCAGCCCCCCGCCCGGCGCGTCAAGGCCGTGGGCGGCGGGCGTGACGACGGCACGCTGATCGAGGACCCGGGCAAGCGGGCCCCGCTCGTGCTGGGCGACCGCAGCTTCGGCGAGGTGACGGACATCGTCTGCGGCTACGCCGAGGCGCCGATGCCCAAGCCCTGGCTGGCGCTGTTCACGCTGACCTCGTCGGTGGCGGCCATCGGCACCGGCATG
>CAYNRF010000150.1:0-8548 GCA_964399525.1 uncultured Phycisphaeraceae bacterium | reverse complement strand
GGTCGGCTTTCCAGACGGTCTTCGTCGAGACGGTCGGCGCGGGCCAGAACGAAACGCTCGTCCGTGAGCACGTCGACCGGACCGCGGTCGTGCTGACGCCGGGGATGGGCGACGCCGTCCAGATGGACAAGGCCGGCATCCTCGAGATCGCCGACCTGTTCGTGTGCAACAAGGCGGACCACCCGGGCGAGAACGAGCTTGTCCGCGACCTGCGGGACGTCGCGGGCCGCCGGCCGATCTTCGAGACCGTCGCCACGCGCGGCCAGGGCGTACCCGAGCTGCTCGACGCGCTGCTGGGCTGACCCGCGGCTCGGCTGCGTTCGGGGCCGACCCCCGTCGGCGATCCCGGATCAGCACGCGGCGCCGCACGGGCGGGCAGAAGGGTTCGCCGGCGGATCCTGCTTGGATGCAGGGTTCACCGGCGTTCGTTTTTTCCGTGGGGATTGTCGAATCTGATGCTCGGATGCAGCCCGAACGCCTTCGGACGGGTGGGGTGTCCGGGGCGTGTCCGCCCCGCACGGTTCCCCGGCGGCACGGTGCCCGCCGACCCGAGCAATCAAGTCGTTCCATCCAAACGGAGGTTCCCACATGATGACGATCACCGCGCTGTCCCTGGCTCTCGCCGCCGGCCTGACCGGTCCCTGCTCTGCGCCCTGCACCGGCGAGAGCTCCGCCTCGAACATGACCCTGGTCGCCAACCAGGCCCCCAAGAACATCGTCGAGACCGCCGTCGCCGCCGGCTCGTTCAACACGCTGGCCGCGGCCCTGACCGCCGCGGACCTGGTGGACGTGCTGACCGGCGAGGGCCCGTTCACCGTCTTCGCTCCGACCGATGCCGCGTTCGCCAAGCTGCCCGCCGGCACCGTCGAGACGCTGCTCAAGCCGGAGAACAAGGCCCAGCTCCGCGCCGTGCTGCTCTACCACGTCGTGCCGGGCAACGCCATGGCCAAGGACGTCGTCGGCAAGAAGGCCTGGGCGACCGCCAACGGGCAGCAGCTGAACGTCGAGACCCGCGGCGAGACCGTCATGATCGACAACGCCCGTGTGACCGCGGCCGACATCGCCGCCAGCAACGGCGTGATCCACGTGATCGACACCGTCATCCTGCCCGAGACCAAGACCATCCCGCAGGTGGCCGACGCCGCCGGCTCGTTCTCCACGCTGCTCGCCGCCGTGAAGGCCGCGGGCCTGGCCGACACCCTGTCGGGCGAGGGCCCCTTCACCGTGTTCGCGCCCACCGACGAGGCGTTCGCCGCCCTGGGCACGACCGTGCAGGACCTGCTCAAGCCGGAGAACAAGGACAAGCTCGCCTCCATCCTCAAGTACCACGTCGTCTCCGGACGCGTCTTCGCCGAGCAGGCCAAGGGCCTCAAGGAGGCCAAGACGGTCAACGGCCAGACGGTCAAGATCGAGTCCAAGTGGGGCAAGGTCATGGTCGGCGGCGCCGAGGTCGTCACCGCGGACATCGACGCGTCCAACGGCGTCATCCACGTGATCAACAAGGTTCTGATCCCGCAGTGATCCGGCCTCCCGGATCCGGATGTCCACGGAGTGATGTTCGTTTGAACAGCTTCCCGCTGATCTCACACCGTTCCGCATCCCGGTCGGTCCGAAAGGATCGCCCGGGTCTTTCCGCCTGCGTACGATGGGTCACCGAGGAACGGCCCGCGATCGTGACTGACAGCAACCCATCCCCCATCACCGAAGACCTGCTGCCCGCGGTCGCCCGCGGAGACGCGGCGGCCGTGAAGGCCTGCCTCGACCGCTACGGCGCGCTCGTCTGGTCGCTTGCTCGTCGGATGTGCCGGTCCGGCGCGGACGCCGAGGATGCCGTGCAGGAGATCTTCGTGTCGGTCTGGAAGAACGCGTCCCGGTTCGACCCCGACAAGGGATCCGAGGTCACGTTCATCGCCACGATCGCGCGGCGTCGCCTGATCGACCGGATGCGGCACGCCGGGCGGCGTCCGACCCCCGCGGGGATCGATGCCGGCGGCGGCCAGGCGGTCAGCGAGGACACGGTCGGGGCCCCCGCGGAACTGCGCGAGGAGGTCCAGATCGCCAGCCGCGCCATGGCCGAGCTGAGCGAGGACCAGCGCCGCGTGCTGCAGATGTCCATCGGCCACGGGCTCAGCCACGAGAAGATCGCCGAAGCGACCGGCATCCCGCTGGGGACGGTCAAGACCCATATCCGCCGCGGGCTCATCCGGGTCCGCGGATTGCTCGAAGAACACCGGGAACGCACGGGCCGAGGTGTGCAAGCGTGAGAATCAGGACCCTCCCACAAGACGAGCGACTGCTCGACCTGCTCGCCCTGCGGGCGGTCGAGGGCCTCGGCGCGGCCGAAGAGGCCGAAGTGATCGACTTTGAGGATCCCGAGATCTTCGATGAGGCCGCCGCCGTTCTGGCCGTTCGGTTGGCCGCCGCCGACACGCAGCCCCTGCCCGGGTCGCTCCGATCCCGTCTGGACCGCGCCGCCGAGGAGTTCATCGCACGCTCGGCCACCGCCCCGGCCACGTCCCGTCCGGCGCTCACGCTGACCGACCCGATCGCCCCATCCGCCCGCGCCCCCTCCCCCGCCGGATTCCAGGCCGGGCCCGGCGCTCGCGGCCCGGGGGTTCTGGGCCTGATGGGCTGGCTGGCGGCGGCGGCCTGTCTCGCCTTCGCGGCCGTGACCTGGAATGCACGCCAGATGCCCGCCGCGGTCTCGCCGGAAACCCAGCTGGCCGCGCTGGAGTCACGACCCGGCGTGGTCCGCACCGACTGGCTCGGCCTGGACGACGCCGGCCTGGCCGAGGGCCCCCACCGCCTCGACGCCGGACTGACCGGCCGGGTGGTCTGGGATCCCGAGACCAATGAGGGCTGCATGGTCTTCGAGGGCCTGTCACCCAACGACCCGGCCGCCTTCCAGTACCAGCTCTGGATCTTCGACTCGACCCGGCCCACCGGGCATCTGCCGCAGTTCGGCGAGGGGATTCTCTCGCAGCGGCCCGTGGACGGCGGCGTGTTCGACGTGGATCCGTCCATGGCGAAGGACGGCCGGGTGGTCGTGCCCATCCGCGCCAAGCTGCCCATTGGCCAGGCCGCGATCTTCGCCGTGACCGTCGAGCCGCCGGGGGGCGTGGTGGTGTCCGACCGCGACGTCGTGACGCTGGCGCTCGTCAACTGAGCCCGGACGCCGCTCGCGCGGGCATACGCTCTGGCATGCCCAGCATCGAACAACTCACCCGCCTGCTCGAGGCCGAGCCCGGCGACGCGTTCCTGATGTACGGGATCGCGCAGGAGCATTTCCGCCTCGGCGATTTCGACGCCGCCGTGTCCTGGTTCGACCGGACCATCGCGGCGGACCCCGCGCACGGGTACGCGTACTTCCACAAGGCGCGGGCCCACGAGGCGGCGGGTCGGCGCGAGGCCGCGGTGCAGACCCTGCGCGCGGGCGTGCAGGTCGCACGGGCGGCCGGCGATCAGAAGGCCTGGTCGGAGCTGGCGGGGTATCTGGACGAGCTCGAATGAACCCACGCAAGCGGGCCAGCCCGACGCCCGTCCGGGCGTGGAACGACGCGCCGCGGGACGGCTCGGTCCGCCTGACGGGGATCCGCACGGTCCGCGACGATCCGGCGTGCGTGTGGCTGCTGATCGACGGCGTGCGGGCGGGGGTGGTGGACCGGGAGACCGCGGCGGCCCTCGGGCTCGCCGCCGCGCCGATGGTCTGGACGGCGGCGCTGGCGGACCGGCTGGACGCGGAGGTGCGTCGGCGGCTGTGCGACCGGTCGGCGGTGCGGCTGCTGGCCGCCCGCATGCGGTCCCGCGAGGGGCTGGTCCGGGCGCTGATCCAGCGCGGGCACGACCGCGGCACGGCCGCGGCGTGCGCTGATCGGTACGCGGAGATGGGCGCCCTCGACGACGCCCGCTATGCGGAGGTGGTCGTCCGCAACGAGCTGGCCCGCAAACCGGCCGGCCGGCGCCTGCTCGAAGCCAGGCTGCGGGCCCAGGGGATCCGCGGCGACGACGCCCGCGGGGCGGTGGACCGGGCGCTCGCGGAGCGGGACGAACTGGCGGACGCGGTGCGTCTGGCCGCGTCGGCGGTCCGCAGCGCCCGGGCCGGCACCGACGCCGAGACCCTGCGCCGGCGCGTGGGCGGACGCCTGGCCCGGCGGGGATTCGCGGGCGAGACCGTGCGGCGGGCGGTCGAAGAGGCTCTGCGGGCATGGGCGGGCGAGGGTCCGGAGGCGGGACGATGAGGCGGGCCCGCATGGTCGCGTGGGGCGGTGGGGCGTGCCTGTGGTTGGGCGGGCTCGGGGGGCTTGGGGGGTTGGGGGGGTGGGGGGGGTGTGCGGCGGATCTGAACGAGCGGGCGGCGATCGGCACACGGGCGACGCCCAGCTTCGGCGGGGCCACGGGCCCGGGGGCGGCCGCGGCGGCGCCGGGCACCCTCGATCGGACCCGCTGGCGGACCCTGGTCGTGGTGGCGCCGATCGACGGGGTGGTGCACGCCGAGACGTTCCGGATGGAGCGGCCGGTGTCCCGCCGTGCGGCGGCGGACCGGGCGGGCGTCTTCCCGTTCTCCACGCCGGACCAGGGTCCGGGGGGCTGGGAGGCGTGGGAGGCGGCGCAGGAGCTGGGCCGTTCGGTCACGGACGTCGTGCTGGCGCCGGCCCGCGGATGGCGGGCCTGGCGCGGGGGCGGGTGGACGTGGAGCCCGGCGGGCATCTGGAAGCGGACGCGCGCCGACCGGACGGTCTGGTCGGGCGTGGGCGGTCTGCGGCGGCCCGCACCGGACGAGGAGGGATCGGATGGATCGGACTGAACTGCCGGAGAACCCGCCGCGTTGGCCCTTCAACGGGGCTCTGGAGGTCTCGGTGATCGGGACGCGGGACGGCGTGGCGGACGGGTCGGTGGTGCTGGTGGACATCCGCGAGCCGGAGGAACTGGCGCTCGCGGCGGTGCCGGGGGCGCTGCACATCCCGATGGGCGATCTGGCGCAGCGGGTGCACGAGATCGACCTGGGCGAGGATCAGACGCTGGCGCTGCTGTGCCACACCGGGCGGCGGTCGCTGGCGGCGGCGATGGCCTTGCAGCGCATGGGCATCGACCAGGCGCGGTCGGTGGCGGGCGGGATCGAGTGGTGGTCGGTGCGGGTGGATCCGTCGGTGCCGCGGTATTGACTGATTGACAGAAGAACGAGACCCGGCTCGGCGAGCCGGGCCACCGCTTGGGGGAAAGAAGAACGCCCGGGACCTTGCGGTCCCGGGCGTTGAAATTACGCGTTCTGCGTGACTGTCGTAATCAGCGGATTACGGGCAGCCGGCGTTGAACTCGGCGATGTAGGTCGAGATGTCGAAGAAGTTGAAGAGGCCGTCACCAGCCGCGACCGGGAAGAAGTCGGCGGCGGGGTTCTGGGCGTTGAAGAGGGAGATGAAGGTCGACAGGTCGAAGAAGTTCAGGACTCCGTCCGGAACCGCCGGGAACAGGTCGGGGCGGCAGGGCGGGGGAGCAACGTCACCGGCGTACATGGCCATGAAGAACGAGGCGTACGGGCGGTAGTCGTTGGTGCCCGAGCTGTTCACGTTGCCTTCGAAGATGCTGTTGGCGTTGCGGTCGCAGGTGAAGCCGCCGTACCAGAAGGTGCCGAAGGGAACGGCGGAGCCGTCGTTCAGCGGGTCAGCGATGATGTCGAAGGCGTCCTCGTTGCCGGCGGAGAGGGCGTCGATGGTGAAGGTCGTCGGGGGGTTGGGCTGCACGGCCATGCGGGGCGCCGAGAGCTGGGAGTAGGTCACGGCGGTGTTGGCGGGGTTGCCGTCCGGGATGCCGTCGCCGTCGAAGTCCTGCGAGCCGGGCTGGCTGTAGCGGATGGCGTAGCCGAAGTCGGCCAGGCCGTCGACGTCGAGGTCGAGGGCGTCGCCGGCGTTGGCGAAGGCGTTGTGGACCGCGGCGCCCTGCAGGTCGCCGTCGGTGTCACCGATCTCGAAGGAGATGTCCTCGGTGAAGTCGCCGGCGAGGTCGAGGGTGTAGATGTAGCCCTCGATGCCGGTGGCGCCGATGCGGCCGGGGATGTCGACCAGCGTGATGCCGATCAGGCCGAGGCGGGTGGTGCAGGAGTTGAAGCCGTTGTCGCCTTCGACGAAGGTCCAGGAGCAGGCGAGGCCGTCGACGCCGTCGGCCAGGCCGTCGCCGTCACCGTCCACGTCGGGGTGGTTGGCGTAGGTGGTGACCTGGATGGTGTCGACCACGGAGTCGGCCGCGACGTCGCCCCAGTTCAGGTAGCTGGCGTTGAAGGCGATGTCACCGAAGTCGGGGTTGCCGACGTCGGCCGGATCGTCGTGGAAGCCGACGAAGCCGATGTCGTACACGCCGGTGGAGTTCACGTCGGCGCAGGGCACGTCATTGTCGGCCATCCACACCTCGGGGGGGAGCGCGCCGCGCTGGCCCATGGAGGTGCCGATCTTCTCGCCGGTGGCGACGTTCACGTAGATGTGGCCCATCAGGCGAGCGCCCGAGGCGACTCCCTTGGGGGCGACGGGCAGGCTGGTGTCGGCGACGGCCGGGGCGACCATACCGGCGGCGAGCAACAGGCTCAGTGCATTCTTGGCCTTCATGGAACATGCTCCTCTTTTTCAGAACCACTTCGAAGTTGCCCAAACGCGGGCAAACAGGAACGGAAACACACGAATGCTGCCCCGGAGTCTGCCGACCCCGTGAAGCGCGCCACAGATCTTGTTCCGCTCGTCGTCTCTCTCTCGCTGGCATTCGGGGGCTCGACAGGCATCGAGCCGAACGCTTCACGACACTCCGCGCGGGGCTCCGAAGAGCCGGACCCATTGAACGACAGGTTGGGCGAACCAAACCCGTCTATCCAATATACCGCCCGCGGAGATTCGTGCAAGGGGCATACCGCCGTTTTGACCAGAAATCCGGACGAATCGGACCTGGGCCGCTCGGCCCAGACCACCCCGCCGGGACGCGGATCAGGCGTGCAGCGTGCGGGCGGCGCGGGCCCGCGCCGCCGCGACAAACCGGTCGAACAGATGCGACGCATCATGCGGCCCGGGCGACGCTTCCGGGTGGAACTGCACGGAGAACACCGGCCGGTCCGGGATCCGGAACCCGGCGAGCGTGCCGTCGTTGAGGTGAATATGGGTCGGCTCCCCCCCCACCTGGCGCAGGGAGTCGGGATCGACGGCGAAGCCATGGTTCTGGCTCGTGATTTCCACACGCCCCGTGGTGTCGTCCCGCACGGGCTGGTTGGCGCCGCGGTGGCCGAAGGGAAGCTTGTAGGTCGTCGCGCCCAAGGCCAGCGCGAGCAGCTGGTGGCCGAGGCAGATGCCGAAGATCGGCAGGTCTGATAACTCCTCGTCGCGGAGCAGTTCGCGCAGCGTCGCGATGGTGTCTTCCACGGCGTCCGGGTCGCCGGGGCCGTTGGAGATGAACAGGGCGTGGGCCGCGCCGGAGTGGAACTCGGCCTTCAGGTCGGCGGCCGAGATCGTGTGCGGCACGACCCGGACGCGGCAGTGGCGGGTGGCCAGGTTGCGGAGGATGTTCCGCTTGGCGCCGCAGTCCAGCGCGAGCACGACGGGGGCTTCGTCGGAGGGCTCCGACTCCGGGGCCCAGTCACCGAGGGTTTCATCCCAGGAGAACGGCGTGGCGCAGCCGACCATCGCGGCCAGATTCTGGCCCTCCATCGGCGCGGCCTCCCGGGCCTTGCGGACCAGGTCGGCGTCCGACGGGGCCGGGTCGTCGGTCAGCACGCCCATCGTCACGCCGGCCGACCGCAGGTGCCGGGTCAGGGCCCGCGTGTCGAGGTCGGCGATGCCGAGCACGCCGGACTCGGCCAGCCAGTCGGACAGGCTCTGCGTGGCGCGGTAGTTCGAGTGGGTGCGGGTGTACTCGTGGATCACCAGACCCGCCACCTGCACCCGGGCGGACTCCTGGTCCTCGGGGTTGGTGCCGGTGTTGCCGATCAGCGGGGTGGTCTGGACCAGGATCTGACCGGTGTAGGACGGGTCGGTCAGCGACTCCTGGTAGCCGGTCAGGGCGGTGTTGAAGACGACCTCCCCGACGGACTGGATCCTGCGGCCGGTGGCGCCGAAGGCCAGGCCGTGGAAGACCGTGCCGTCTGCGAGGGCGAGGCGGGCGGGGGCGGTGGGGTGTGTGTTGGCCATCAAAATCAAGTGTATGGTGGGTCATGACACTTTTGCCCTTCCGGGGCGCGGACAAAGTGACGGCGGGGTCGGTCTTCGTCCGCGTGGCCGTGGAGCGGGGCGTCGACCGGGACGACGGGCTGACCTACCGGTACGAGGGGGATCCGGGGACGATCGGCGTCGGCGAGCGGGTGGAGGTGCCGGTCGGTCGCGGCGATCAGGCGGTGGGCGGGGTGGTGCTGGAGGTGGGCGGGGCGGAGCTGCTCGGTGATTTCGACCCGTCACGGGTCAAGGGCGTGCTGCGGGCGACCGGGGCCCGGATTCCGGCGTCGCTGGTGGAGCTGGGACGCTGGCTGGCCGGGTATTACTGCTGCCCGGTGGGGATGGTGCTGGCGTCGATGCTGCCCGCGGCG
>CAYNRF010000149.1:0-8575 GCA_964399525.1 uncultured Phycisphaeraceae bacterium | reverse complement strand
CGCCGCCGAGCAGCAGGTCGAAGCCGTCCTGCGCCGCGAGCCGGTCATCCCCGGCGCCGCCGTCCAGGGTTTCGGAGTTTCTCGAGCCGATCAGGATGTCGTTGAAGGCGGTGCCGAGCACATGCTCGACGACCACCAGCACGTCGCCCTGCGCCTCTCCCCGGTAGCCCCGGCCGACGCCGACGTCGCCGACATCGAGGTCGATGAACACGCTGGTCGGCGCGTCGGCATAGCTCACCGTGTCGGCGCCGGCCCCGCCGACCATCGAATCGGCACCCGGCCCGCCGATGAGCAGATCGTTGTGGCTGCTGCCCCACAGCGTGTCGTTGCCGGCCTGCCCGTCGAGCGTGGCGGCCTCCGTCGCGATCGGCTCGTCATTGAAGCCGCCGCCGCCCAGGAACACGTCGCTGCCGTCCAGGAAGTTCCGCTCCGCGTCGCCGACCAGCCGGATCGGCGTCGTGACCTGCGCGCGCAGCGTCTCGAAGCCGCTGACAAGGGCGACGGAGCCGCTGGAGTCGGACAGCGTTCCGAGGCCAAGATCGGCCACGAGAACCGGATCGGCCCCGTTGGGGCTGTCCTGGATCGTCAGCGTGTCCGTCCCCGGGCCGCCGTCGATCTCGATCGGCGTTTCGCCCTCGTCGAGGCCCGCTGGCCTGAAGGTGACGCGATCGTCGCCTTCGCCCATGCGCAGGATCACGTTGGGCAGTTCGACATCCGCCCAGTCGTCGTCGCCAAGCGTCTCGATCACCGGAGGCGTTGGCGTCAGCCAGTAGTACGGCAGGTCGACGAAGTCCGGTGCGTCGGTGAGGCGGACCCGCTCGATGCCGTCGTAGAAGATCAGGTCGGCTGTGGGGCCGGCGGCATCCGGCCGCTCCACCCAGCCACCGCCCAAGGTGACACCGAAGCGTGCGCCGGACTGCATGCCGGGGAGGTACGGATACAGCAGGACCCTCGCGTCGATATCGCTGAAGTCCAGCACGTCCACGCCGGCGCCGCCCTCGACGGTCGCCTCGCCCTCGCCCGGCAGGATGGTGTCGGCGCCGCCGAGCCCCCGCAGGACATCATCGCCGCCGAGGCCGACGATCTGGTCGTCGCCTTCCGTGCCCTCCAGCGAATCCGCGCCCGGCGTGCCGACGATCGCGTCGCCATAGTCCGTCGGCGGCGGTTCCGCCCCGAGGACGAAGCTCGCGATGTGACTGTCCTGGATGCGGAAGGTCTCGTTGTAGAGGTCCACGATGTCGAGGTTCAGGAGCGGGAAGGACTCCTGGAACAGCGGGCCAAGATCGATGTCGAAGCCTGCGCCCAGCGTGAAGGGTCCGACATCCACGCTGGCGTCGAACTCCGCGCTGGCCGCCAGGCCGGACAGCAGCAGCGACAGGTCGAACTCCAGCCCCGTGCGGTTCGTCGCGAGCGGCCGCGACTGCGTCTCGACCTCCACGAAGGTCGTCCTGCCGTCGTAGCGCAGGTTCAGCAGGCCGATATCGGGCAGGAAGGGCGTGGACTGCAGCGGGGAGATGATCTCCACCACCTGTTCGCGGTAGAGGCTGTCCGTCCGGTCGAAGGCGACCGGGATGATCGTACCCATGCCGCTGCCGATGATGATGCGGTAGCCCACCTCGATGCCGCTGAGGTCGAGTTCCACCGTCTGGTCCTGGCCAAGCGTCGGCGCGCTGCGCGCCAGCAACGTGTCCGTATCCAGGTTCTGCCATTCCGTCGCGCCGGCCTGCCTCCAGACCATCCGCCCGCCGATGCTGCCGGTCTCGCCGGTGAAGGACCCGGGGATGCCGTCCTCGAAATCCACGAAGAGCTCGATGTCGCGCGCGTAGGTCGGGTTCTTCGCGAGTTCGCGCAGCGCCTCCTCGACGTCAGGGTCCTGGAACACCCCGGTCGGGTCGAACAGCAACTGCCGTTCTACCTGGATGACATCCACGAGTTTTTGCGCGCCCTTTCCGCCTTGATCATTGACCTCGAAGAAGCTGAGGCGCGTCAGCAACTCCGGCGTCAGCGTGAATTCCTGCACCAGCGGCAGCGCCGCCTCCAGCTCCACGTCCAGCAGATTGTAGTAGAAGGACGCTTCGAAGTTCATCGGCCCGAGGCTGCCCTCCAACGGGGGCAGTCCGAATTCGAGAGGCGGGAAGGCGCCTCCCGTCGCGAAGGTGATGAGCCCGTCCACGTCGAGCGTCAGCACGACGAGATCGTCCTTGTTCCCCTCGCCGATGTTCACGCCGTTCTCGTCGAGGTCGGGGACGATCTCCCCGTTCAGCAGCTTGCGCGTGGGGTCGGTGACGAACACCCCGTCGACGTATTTCGAGACGGTGTTGATGCTGGGGACCAGGATGTCGATGGAGCCGAGGTCGATCCCCGTGAGGTCGGGTTCCTCCTCCTCCTCGTCCTCCTCGGGTACCTTGTCGCCTTCCTTCTCCACCTCCGCCTTCGGCTTCTCCTTCGCCTCCGGCTTCGAGACGAAGGTGTTCAGCGGCACGCTGATGCCCGCGAAATCGCCATTCGCGTTGTAGGCCGGGTCCAGCCCGGCCATGTCCACCAGTTCCTGCGTCGTCACGCCAAGCAGGTTCACCGGGTCGGCTGCGCCGTCGCTCGTCTGGCGGGCGGTGTCGACGGAGATCAGCGGGATGCGCGTGTTCGGCGAGAAATCCGCCAGGACATAGGTGCGATTGTTGCCCGCGACGCCGAGCTCTGCGGCCAGCAGGACATCGAGGGCGGCGACCAGGTCGATCTGGAACCGCAGGCTCGGGAAGCTGGTCGTGAAGCCGGATTGCGCATCGAAATCGGGCCGGCCGGCGAAGTGGATGGAGACGATCTCGCCCTCATCGGCCACCGGATCCAGGTCCGGAAAGGCCAGCGCGACGTCGTAGGGCAGGACGGCATCGATCGAGCCGGGATCGAAGGCCGCGCTGATGTCGAGGCCGAACACGGCGGTCAGCTCGCCGAACAGCCGCGCGCGGAACAGCTCCACCTCTCCGATGAAGGGCAGCTTGGCGGAAACCGATCCGCCCAGGCTGAAGGGACCGCCGACCGGAGTGGGCTGGCCGATCCCGAAGAAGCGTTGATAGGGCTCCGGCGCGGCGCCGCCGCCGAACTGACTGCCGGACGGCTCGAAGACCACCGAATCAAGCAGCGAAATATAGCCTTCGCGGAAGGTGGTCCCCATGACGGCGCATCCAGTACATGCGTGTCGAGCCATCCTGCGCTGGCCCTTGCCCAGCAGGCATGCATGATCAAGCCGGTTGTGCAATGGGAAATGTTGCACTCTGCGCGACGGGATGGGACGATCTTCTTGTCCGGGAGGTTCGACCGCCCTGGACAAAGTGCTGTTTGGCTACGGATGACGCAGCGGGGCGCTGTTCTGTATTGCCTTCCGGCAGGCGTGCTCGTTGGCAGCCGGCAGCATCATCACGGGAACGTGCGCCGGCTGCCGGCCGGCAGCCCCCCCGCCGGGCGTGGGCCGCCGCGACCTGCTTGGGGGAACCGCCATGCCAGTTCGGCCGATGGCAGCCGCAGTTCGCCCGCTACCGGCCACGCACCCGTGGACGTGGCCGTGCCGGGCTGAAACAGTGCCCTGCACTACGGACGAGGCAGGATGCGCATGGGCTGGCGGCTGGGCGTCGACATTGGCGGGACCTTCATCGATTTCTGCGCGCTCGATGAGGCCACAGGCGCGTTGCGGACGCTCAAGGTGCTGACCACGCCGGCAGAGCCTGGGCGGGAGGTGATGGAGGGGCTCAGCCGGCTTCAGTCGGAGCACGGCTTGGACCCGACCGGCATGACGGCCTTCGTCCATGGAACGACCGTGGGCATCAACACCGTCATCCAGCGCAAGGGCGCGCCGCTCGCGCTGTTCGCCACCGCCGGCTTCGAGGACGTGATCGAGCTGGCGCGGCTGCGCATGCCGGACATGTACAGCATGCTCTGCACGCGGGCCGAGCCGCTGGTGCCGCGCGACCGCATCTTCGGCATCGGCGGCCGCATCCTGTCGGACGGGACCGAGGCCGAGCCGCTCTCGGACGCGGACATCCGCCGCGCCGCTGCGCTGGCCCGCGAACGGGGCGCGCAGGGCGTGGTCATCGCCTTCCTGCATGCCTGGCGCAACCCGGCGCACGAGCAGGCGGCGAGGGCGATCCTGCGGGAGGCGGCGCCCGACCTCTTCGCCTTCGGCTCGGCCGAGGTCTGGCCGGTGATCCGTGAATACGAACGCACCACGACCACCGTGCTGAACGGCTACGTCCACCCGCGCGTGGACGCCTATCTGGACAGGCTGGGGGGCGCCCTGAAGGAGCGGGGCGTGCCGGCGGCGCCGATGATCACCAAGTCGAACGGTGGCATCATGGCGGCCTCGCTCGGTCGCACGGCCTGCGTCGGCATGCTGCTCTCCGGCACCGCCTCTGGCGTTATGGGTGCGTCCTTCCTGGCGCGGCAGGCCGGCATCGCGAATGCGCTGACACTCGACATCGGCGGCACCAGCGCGGATGTGGCGCTGGTCATCGCGGGGCAGCCGCAATACGGCACCGGCGAGATGATCGGCGAGTTCCCGCTGCATGTGCCGAGCGTCTCCGTCACATCCATCGGCGATGGCGGCGGCTCCATCGCCTGGGTGGACGGCTTCGGGATGCTGAAGGTCGGGCCGGAGAGCGCCGGCTCCAGCCCCGGCCCGGCCTGCTACGGCCGCGGCGGCGACCGCGCGACGATCACCGATGCGATGGCCGTGCTCGGCTTCCTCGGCCACACGCCGCTCGCCTACCGCTCCGTCGGCATGGACCGCGCCAAGGCGGAGGTCGCAGTCGGCCAAATCGCCCGACAACTCTGCCGCGGGCTGGAGGAAACGGCGGAGGCGATCGCGGAGGTCTCCGTCTCCTCCATGTTTGCCGAGGTCAACAAGCTGATCGCGCGCTACGGCGTCGATCTGCGCGACTTCACGCTGATGCCCTTCGGCGGCGCCGGGCCGATGCTGGGCTGCCTGCTGGCGCGGGAACTCGGCATGGCCAACGTGATGATCCCGCGCCGGCCCGGCGTGGTCAGCGCGCTGGGCGGGCTGCTCGCGGATGTGCGCAACGACTTCATCCGCACGCTGTTCCTCGACGTTGTGCCGGAGAGCCTGCCGGCGCTGCGCACGGCCCTCGCCGATCTCGGCGCGCAGGCCGAGCGCTGGCTGCGCGAGGATCAGCGCTTCACCGGCCCGGCCGGCATCAGCCTGCTGGCCGAGATGCGCTACCAAGGCCAGTCCTTCGAGCTGGAATCGAGCATCGAGCCCGGCTGGATCGAGCGCGGCGAGCTGGACAAGGTGCGGGAGGCGTTCCACCGCCAGCACGAGGCCGTGTACGCCTTTGCCGACCGCACACAGCCCGTGCAGCTGGTGAATCTGCGCCTGGTGATCGCCGGCGCCACGGCGCCGCCGGACTTCCCGCCCGAGCCGCTGGTGAAGGGCGACCCTGTGCCGGAGAAGATGGTGGAGGTGTTCCACGACGGCGCGCGGCGGCGCATGCCGCTCTACCTGCGTGACGCGCTGCACCACGGCCACCGCTTCGCCGGCCCCGCGGTCGTGGCGCAGGAGGACGCCACCACCTGCATCCCCGCGGGCTTCACGGCACGCTGCGATGCTTACGGCAACCTCCACCTCGAGGCTGCATGATGGACAAGGTCACCCTGCAGGTCTTCGCCAACCATGCGCGCGCCGCGGCCGAGAACATGGCCTACACGCTCTACCGCACGGCGCATTCCACCTTCGTGAAGGAGACGGAGGACTTCACCGTCCAGATCACCGACCCGGACGGCAACGTCATCGCCGTGCCGATGGACCTCGGCGCCACCTGGTATCCCGGCCTCTACTACGGCCGCGCCATCCGCATGATCGAGGAAGGCTACGAGCCCGGCGACATCGGCTTCACCAACGACCCCTACAGCGGCTTCCTGGCCACCCACGCGCCCGACATGCACATGTGGAAGCCGATCTTCCACGAGGGCGAGATCGTCGCCTACGCCACAGGCCATATCCACAACACGGACATGGGCGGCGCCGTGCCGGCCAGCCTCTCGCGCGCGCTGACCGAGATCCACCAGGAAGGCATCCGCTTCCCGCCGATGAAGATGGTGCGCGCCGGCGTGCTGAACGAGGAAGTGGTGCGCATCATGCTGCTCAACGTGCGCAAGCCGGAGCAGAATCTGGGCGACCTGAAGGCCTTCCGCGGCGCGCTCGACACCGGAGAGCGGAAGATCCGCGCCATGCTCGCCAAGTTCGGCGTGGAGGGCTTCCGCAAGGGCTGCGCCGGCCTGCTCGACTATGCCGAGCATCAGGCACGGGAGGTACTGCGCAGCATACCGGATGGCGACTACGCGTTCTGCGACTACTGCGACGAGGACGGGCCGAACGGCAACCCGGTCCGCCTGGCGCTGAAGCTCTCGATCCGCGGCGACTCTGCGGTGCTCGACTTCACCGGCACCGATCCGCAGTTGACCTCGGCGCTCAACGTGCCGACGGGCAGCGATCCGCGCCACACGCTGCTGCTGGTCGGCGTCTACTACGTGCTGACGGCGCTGAAACCCGACATCCTGCTGAACTCGGGCCTGACGCGACCGTTCACCTGCATCGCGCCGGAAGGAACGGTGGTGAACCCCGTCTTCCCGGCCGCGGTCGGCATGCGCAGCCTCACCTGCGCGCGTCTGCGCAGCCTGGTCTTCGGCGCCTTCGCGCTCGCGGTGCCGGACCGCATGCCGGCGGCGCCGGCCGGCAATTCCTCGATCCTCAACGTGATGACCACGGACAACCGCACGCACCGCACGGTGCTGGCGGCGATCAACCCCGTGGTCGGCGGCGCTGGCGGGTTCCCGACGCGGGACGGCACCAACGGCTCTGGTGCCGATGCGGCCTATCTGAAGAACACGCCCATCGAGATCACCGAGACCGAGGTGCCGATCCGAATCACGCGCTACGGGCTGATGCCGGATTCCGGCGGCGCAGGGCGATGGCGCGGTGGCCTCGGCACGGCGCTCGACTTCACCGTCTTCGCGCCGAATTCGCGCGTGACCGCGCGCAACCGCGACCGCTGCAGGTTCCGCGCCTGGGGCACGCTGGGTGGCAAGGCCGGCAAGCCGTCCGACTTCGTGCTGAATCCCGGGACGGACCGTGAGCGCGTGCTGGGCAACATCGACACGGTGACGCTGGACCCCGGCGAGGTGCTGCACATCCACTCCCCCGGCGGTGCCGGTCGTGGCAGCCCGCTGGACCGGGAGCCGGAGCGCGTGCTGCGGGACGTGCGCTACGGCTACGTCTCGCACGTCGCGGCCGAGGCCGAGTATGGCGTGCTGATCCGCAATGGCGAGGTGGACGAGGCCGGGACGCAAGCGCGCCGCGCCGCGATGCGTGCGCAGGAGACCGGCGCCTTCTTCAACTTCGGCCCCGAGCGCGAGGCGCATGAGGCCATCTGGACCCCATCGGCCTATGCCGAGTTCACCGCCATCCTCGCCGCGCTGCCGGTGCATTGGCGTTTCTTCGTGAAGACGCGGCTGTTCGAGCGCCTGGGCGAGCCGTCGGCCGAGGATGGCGCACGCCGCGTCCGGGCCGCCTTTGAGGCGTTGCGCCGCGCCACGCCGGGCCTTCCGTAGCGCGTCACCAGCGCGGGCGCTTGTCCTGCCAGTCCGGCTGGTACTTGCGCATCTCCGTGCCGTCGTCCCGCTTGCGGATGCCGCAGCGCTGCCAATCCGCATGCATCGCCGCGAGCTTCGCGCGGTCCAGAGTCACGCCGAGGCCTGGTCCAGCTGGCAGGAGCAGCGCGCCGCCCTCGATCGGCAGCTTGCCGCCTTCGATCACGTCGTCCTCCAGCCACGGGTAATGCGTGTCGCAATCATAAGTCAGGTTCGGCGTCGCCGCCGCCAGATGCGCCATCGCAGCCAGGCTGATGCCGAGGTGGGAGTTGGAGTGCATGGAAAGCCCAAGCCCCCATACCGCGCAGATCCGCGCGAGTTCCCGGCTGGCCCGCAGCCCGCCCCAGTAGTGATGGTCGGAGAGGATCACGCGCACCGCATCCTGCCGGATCGCCGGTGCCAGATGCGCCCAGGCGACGACGCACATGTTGGTGGCCAGCGGGATGGGGCAGGCGGCCTGCACCGCCGCCATCGGCGTGATGCCGGGAACGGGATCCTCGAGATATTCCAGCACCGGCAGCATGCGCGGCAGCAGCTTCAGCGTGGTGTGCACGTGCCAGGCGCAGTTCGGATCGATGCGCAGCGGCGCATCGGGGAAGGCGGCGCGCAGCGCCAGCAGCGCGTCCACCTCCGCCTCCGGCTCCAGAACGCCGGCCTTCAGCTTCAACGAGCGGAAGCCGTGCAGCGCAACCATGCGCTTCGCCTGTTCGACGACGCCTTCCGGCGTGAGCGCCTCCCCCCAGGGATCGGCAGGTATCGTGGGATCGAAGCGATGCCTGTCGAACTTGTAGAACAGGTAGGCGGCGAAGGGGATGCGCTCGCGCACCTGCCCGCCGAGCAGCGTCGCGACCGGCACATCCAGGTGCCGCGCCAGCGCATCCGTCGCCGCGACCTCGAACGCACCGAAGACACGCGCCACCAG
>CAYNRF010000148.1:0-8592 GCA_964399525.1 uncultured Phycisphaeraceae bacterium | reverse complement strand
ACCACCAGGTTGATCGTCACGAACAGGAACGCCACCAGCACGAGGTAGCCGACCATCACCGGCCGGTCGAGCGAGTTGATCGAATCGATGATCAGCTTGCCCACGCCCGGCCAGGAGAAGATCGTCTCCGTGACCACGGCGAATGCAAGCGTGGAACCGAATTCCAGCCCGAACACCGTCACCAGCGGAATGGAGATCAGCCGCAGCACGTGGCGACGCAGGATGGTGATCTCCGAAAGCCCTGCGGCACGGGCGAACTTCACCGTGTCGGACAGCATCACCTCCCGCGTGCCGGCGCGCGACAGGCGGATCATCATCGCCAGCTTGAAAAGGCTGAGGTTCAGCGCGGGCAGCAGCAGGAACTGCAATCCTTCCCAGGTCAGGAAGGACCACTCCACGCCGAGCAGTTCCGCCGTCGGCCCGCGGTCGCCGGCCGGCAGCCAGCCCAGGTTGACCGCGAATGTGAGGATCAGGATCAGGCCGACCCAGAAGGTCGGCACCGAAAACCCCAGCACCGAGAAGGCCATGATGCCACGCGACAGCGCGCTGTCCGGCCGATAGCCGGCATAGATACCGAGCGGGATGCCGATGAAGGCGCCGATCAGCACCGACGCAAGCGCCAGTTCCAGCGTCGCCGGCAGCCGGCTGAACACCAGCTCCGTCACCGGGATGTTCAGCACGAAGGAGGTGCCGAGGTCGCCGCGCAGCAGTCGCCCGAGGAAGGCGAGGTATTGCTGCCACAGCGGCAGGTCCAGGCCGTAGTGGCGGATCGCCGCCTCCCGGATGTCCTGGGTGGCGTCCGGCGAGATCAGGACGTCGATCGGATTGCCGATGGCGTAGACACCGATGAAGACCAGCACCGACATCGCCAGCATGACGAGGGTGGCCTGGAGCAGGCGCTGGATGACATAGCCGATCATCGTTCCGAGTATCGGGGCATGGACAGCGGGCGCAAGCCATACCTAGCATGGAGCAGCGGGAAGCTTTCGGGAGAACGGAACATGCGCTGCCAACTGCTCGCCTTCGTCGCCGCCTCTGCCCTGATAACGGGCAGTGCCGCGGCCCAGAACCTCACCATGGGCGTGATCGCGGGGCCCGAAAGCATGGACCCGCATTTCACCGCCACAGGCACCCACTCAGAGGCGTTGAAGCATGTCTTCGACAGCCTCACCCATTCGGGCGACCGGCTGCAGATCGAACCCGGGCTCGCGGAATCCTGGCGCGTGGTGAACCCCACCACCTGGGAATTCAAGCTGCGCCGCGGCGTGAAGTTCCATGACGGCTCCGACATGACCGCGGAAGATGTGGCCAGCTCGATCCGTCGCATGCAGACGCTCTCCGGCCCCAACCCGACCCGAATCTATGTTCGCCGCGTGCAGGAAGTGCGGATCGTGGATCCGCATACGATCCACATCGTCACCGATGGGCCGGCGCCGACGCTGCCCAACGACTTCATCCGTCTCTTCGTCACGTCCGCCCGCGCCACCGCCGGGCTGACGCCGGAGAACTCCAACGAGGCCTTCAACAGCGGCCGCGCGACGATCGGCACGGGCCCGTACCGCTTCGCCTCCTGGACGCCGCGCGAGCAGTTCACGGTGGAGCGCAACGACAACTACTGGGGCCAGCGCCAGCATTGGGCCCGCGTGACGCGCCGCGAGCTCACCAACCCGGCCGCACGCGTCGCGCAGCTGCGGACCGGCCAGGTGGACATGATCGTCCGCGTCCCGGCCGCCGATGTGCAGACGCTCGAGCGTGATCGCAGCATCTCAGTGCTGAAGGCCGAGACGGTCTACGTGTTCAACCTGGCTCTCGACCAGCGGGAGAGCACGCCGCAGGTGACGGCGCGGGACGGATCGCGCCTCGCCGCCAACCCGTATCGCGACCCGCGCGTGCGGGAGGCGATCGACCTCGCGATCGACCGTCGCGCGCTGGCTGAGGTGGCCATGGAGGGCCTCGGCACGCCGCAGAGCCAGATGGTGACCCCCGGCATCTTCGGCTACAACCCGAACATCGCCATCCCGACGCCGAATGTCGCGCGCGCGCGCCAGCTGCTGGCCGAGGCGGGCTATCCGAACGGCTTCCGCATGGTGCTGAACTTCACCAACAACCGCCTGCCGGGCGATGTGGGCGTCGGCACCGGCATCACGCAGATGCTGGCCCGCATCGGGCTCGAGGTACAGGCAGCCGGCCAGCCGGCGGCGGTGATCTTCCCCGCCCGCGCCCGGGGCGAGCTGTCCAACATCATGGCCGGCTGGGGCACGCTGACCGGCGAGGCGAACTACTCCTACTCGGCCAATGCGCACCCCAACCCCCGCGAGCTGCGCATGGGCGCGTTCAACTGGACGGGCTACTCCAACCCGGATCTCGATCGCCTGATCCAGGCGGCGAATGTGGAACTCGACGACAAGAAGCGGGAGGAGCTGCTGCAGCGCATCGGTGCCATCTACACCAGCGAGCGCATCGCCATCCCGATCGCCGCCGTCGGCTCCGCCTGGGCGATGCGGCGCGACCGGGTCAGCCTGCGCGTCGGCCGCAGCGACGAGGAGACTTATGCGTGGGATGTGCTGCCAGCGTCCCGATGATCGGCGCACCGCAGGTGCGGCGGTCTGAATCGGGCCGCCAATGGGCGTCCCGATGAGGATCGCCGAGGCCAACTGGCAGGACGTCGAGGCGTATCTCACGCGTGACGACCGCTGCGTGCTGCCCTTCGGCAGCACGGAGCAGCATGCCCGGCTCTCGCTCTGCGTGGACGCGATCCTGGCGGAGAGGGTGGCGGCGGAGGCGGCGGAGCCGCTCGGCGTGCCGGTCTATCCGGCCATGCCCTTCGGCCTGGCGCCCTATTTCGCCGCCTTCCCCGGCAGCGTGTCGTTGCGCGTCGAGACGCTGCTGGCGGTGGCGCGCGACCTGATCGAGAGCGTCGCGGCATCGGGCTTCCGCCGCATCCTCATCGTCAACGGCCATGGCGGCAACGCGCCGGTCGGCGCGCTGGCGCTGCAGATGATGACGGAACGGCCGGCACTTTCGATCAAGTTCCACAACTGGTACAACGCGCCACGCACCTGGGCGGCGGCGATGGCAGCCGATCCCTCGGCCAGCCACGGCAACTGGTTCGAGAATTTCCCCTGGACACGGTTGCCGCACGCACCTGCGCCGGACGGGCGCAAGCAGTCGGTGAACACGGCTCTGATGAAGGCCTCGCCACCGGTGAAGGTGCGCGAAATGCTCGAGGACGGTTCCTTCGGCGGTCCGTGGCAGTTGCCGGATGTGGTGACGCAGGCGATCTGGGACACCGGCGTCGCCGAGACACGAGAAGCATTGGAAGCTCCATGGCCGACCCGATAGTCATCTGGGGTGCCGGCGCGATCGGCGGAACACTCGGCGCCTACTGGGCGCGCGCCGGCCACGACGTGCTGCTGGTGGACACCGTGAAGGAACATGTCGAGGCCTGCCGCACCACCGGCCTCACCATCTTCGGCCCCATCGAGGAGTTCACCCAGGTCATCCCCGCCGCGACGCCGGAGGAACTGACCGGCAGCTACTCGCGCATCGTGTTGGCGGTGAAGGCGCAGGCGACGAAGGCGGCCCTGCCGGTGCTGGCGCCGCACCTGAAGCCCGACGGCTTCGTGCTGTCCGCCCAGAACGGCCTGAACGAGGTCGAGATCGCGGAGGCGGTCGGCCCCGAGCGCACCATGGGCTGCTTCGTCAATTTCAGCGCCGACTGGCACGGCCCGGGCCGCATCCTGTTCGGCGGCCGCAGCGCCGTCGTGGTCGGCGAGATCGACGGCTCCATCCGCGACCGCACGCGCGCCATTCACGACCTGTGCAGGATCTTCGAACCGGACGCGATCCTCACCCAGGACATCTGGGGCTATCTCTGGGGCAAGATGTCGTATGGCGCGATGCTGTTCGGCACCGCGCTGAACCACGATTCCATGAGCGCCAACTTCGCCGATCCGGCGCGCTTCCCGGCCTGGCTGGCATTGGGGCGGGAGGTGGTGGCCGTGGCGCTGGCCCGCGGCGTCACCCCGCGCGGCTTCGGCGACTACGACCCGATGGCCTTCGCGCCCGGCCGCGACGTCGCGGAAGCGCATCGCGCGGTCGACTGGCTGCGCGACTTCAACGCGACGAACGCCAAGACGCATTCGGGCATCTGGCGCGACCTCGCGATACGCAAGCGCAAGACCGAGGCCGGCGCGCAGCTCAACGTCGTGCCGAAACTCGCCGCCGAACTCGGCATCCCGACGCCGGGCCTCAACGCCGTCGGCCGCCTGATCGCCGACATAGAGGAAGGCCGGCGCGAGCAATCACCCGAGACCTTCGGGGAACTGCTGAAGGCACTCGCGTGACCGATCCCGTCCTGACGCATCTGCTCGCCGGTCGCGAGGGGTTCGTCGCGCGCCTGGCCGCGCTCGTTGCCTGCCCCTCCGTCTCCACCGACCCGGCCTATGCGGAGGGCATGGCCGCCGCGCGCGGCTGGTGGCGCCGCCGTCTGACGGAGCTTGGCTTCGAGGCGGCGCGGGACATCGCCGCGGGCGGCCACCCCGCCGTCACCGCGCGCTGGCACGGCGCCGGGCCGAACGCGCCGACGCTCCTGGTCTATGGCCATTACGACGTGCAGCCGCCCGACCCGGTGGATGGCTGGGCCTCGCCGCCCTTCGAACTCACCTCGCGACATGGCCGGCTCTACGCCCGCGGCGTCTCCGACGACAAGGGACCGTCGCTGCTGGCCATCGAGACGCTCGGCGCCTTCCTCGCCGTCGAGGGCCGGCTGCCCTGCAACGTGACGGTCCTGCTGGAAGGCGAGGAGGAATGCGGCTCCGCCACCCTCGCCCGCATCCTGGAAGCGCACCGCGATGAATTCGCTGCGGACGCCGTGCTCTCGGCCGATGGCGCGCGCTGGCGCGCCGACCTGCCGACCATGACGATCGGCACGCGCGGCTCCACCGCGCTGGCAATCACCCTGCGAACCGCCGCGAAGGACCTGCATTCCGGCCGCTACGGCGGCGTCGCGCCGAACGCCCTGCACGCGATGGCGCGCCTTGTCGCGACGCTGCACGACAGCGAAGGAAACATCCGCGTCGCGGGCTTCGAGGATGGCGTGCCGCCAGTGACGGAGGAGATGCGCGCGAGGCTCGCCGCCATCCCCTACGACGTCGCCGCGCACGACGCCTCCATCGGCATCGCGCCCAGCGGCCGGTCGACCGCGGAGTTCCTCGAACGCCTCTGGCTGCGCCCGACGCTCGACCTGAACGGAATGTGGGGCGGCTACACCGGCGCCGGCGGCAAGACGGTGATCCCCGCCGAAGCGCATGCGAAGATCTCGATGCGTCTGGTGCCCGGCCAACTCCCGGCGCAGGCCGCCGCCACCGTCGCCGCGCATCTGCGCTCCCACTGCCCGCCCGGCGCGACGCTGGAGATCCAGGCGACGCGTGACGGCACCACCGCGACGCTGCTGGAGGGCGACCACTGGCTGCTGCGCGCCGCCGAGCGCGCGCTGCAAGAGACCACCGGCCGCGCACCGCTGCGGGTGCGGATGGGCGCCACGCTGCCGCTCGCCGACATCGTGCAACGCGTCCTCGGCCTCGGCACGGTCATGTTCTCCTTCGCCACCGCGGATGAGGACTTCCACGCCCCCAACGAGAACTGGCGGGAAAGCGCGATCGAGGAAGGCTTCGCCGCCTGGGTCGCGTTGCTGCGCGTGCTGTCGTCTCGCGCGAGTTGAACGAAGGTCGTGCGGCGGAACAGCTAGGTCGCGTCGGAAACGACGCCGCGTGCGCGCACCACGGTCACGCTGCACGGCGCCTCCGCCGCCACCTCGGCGGAAACGCCGCCAAGCATGCGGCGCTTCAGGGACTGCGCCCGCGCGCCCATCACGATGTGGTCCACGCGGTTCGCGCGCGCGTGGTCGAGGATCGCGTTGGCGGGGCTCGCCGATTCCAGCACGTGGAGGGTGACGCGTCCTTCGGGCAGTCCGAGCGGCGCCGCCCAATGCTTCAATTCCACCAGGCGCTGCAGGTGCTTGTTGTTGCCCTGCTCGTCAAGCGTGGTGTCGAGCGCGATGCGGTTCTGCCGCAGCACGTTCACGCAGGCCAGTCGCGCTTCAGGCAGCGTCGCCAGGATGCGCCCCACCGTGCCGCGCAGCGCTGCGTGGAGTGCGGCATCCGTTTCCGAAAGATCCACCGCGGCCACGACGATCGGCGCCGCCGCGCCGGCATCCTCCATCGCCGACGGCCGCCGCACGAAGCGCGGCTGGTGATCCGGGTGGAAGCGACGCTGGATGCTTCGCGCCCAGCCGTCGCGCCGCGTCTTCCGTGCGCGTCCGGTCAATGCCACCTGCGCGGGCTGGCGCAGGTCGAACGCCAGTTGCGCCGCGGTGGGGTAGCGGCGCTCCGGCTGCACCTCCAGGCAACGCAGGATGATCTCCTGCAGCCAGTCCGGGCAATCCTTGCGGATGCGCTTCGGCGGCTGCGGATCGCGCCAGAGGCGCCGCTTCAGCCCGTTCAGCCGTTGCGGATCGCCGAAGGGCCGTTCGCCGGTGGCGAAGAAGTAGAGCATCGCGCCAAGCGCGAAGATGTCGCTGCGCGGATCGCTGCGGATACCCATCACCTGCTCAGGCGCCATGTAGGGCGCGGTGCCGTAGGGCAGGCGAAACTCCTCCTCCATCAGGTCCGGCAGCAGCGCGTGGCGCGACAGACCGAAATCCACCAGGACCGCCGGGCCGGTCGGGCGCATCAGGATGTTGGAGGGCTTCACGTCCAGATGGACCACGTGCTGCCGGTGCAGCGCATCGAGCGCATCGGCCACCTTGGCGCCGATCTCCGCGATGCGCTCGATGCGCAGCGGCAGTTCCTCGATCAGCGGCAGCAGGCTGGGTCCGGGGATGCGCTCCATGGCGAGGAAGGGCTGGCGATCGAAGCCGCCGGCCCCGGCAAAGCGCGGGACATGCGGCCCCGCCAGCCGCGGCAGAATCATCTGCTCCATTTCGAAGGAGACGATCGCTGCCGGGTCCTCGCCTTCCGACAGGCGCGGCACCTTCACGAGCAGCGGGAAGTCGTGGTCGGGATGCGTCGCTTCGAACAGCGCCGCCATGCCGCCGACATGCAGCCGCGCGCCGATCCTGAAGCCGTCGAGTTCCTGCCCTTCCTCGAGCATCTGCGCCGTCATGCTCAGCGCCCGCGCGAAAGCCGCGCAGCCAACGCGTCCGGCAGGCCCGCGGCACGGATCTTTTCCGCGGCCGTTCCGATGTCGTAGGGCACGCGGATGGTGGCGAGTTCGTTGGCCTCAGTGTCCAGCAGCGCATAGGCGGAAGCAGGATTGCCGTCGCGAGGCTGCCCGACGGCGCCGACCACGGCCAGCCAGCGTCGCGGCCGGGTCAGCGGAACAGGCACCTCGGCCACCGGACGGTGCGCCGCGACCTTCGCCGTCGCCGTCAGGCCATAGAGCGCCGGCACATGCACATGCCCGCACAGCACCACGCGCGCGCGAACCGCATCGAGCGCGGCGCGCGCATCCTCCGCGTCGCGCGTGTAACGCCAGCGGGTGGGATGGACAGCATCGGCATGCACGTAGAGCCGGTCATCCTCCTCCACCTCCATCGGCAGCAGGGCGAGGAAGCGTTTCTCCTCCGCGTCCAGCACGTCGCGCGTCCAGGCCGCGGCCGCGCCGGCATCGGCGGTCATGCCGCCGCGATCCTCCACCGCCGCCTCGTCATGGTTGCCCTTGATGACGATGGCACCCGCCTCCGCCAGCTCGCGCGTGCGCCGCACCGCCCAGGCGGGGTCGGCGCCGTAGCCGACGATGTCGCCGAGCAGCACAAGGCGCTGCGCGTTCCTGCGCGCGGCGTCAGCGAGGCAGGCCTCGAAGGCCTCCCGGTTCGCGTGGATGTCGGAAAGGATGGCGATCCGCACCGCTCACCCTGCGCCGGGATAGGGGCCGAGTTCCGCCGCGAAGCGGCGCGCGCAGTCCAGGCCGAAGGGCGTAGGCGCGAGCGCGGGCGGGCGCTCGATGATTTCCGGCAACCCCATGCGCCAGCCGGTCATGCGCTTGCCGTAGCAGAGGAACACAGCCACGCCCTGCATCGCGAAGGCGATCATCGGCGCGATGCGGCGGTACTCGGCGTCCGCGCCCGCAGCATCGCCGGCGGCGAACAGGTCGAACACGCGCGCCTGCACATCCGCGCATTCCGGCGCGGGGATCATGCCGGCACAGCCGGCCCGCAGGCAGTCCGGCAGCTCGAGGCCGGCGCGGCCGTTGAACACGGTCAGCATCCCGCCGGTCGCCTCGATCAGCCGCTGGACATCCACCGCGCTGTCCTCGGCCTTGATGAGCTTCACATTGCCATGGTTGCGCGCCAGCGCCGCGACACCGCCGGGCGACAGGCCGACACCGATATAGGCCGCGGCGTTCTGGATCCCGAGCGGGATGGCGCTGCGCCGCCCGACGAGTTCCGCCACGCGGCCATACCAGGCCACGTATTCCGTTTCCGGCAATCCGCGCACCGGCGGCGGCTGCAGGATGCACCAGTCCGCGCCGAGCGCCTCGGCGTCCAGCACGAAGGACGCGGCGTCCTCCGCCGTCGCTTCCGCGACGGTG
>CAYNRF010000147.1:0-8607 GCA_964399525.1 uncultured Phycisphaeraceae bacterium | reverse complement strand
GACCTTCGCCTGGTACGGCCACCTGAAGGCGCCGGCCTGGCCGATGTGGCTGGCGATCGGCGTCTCCTGGGGGATCGCCTTCTTCGAATACTGCCTGGCGGTGCCCGCCAACCGGATCGGCTACGGCACCTTCACCGGCCAGCAGCTGAAGGTGATGCAGGAGGTGATCACGCTCGCCGTCTTCGCGGTGTTCAGCGTGCTCTGGCTCGGCGAGACGATCCGCTGGAACTTCGTCGCTGCCGGTGCGTGCCTGGTGGCGGCGGTCGTTTTCATCTTCCTGCCGTTGGATTGATGCAGACTGGAAACGCATTTCAGCACGAATGCATGGACGTGGACGGCTGCCGGGACAATGCTGGCGGCACGGAGGAATGCCATGCGCATCGGCGTGCCGAAAGAAGTGAAGATCCACGAATACCGCGTCGGGCTCACGCCGGGATCGGTTCGCGAGCTCGTTACGCAAGGCCATCAGGTGATCGCGGAGCGCGATGCCGGCGCGGCGATCGGCTTCCCCGACGGTGCCTACGAATCCGCGGGCGCGACCATCGCCGAGAACGCCGCGGAGATCTTCGCGACGGCCGACCTGATCGTGAAGGTGAAGGAACCACAGCCCCAGGAATGGGCGATGCTGCGCCCGGGCCAAGTGCTGTTCACCTATCTGCATCTCGCCCCCGATCCGGCGCAGGCGAAGGGGCTGCTGAACTCGGGCGCCAGCGCCGTCGCGTATGAGACGGTGACCGAGGCCGAGGGCGGCCTGCCCCTGCTGCGGCCGATGAGCGAGGTGGCGGGCCGCATGGCGCCGCAGGTCGGCGCCCGCTGCCTGGAAAAGGAGGCCGGCGGCGCGGGCATCCTGCTCGGCGGCGTGCCGGGCGTGCCGGGGGCGCGCGTCGCGATCATCGGTGGCGGCGTGGTGGGGGCGAATGCGGCGCGCATCGCGCACGGCATGCGTGCGCAGGTGACGGTGCTGGATCGCGCGCCGCGCGCCCTGCACGCGCTGGATGTGGAGTTCAACGGCGCGGTGGATACGCGCTTCGCGACGCGCGAGGCGATCGAGGCGACCGTCGCGGAATCCGATCTGGTGATCGGCGCGGTGCTGGTGCCCGGTGCCGCCGCGCCGAAGCTGGTGACGCGGGCGATGATCGCGGAGATGCGGCCGGGCAGCGTCGTGGTGGATGTCGCCATCGACCAGGGCGGCTGCTTCGAGACCTCCCGTCCCACCACGCATGCCGATCCGACCTATGTCGAGGAAGGCGTGGTGCATTACTGCGTGACGAACATGCCGGGTGCGGTGGCGCGCACCAGCGCGGTGGCGCTGAACAATTCGACCCTGCCCTTCACGCTGCAGATCGCCGAGAAGGGCCTGGCGCGCGCCTGCGCGGAGAACCCGCATCTCGCGCAGGGGCTGAACGTGCATGCCGGGCGAATCACCCATCCGGCAGTGGCGGCGGCGCTCGGCCTGGGGCATACCCCAATCGAACGCGCCTTCGCGTAACGACCGCGGCGGGAACCGTCCGGCGCAACGGCGCTGTGCGCTTCCGCAACACGGGGACGGCGGGCCATGGGCTTCATCTGGACCATCATCATCGGCTTCCTGGCCGGCGTGGTCGCGAAATTCCTGATGCCGGGCAACCAGCCGGGCGGGTTCATCGTGACGACGCTGCTCGGCATCGTCGGCGCGGTGGTGGCGACCTATCTCGGCCAGGCGGTCGGCTGGTACGCGCCGGGCGACGGCGCAGGCTTCATCGGCGCGGTGGTCGGCGCGATCATCGTGCTGGCGCTGTTCCGCGCCTTCGGCGGCCGGCGCTGAGAGCCACGCAGCCGACCCCACGGGGAACCACTGCGCGGCCGTCCCTGTTCGCCAAGGGTCTTTCGCTGGCATTCCGGAACGACGCCTGAGGATGCGACAGGCGCGGGAACCTCAGGGGCTCGCCCGGCTTACCGCTCCCGCAAGGCGGGAGCGCGCTTCATGGGTTTCATCTGGACCATCATCATCGGCTTCGTGGCAGGCGTGATCGCCAAGTTCCTGACCCCGGGGCGCGAGCCGAGCGGGTTCATCCTCACCACGCTGCTCGGCATCGGCGGCGCGCTGGTCGCGACCTGGCTCGGCCAGGCGATCGGATGGTATCGCGCCGGGGAAGGCGCCGGGCTGATCGGGGCCGTCGTCGGCGCGGTGATCGTGCTGCTGGTCTACAACTGGTTCGCGAACCGCCGCGCGACGTCGTCCTGAAGGCGCAGACCGCCCGCCAGGCGGGTGCCGGGCGGGGACGCTTCAGCGCTTCGCCTCGATCGCGTCCCAGATCGCACGCTCGAGGAACACGCCGTCGAAGCGGGCGATCTCCTGCAGGCCGGTCGGCGAGGTGACGTTGATCTCGGTGAGATACCCGCCGATCACGTCGATGCCGACGAAGATCATGCCGCGGTTCTTGAGCTCCGGCCCGTTCGCGGCGCAGATGTCGCGCTCGCGGTCGGTCTGCGTGGTCGGCTCCGGCCGGCCGCCGACATGCATGTTGGTACGGGCCTCGCCGGCCGCCGGCACGCGGTTGATCGCGCCCATCGCCTCGCCATCCACCAGGATGATCCGCTTGTCGCCCTTGCGCACGTCCGGGACGTAGCGCTGCACCACCAGCGGCTCCCGGCTCCGCTCGGTGAACATCTCCAGCAGCGCGTTGAGGTTCGGGTCGTCGGGGCGCAGGTGGAACACGCCGGCGCCGCCGTTGCCGAAGAGCGGCTTCAGGATGATGTCGCCGTGCTTCTCGCGGAACTTGCGGATCTCGGCGACGGAGGAGCTGATCAGCGTCTCCGGCATCAGCTCGGGGAAGTGGGTGACGAAGAGCTTCTCGGGCGCGTTGCGCACGGAAGCCGGGTCGTTCACCACGAGCGTCTTCGGGTGGATGTGCTCCAGGATGTGCGTCGCCGTGATGTAGCCCATGTCGAAGGGCGGGTCCTGGCGCATCAGCACCACGTCCACCTTGCCGAGGTCGAGCTCCTCGGCCGGGCCGAGGGTGAAGTGGTCGCCCTTCTTGCGGCGCACCTCGATCGGGTTCGCCTGCGCCAGCACGCGGCCGCCGAGCAGCGCCAGGTCGCGCACATGGTAGTGCCACAGCGCATGGCCGCGCCCCTGCGCTTCCAGCATCAGGGCGAAGGTGCTGTCGGCGTCGATGTTGATCGAGGCGATCGGGTCCATCTGGACGGCGACGCGAAGCGACTTGGCCATCTCGGAAACACTCCCGCTTTCGGTCGGCCCTTCCTCTGGCACCGCCGCCGCGGGCTGGAAAGGGGGAGCGGGCGGCATTGACCCGGCGCCGCCGGCGCGGTCACTTCGGCGTCATGCGAACGCTTTCGGGAAAGTCCCGCCTGGCCGGCATCCTGGGCTGGCCCGTCTCCCATTCCCGCTCGCCGCGGCTGCACGGCTTCTGGCTGGCCCGCCACGGCGTGGACGGCGCCTATGTGCCGCTGCCGGTCCGCCCCGAGGATTTCGAGCGTGCCGTGCGGGGGATGGTGGCGCTGGGCTTCGCGGGGGCGAATGTCACGATCCCGCACAAGGAAGCCGCCTATGCGCTGTGCGACGAGGTGTCCGAGATCGCGCGCCGCGCCGGCTCGGTGAACACGCTGGTGTTCCGGGAGGGGCGCATCCACGGCACCAGCACCGACGGCTTCGGCTTCCTGGAAAGCGTGAAGGAGCAGGCGCCGGGCTGGCGCGCCGCGGACGGCCCGGCGGTGATCCTGGGCGCCGGCGGCGCAGTGCGGGCGGTCGCGGCGGCGCTGCTCGATGCCGGCTGCCCGCGCCTGACCCTGGTCAACCGCACCCCCGCCCGCGCCGAGGCCATCGCGCGCGATCTGGGCGGGCCGGTCGAGGTTGCCACAGAGCCGCCGCTGGACGGCGCCGCCATGCTGGCGAACGGCACCTCGCTCGGCATGGCGGGCGAGCCGCCGCTGGAGATCGACCTCAGGCCCCTGCCGCCCGGCGCGGTGGTGGCGGACATGGTCTACGTGCCGCTGGAGACGCCGCTGCTGGCCCAGGCGCGGGCGCGCGGGCTGCGCGCGGTGGACGGGCTCGGGATGCTGCTGCACCAGGCGCGGCCGGGCTTCGAGGCCTGGTTCGGGGTGGTGCCGCAGGTGGATGCCGCGCTGCGGGACTACGTGTTCGAAGACCTGACATGATCGTCCTCGGCCTCACCGGCAGCATCGGCATGGGGAAATCCACCGCCGCCAACAGCTTCCGCCGCCTGCGCATCCCGGTCTTCGACGCCGACGCCGCCGTGCATCGGCTGCAGGGAAAGGGCGGCGCCGCGGTGCGCCCGATCGAGGCCGCCTTCCCCGGCACGACGCGCGACGGGCGCGTGGACCGGGAGGCGCTGCGCGCCCGCGTGCTGGGCGATCCCGCGGCGCTGACCCGGCTGGAGCGGATCGTGCATCCGCTGGTGCGCAAGGCGGAGCTTTCCTTCCTTGCCGCGGCGCGCCGGCGCGGCGAGCCGATCGCCGTGCTGGACATTCCCCTGCTGCTGGAGACCGGCGGGCGGCGGCATGTGGACAAGGTGATCGTGGTCTCCGCCCCCGCCGCCGTGCAGCGCGCCCGCGTGCTGGCGCGAAGCGGCATGACGGAGGATCGGCTGAAGGCGATCCTCGCCCGCCAGATGCCCGATGCACTCAAGCGGAGAAAGGCCGACCACGTCGTCCGCACCGGCTTGTCCCGCCACGCCGCCCAGCGGCATATCCGCCGCATCGTGCGGGAGCTTCGGGCGTGAACCCTACCAAATGGCGCGACCAGGCGGCCTGCGCAGCGGGCCGAGCGCCCGAACGGGCGCCGCGCACCGACCTGACCGACCCTCCAGTGCAACCGTGGCCTGCGCGAAGCCAAGCCGCCGGAGGCGGCGCGTCACGCCGAAGGCGTGCCTGCGGCACGACGCGTTTGAGGGCACGATAAAAGATGCGCCAGATCGTCCTCGACACCGAGACCACCGGCCTCGAAGCCGGCGCGGGCGACCGCATCATCGAGGTCGCGGCGATCGAGCTCTACAACTTCATGCCGACCGGGCAGACCTTCCACGCCCTGGTGGACCCGCAGCGCGACATCCCGGAAGACGCCACCCGCATCCACGGCTTCACCGCGGAGATGCTGCGCGGCAAGCCGATCTTCGCCGGCATCGCGCCCGAGCTGATCGCCTTCCTGCGCGATTCCGAGATCATCGCCCACAACGCGCCCTTCGACTTCGGCTTCCTCGACGCCGAATTCGTCCGCTGCGGCCATCCGCGGCTCGACCGCGCGCGCATGGTGGACAGCCTGGACATCGCCAAGCGGCGCTACCCCGGCCTGCCCAACAGCCTGGATGCGCTGTGCCGCCGGCTCGGCGTGGATAATTCGATGCGCAGCAGCCACAACGCCCTGCTGGACGTGAAGCTGCTGGCCGAGGTGTTTCTTCAGCTGATGGGCGGCAAGCAGCCGGGGCTCGACCTGGCCGCCGGCCCGTCCCGCCAGGCCGGCGTTGCGCTGATCCTGGAGGACGCCCCTGGCGCCCGCACCGCGCGCCCGATCGTCCCGACCGAGGCCGAACGCGCCGCCCATGCCGCCTTCCTGGAAGCAAAGGTGAAGGACGCGCTGTGGCTGCAGCCGCCCTTCGCCTCGGCGCTGGCCGGGACAGGCTGAACCGACCCTCCCCGAAGCCGCGCAAAACGCCTACTTAGGGGGGATGCTCCAGAGCCGCCCCAACGGGACGCCACGCGTCGCGCTCTTCGTCACCTGCCTGGTGGACCTGTACCGGCCGACCGTCGGCTTCGCCGCGCTCCGGCTGCTGGAGGAGGCCGGCTGCCAGGTGGAGGTGCCGGACACCCAGACCTGCTGCGGCCAGCCCGCCTACAATTCCGGCGACCGGATGACCGCGAAGGACCTGGCGCGGAACGTGGTGGATGCCTTCCTGCCTTATGACTACGTGGTGGCGCCTTCGGGCTCCTGCGCGGGGATGATCAGCCACCACTACCCCGCGCTGTTCGCGGAGGACGACCCGCATTACCGCGGCAAGTCGGAGGCGCTCGGGGCCAAGACCTTCGAGCTGGTGTCCTTCCTGACCGATGTGCTGGGCGTGGAGGGCGTGACGGCGCGCTACGACGGCGTCGTCGCCTACCACGATTCCTGCTCGGGCCTGCGCGAGCTCGGCATCCGGGAGCAGCCCCGAAAACTGCTCGGCACGGTGGAGGGGCTGGCTTTGAAGGAGCTGGCGGATCGCGATGTGTGCTGCGGCTTCGGCGGCACCTTCTGCGTGAAGTATCCCGACATCTCGACGCGCATGGTCTCCGACAAGGTGCGCAGCATCCGCGAGACCGGCGCCGATACGCTGCTGGCCGGCGACCTCGGCTGCCTGCTCAACATGGCGGGACGGCTGAAGCGCGAAGGCGCGCCTGTGCAGGTGCGCCACGTGGCGGAGGTGCTGGCCGACATGACGCAGGCCACCGCGCCGATCGGCGAGACGAAGGCCTGAGGGGGGCGCGCACGATGGTCCAGGTCACCTCCCCCGCCTTCAAGCAGAACGCCGCCCGCGCGCTGGCCGATCCCGGGCTGCAGAAGGCGCTCGGCAAGGCCAAGGGCGCCTTCCTGCAGCGCCGCGCCGATGCCGTGGAGCGCCTGCCGGAATTCGAGCGGCTGCGCGACATCGGCCGCGACATCAAGAACCACACGCTGGCGAACCTCGACTTCTACCTGGAAACCTTCGCGGCGAATGTCGAGCGGGCCGGCGGCAAGGTGCATTGGTGCGCGACCGCCGAGGATGCGCGCGAAGCGGTGCTCGAGATCTGCCGCAAGGCCGGGGCGAAGACGGTCACCAAGGGCAAGTCCATGATCTCCGAGGAGATCGCCCTCAACGACCATCTCGAGGCGCATGGCATCGTGCCGGTGGAGACGGACCTCGGCGAGTACATCATCCAGCTCCGCCACGAACACCCGAGCCACATCATCGCCCCCGCCTTCCACCTGAACCGGGAGGATTGGGAAGCGGATTTCCGCCGCATGCACACCGACCTGCCGGCGGACCGCGTGTTCAACGAACGGCGCGACATCCTGGCGGAAGCCCGCACCAAGCTGCGCCAGAAATTCCTGGCCGCCGATGTCGGCATCACGGGCGCCAACTTCCTGATCGCGGAGACCGGCAGCAGCGTCATCGTCACCAATGAGGGCAATGGCGACCTGACGCAGACGCTGCCGCGCGTGCACATCGCCATCGCGAGCATCGAGAAGGTGGTGCCGACGCTCGAGGATGCGACGAGCCTGCTGCGGCTTCTGGCGCGCAGCGCGACGGGCCAGGATTTCTCCGTCTACACCACCTTCTCCACCGGAATCCGGCGCAGCGGCGACCTGGACGGGCCGGAAGAATACCATGTCATCCTGCTGGACAATGGCCGGTCCAACATGATCGGCACGGAGTTCCAGGAGATGCTGCGCTGCATCCGCTGCGGCGCCTGCATGAACCACTGCCCGGTCTATGGCGCGACCGGCGGCCATGCCTATGGCTGGGTCTATCCGGGGCCGATGGGCGCCGTGCTGACGCCGACGCTGGTCGGCGTGGACAAGGCCGGGCACCTGCCCAACGCCTCGACCTTCTGCGGCCGCTGCGAGAGCGTCTGCCCGGTGAAGATCCCGCTGCCGAAGCTGATGCGCCATTGGCGGGAACGCGAGTTCGAGCGGCACCTCTCGCCGCAATCGGTGCGCAACAACCTCGCCCTCTGGGCCTGGTTCGCGAAGCGGCCCGCGCTGTATCGCGCGGCGACGCGTGCGGCGATCGGCACGCTGGGACTGCTCGCGCGAGGCAAGGGGGCGTTCAAGGCGATGCCCTTCGCCGGCGGCTGGACCAAGGGCCGCGACCTGCCCGCGCCCGAGCCCGGCGGCACCTTCATGGCGCGCTACGCCAAGGCGCAGCGGACGAGGCGCTGAGACCATGACCAAGGACGCCATCCTCGGCGCCATCCGCCGCGGCCTGAAGCGCGGCCCGCTGCCCGCCGACCAGGCGGCGATGCTGAACGGCCGCCTCGCCAGCCATCCGCGCCACCTGATCCCCGCCCGCAGCCGCATCCCGCGGCCCGAGCAGATCGCGCTGTTCATCAGGAATGTCGAGAAGGAATTCGGCACCATCGAGCGGATCCCGGATCTTTCCGCAGTTCCGGCCGCGATCACCGACTATCTTGCGGCCCAGAACCTTCCCGCCCGGATCGTCATGGCGCCGCATCCCGAGCTGGAGGGGATCGACTGGTCGACGCGGCCGATGCTGGAACGCGCCGCGCGCCGCGCGCAGGACGGCGACCAGGTCTCGCTGCAGCATGCCTGGGCGGGCGTGGCCGAGACCGGCACGCTGTTCTTCCCCTCCGATCCCGTGCGCCCCGCCACGCTGAACCTGCTGCCGGACACCGAGATCGTGCTGCTGCGCGCCAGCGCGATCGTCGGCGCGTACGAGGAAGCCTGGGATCGCCTTCGCGCCGAGCGCAAGGACCCGCTCACCGGCGGCTGGATGCCGCGCAACCTGATGCTGGTCACCGGCCCCAGCCGCTCCGCCGATATCGAGCAGACGCTGGAGCTCGGCGCGCATGGCCCCCGCCGCCTGCACATCCTGCTGGTGGAGGACGAGGCCG
>CAYNRF010000146.1:0-8663 GCA_964399525.1 uncultured Phycisphaeraceae bacterium | reverse complement strand
CCCGTGCGTCGGACGCACGCATGATCCGGTTCAGAAAGCGATGCGGAACCGGGTGGTGAACACGGCGACGGAGTCGGTGTCGGGGTCGTTGCTGGGATCAAAGATGCCCTGCACGCCGACGGAGAACTGGGTGTGGCGGGTGAGCTGCCAGCGGTGGAAGCACTCGAGGACCTTCTCGTCCCGGGCCCCGGCGGCGCGGGCTTCGGTGTAGGCGAAGGCCAGGCCGGTCATGTTCTCCTCGGATCCGAGCAGGCCGCGGAGGCCCATACCGATCTCTCCGGACTGGCGGATGCCGGTGACGCGGCCGTCGTCGGCATAGCCGTAGCGGGCGAAGACCTGAAACCGCTCGCCGAAGCGCTGGTCGGCGATGAGCGAGAAGCCGTGATCACTGGGGGAGACGTTGCGTTCCTCCCGGGCGTCGATGTGCCAGAGCACGAGGCGGTAGCCGCCAGGCCCCATGCCATCGACGGTGGGCGTGTAGCCGAACTCACCGAAGGTGAAGAAGCTGCCCTCGTCGAGGTAGGACATGTCGTTGATGGTGGTGCTGCCGTAGGAGTTGGCCGCGCCCACCGTGGCGTAGAACTCGTCGACGGGACGGACGGAGAAGCCGGTGAAGATGCCGTGGCCCGGGGAGGGCACGACGGTGTTGGCCGACAGTGCCCGGTTGCTGAACGAGTTGTTCAGGCTCTGCATGCGGTGGGCGCCGAAGAAGTCGGAGGTATCGCCGCGGCCCAGCGCGAAACCGAGCTTGCCGTCAAGCAGCCGCTGGATCCAGTACACGTCGCGGACCACCGGGCCGCGGTCGTTGAAGCCGTTGGTGGGCGGGTGCAGCGTGCCGAGGACGGAGCGGAGGTTGGAGGCGGGCTCGGGCCCGAACTTGTGACGGTCTTCGAAGGAGAAGATGAGCTGGCCCGTGTTTGGGGTGCCGCGGCCGATCAGCGTCCAGGCGCCCATGATGTCGAAGTCGCCCGAGGCTCCGTAGCGCTGGCCGGGTCCCCCGCTGGCCTGCTGGAAGATCGTCGTGTACGCGAATCCGAGACGCAGGCCGGTCGACTCCTCGAGCGACGCGGTCGCCGCGATGAACCGGTCGAGCGGGCGGTCCAGGGCGGGGACATCGAGCGTGGGCTGCTTGGTGCGGAAGACGTCGTCGAGTTCCTCCGGCGTGCTGGTCGGCGCTTCGCCTTCGGTCCACTCGTCGTAAGGGACGTACTTGAACCCCAGATCGACGCCGGTCTCCTCGGCGGGCTCGGTGGTCGGCGTCGGGGCGGCCGGCTGGGCCCGGGCGGCGGCGGGAAACGCCCCGACCGCACCGACCGACAGCACCCAGATCAGCAGGGCAGACTCGTGCCGACGCCGTCGGATCAGAGGCGTTCGGGCGGGGCTGGGATCGCGGCGGGTCTCGTTCATCGTGTCCTCCGTTCGGGCTGGTGGGACGGGTCTGCTGGGATCTGGCCGATCATCCCGCAACGCATGTGACCTGAATCCGTTCGAGGCGCTGGTAGAGGCGATGCTGCCGGCCGAGCGGGCGCCAGTCATGGATCAGCATCTCGAACGGCCTCCAGAGCACCACCCACACGGCGATCGAGAGCCCGTTGGCGATCTTGTTCATGACCGCAATCTCGGAGGCCCCCGCGATGGACTGAGAGAGATACACCAGCGCGACCGCCGCGATGACCGCGAAGAAGAACGTCCGCCAGGAGACGGAAAAATGCCTGCGGAGTTCAGCCCTCTTGCTGCTGGCCGCGGACGCGAAGTGGCTCCGAAACGCGTGCTGGACCGCCTCGCAGCAGCTGCTCTGGCCCGCGGGGAGGCGGATGGTCAGATGGAGCACGCGGGTCGGGGGCGACTCGGCGGCTCGGTCGGTGATGTAGCGTTCCGCCGCGGCAGCCACCCGCCGGCGTTGCATGGGCGACGGATCGAACGGTTCGAAGAGCTCGTCGACCTGTCGGACCTGGATCTCGATCCCGGCCTGATCCGTCGCCGCGGGACTGTCGGTGGATTGGATTGGCGCATCCTGCATGGCGATCCTCGGGTGCGTGGTCGGTCGGTCAGGGCCCGGTCGGGAGGATCACCCCCGTCCTGAGGTCATTCATCCGGTAGGAGAGTCTCCCACCCGCAGGTTATCCACACTGGGGAACGTCGCAGTGACTCCAAGAGCATAGCCGATCACAATCTTCCCCACAAAAGTCCCTCGGGAGATACGGGAGAGTGGCAAGATGGTAGCATGGGGTGTCATCCTCGCCCGGGGCAGCGGTCCCGCCATGGCGAGGCGACCGGGTGCTGTCGAACAGGGGTCCGAATGAACACCGAACTTGCCGTCGTGCTCGCGCTGCTGGTGGGTGCGATCGTGATGTTCGCGATCAACAAGCCGCGGATGGATGTCGTGGCATTGATCATGATGACCGCCCTCCCGTTCACCGGGGTGATCACCATGGGGGAGGCGCTGGCCGGATTCAGCGACTCCAACATCGTGCTGATCGCGGCGCTCTTTGTCATCGGTGAGGGGCTGGTGCGGACCGGGGTCGCACGAAAAATGGGCGACCTGCTGATCAGCAAAACCGGCAAGAGCGAGGTCCGCCTGCTGGTGCTGCTCATGATCAGTGTGTGCGCCCTGGGCTCGCTGATGAGCTCCACGGCGGTGACGGCGATCTTCATCCCGGTGGTCCTGCGGGTGGCGGCCAGCAGCGGGGCCGCGCCGGGCCAGTTGATGATGCCGCTGAGCTTCGCCGCGCTGATCAGCGGCATGATGACCCTCGTCGCGACAGCCCCGAACCTGGTCGTCAACAGCGAGCTGGTTCGTCAGGGCTACGACCCATTCGGCTTCTTCTCCATCACGCCGTTCGGCATCCCGGTGCTGATTCTGGGGATTCTGTACATGCTCGTGGCCCGTCGCTGGCTTCCGGGCGGCGGGCAGGACGCCGGGGGCGAGCCGGCCCGTCGCCCGAGTCTGTCGGACTGGATCGAGGAGTACAACCTGGCCGGTCGCGAGCACCGCGTGCGCGTTCCGGCCGGCTCGCCCCTTGTGGGCAAGGCCCTGGCCGACCTCGAGCTGCGTTCCGCGGCCGGTGTCAACATCATCGCGATCGAGCGGACGCGCCGGTTCGGCCGCACCCTGCTCCAGCCCACGCCGCAGACCGTGATCGAGGCGGACGACATCGTGCTGGTCGATCTGCTCAAGTCCTGCCCGAGCGTCGAGGGCGTGCGCGACCGCTACGGCCTCGAGGTGCTCCCCATGGCGGGCCCCTACTTCCAGGACCTCTCCCAGGAACTTGGCATGGCCGAGGTCATGGTGCCCGCGGAATCGAAGCTCATCGGCCGCACCGTGGTCGAGACGAGCTTCCGCGATCGCACCGGGCTGACCGTCATCGGTCTGCGTCGGGGCGATGAGACATTCGGCAAGGAGCTGACGGAAGAACCGCTCCGCCTGGGCGACACGCTCCTGGTCGTCGGCTCCTGGAAGCAGATCGAACGCGTGCGGGTCGACGACGCGGGGGTGCTGCTGATGCGTCTGCCGGTGGACATCGACGAAGTCCTCCCGGCCCCGGGGAAGGCGCGCTACGCCATTCTGGCCCTGGGCGTCGTCGTGGCGTTGATGATCTCCGGGCTGGTGCCCAACGTGCAGGCAGCGCTGATCGGCTGTCTGATCATGGGGGCGACGGGCTGCATCACGGGCGACGGCGCGTACCGGTGCATCAACTGGAAGACGCTGGTTCTGATCGTCGGGATGCTGCCTTTCTCGATCGCGCTGGAACGGACCGGGGGCGTTGATCTCGCCGCGGCCGCCATCGCGTCGCTCACGGAGAACGCGGGACACCACGCGGTGCTCGCCCTGCTGTTCGTCATGACGGCCGTGCTGAGCATGTTCATGTCCAACACGGCGACCGCTGTCCTGCTCGCTCCGGTGGCCATCGCCGTCGCCGAGGCGATGGGCGTCAAGCCCCACGCGTTCGCCATGATCGTGGCGCTCGCGGCGTCGACCGCGTTCGTGACGCCCGTCTCGTCACCGGTCAACACGCTCGTGGTCACGCCCGGCAACTACCAGTTCAGTGACTTCGTCAAGATCGGCGGACCCTTCGCCCTGATCGTCATGATCCTCTGTGTGTTCCTCGTGCCGATTGTTCTCCCGCTCTGAGTCGTTTCGCCGAACATCAACCCCGAGGGGGTATCCCGCCATGAGCCAGCCAGCCGACGCGTCGATGAGTGGCATGCAGAAGTTTCTGGGAATCGTCGAGAAGGTGGGCAACAAGGTGCCGCACCCGGCGGTGATCTTCCTGCTGCTGCTCGGCGCGGTCATCGTGCTCTCCCAGGTGCTGCACATGACCGGGACGACGGTCACGTACGAGGTGATCGTGCCGCAGGCGACGCCCGAGGTGGTCGAGAACGACGACCCGATGTACGAGGGGATGGGGGCGCCGCTGGGCCTGGGCGCCATCGACGAGCAGCAGACCGTGATGGAGACCCGGACGGCCAGCGCAAGAAGCCTGCTGACGGTCGAGGGCGTCCGGTTCATGTACACCTCGCTGATCCCCAACTTCATGGCGTTCACGGCCGTGGGTCTGATCATCGTGGCCATGCTGGGCGTGGGCGTGGCGGAGGAATCGGGGCTGATCAAGGCGCTGATCCGCAAGCTGGTGGTCATCGCGCCGCCGAAGCTGCTCGTCTACATCATGGTGTTCGTGGGCATCCTGTCCAGCATCGCGGCGGACGCGGGGTACCTGGTGCTGATCCCGCTGGCCGGCGCGGCGTTCCTGAGCGTCGGACGTCACCCGCTGGCCGGCCTGGCCGCGGGCTTCGCGGCGGTCGCGGGGGCGTTTACCGTCAACATGCTCATCAAGCCGCTGGACGCCGTGCTCGTGGAGTTCACCAACGACGCGATCGGGCTGGTGGATCCGGACAAATCCATCGGCCTGGCGTCGAATCTGTGGTTCTCGATGGCGTCCGTACTGTTCCTGACGGTGGTGATCGCGGTGATCACCGAGCGCGTGATCGAGCCGCGCCTGGGCAAGTACGAGGGTGAGCGGCCCGAGGGCGAAGACTCCTCGCTTTCGGCGGACGAGAAGCGGGGGCTGAAGTTCGCCGGCTTCGGGCTGCTGGGCGTGCTCGGGTTCTTTGCGCTGCTGTCTCTGCCGTCCGGCGCGCCGCTGCGCGACGCCCAGACGGGGGCCCTGATGGGGAACACCCCATTCATGAACGGCCTGATCGCGTTCATCGCGTCGGTGTTCCTGGTGTCGGGCTTTGCCTACGGGGTGGGCGCCGGGACCATGAAGAAGGGGACGGACGTGATCAAGGCCATGGAGAAATCCGTGTCCACGCTGGGCAGCCTGATCTTCCTGCTGTTCATCATCGCCCAGTTCATCGCGTTCTTCAACTACTCGAACATGGCGACGATCCTGGCGGTCTCACTGTCCAACGCCCTGACCGGGGCGGACGTCGGTCCGCTGTGGCTGCTGCTCGGGTTCATCGTCGTGGTGGTGCTGCTGGACTTCCTGATCACGGGCGCGATCGCCAAGTGGGCGATCTTCGCCCCGATCTTTGTGCCGCTGCTCATGCGGCTGGGCGTGGAGCCCGAATCCGTGCTCGCGGCCTACCGCGTCGCGGACTCGCCCATCAACATGATCACGCCGCTGAACGCCTACTTCGCCCTGGTCGTCGTGTTCTGCCAGAAGTACGACAAGACCGCGGGCGTGGGAACGGTGGTGGCGTTGATGCTGCCGTTCGTGGTGGTGCTGCTCGTGCTGTGGACGCTGCTGTTCGTGGTGTGGCAGATGTTCGGCCTGCCGTGGGGCATCTGACCTTGGGATCGGCATTCATTGGTTCGTTTCTGAGTTCGACCGTTCAAGGAGGCGTTGATCATGGCCCAGACCACCGTTCCGCTTGATGTGAAGGCCGCCGAAGACCGCCTGATGCGGTATCTCTCGATCGAGGGTGTCAGCGGCCACGAGCGCGCCATCTCTGACGCGATCATCGCGGACCTGAAGGCAATCGGCGTCCCGGCCTCTGCCATCCGGCAGGACTCGGCCCACAAGAAGATCGACCTTCCGACCGAAGTCGGCAATCTCTATGCCGACCTGCCGGGGACCACCGCCGGGCCCAGGATCATGTTCTCGACACACCTCGACACGGTGCCGATCTGCTCGGGCGCCAAGCCCAAGCGCGAGGGCGACCGGATCGTCACCGACGGGAGCACCGGCCTGGGCGGCGACAACCGCACGGGGTGCGCCGTGCTCGTGACGATCGCCGAGACGCTGCTCAAGCACAAGCTCCCGTACCCACCCATCACGCTGCTGTTCACCGTGCGTGAGGAGAGCGGGCTGCAGGGCGCCCGCCACATCGACCCGGCCGACCTGAAGGGGGCCGCCATGTGCTTCAACGTGGACGGCAAGGTGCCGGCCGAGCTGATCACCGGGGCGGTCGGGGCCGAAGCCTGGGAGGCGACGATCGAGGGCAAGGCGGCGCACGCGGGCGTGGCGCCGGACAAGGGCATCTCGTCGACGCTGGTCGCATCGATCGCCATCGCGGCCGTTCACCAGGAAGGCTGGTTCGGCAAGGTGGTCAAGCCGGACGGACACGGCACGAGCAACGTGGGCATCTTCGGCGGGCGCGACAACCACGCCGCCGGCGACGCGACGAACGTCGTCACGGATTACGTGTACCTCAAGGGAGAGACGCGCAGCCCGGAGGCCGCGTTCGCGTCGCGAATCACCGCGGCCTATCACCAGGCGCTCAAGGCGGCCGTTTCCCAGGTCAAGGACACCGGCGGCGCGACCGCCGAACTCAGGTTCATCGGCAAGGCGCAGTATCCGTCGTTCAACCTGCCGGATGACTCGCCGGCGGTGACGCACGCCAGGCGGGCCGCGGAGTCCGTCGGCCTGACCCCCACCACTGTGTTCTCCAACGGCGGCCTCGACGCCAACTGGCTGGTCAAGTACGGCGTCCCAACGGTGACCATCGGCGCCGGCCAGCACGAGATCCACACGGTCCACGAGTTTGTTGATCTCGCCCAGTTCGCAGACGGGTGCCGCCTGGCCGTGGCGCTCGCGACAACCCCGCTGTCATGACGTCGGTCGGTTGTCCGGCTTGGCGGCCTCCTTGGACCGCGACGCCGGTCGTCGGCCGACGCGCCCGATCTGCAGCTGCCAGGAGCCGAACCGCTCGCTGAGAAACTTGTACAGTGAAGCGCCCAGCAGCGTGCCGATGGCGATGGACGCGAAGACGAATACCGTCGAGACCAGTCCCTCGAGCCCCTCGGTGGTGTTGCTGAGCATCCGTTTGACGCTGAGCAGGCTCAGGGCTCCGGGCACGAGAAGCCAGAAGCTCGGCAGGAATGTCACCATCGGAGGCGGTCCCCGGAACTTCAGCTGGATCAGATAGCCGAGCGGGGTGGCGACCAGCGTCCCGAAGAATCCGCTGAACTGGCTGCCGAACACACCCGCCGTCAGCCGCTGGGCGGCAAAGGCGAGGATCAGCACCAGCAGCATCCACGGCAGCGCGTTGCGGGGCGCCGAAAAGTGCAGAAACACCCCGACGCCGAAGACAAGAGCGCCGAGCCAGGGCAGCCACGCCGACAGCGGGACCTCCGCCACGCCGGGCGTGTCGATCTGGGATCCGTCGAGCTGGAACCCCACGAGCATGGCCCCGGCGGCCAGCCCGAACGCGATCAGGAACAGCTGCACGAAACCCGTGATCAGGCGGCTGGAACCGCTGACCATATCGCCGTAGGCCAGCTCGATCATCCCGAACGTCAGCATGGCACCGGGCAGGAAGGTCACGAGCGGGGGGATCAGCACGTGGATCGGATCGACCGGCAGTCCGTAGCCGACCGCCATGAACACGGACGCCGACACGAGCGCCGCCGCGAGCACGGGCAGCGTGACCGAGAACAGCGACTTCTCGTTCAGCGCGAGCTTCAGACCCCCCACCACCGCCCCGAGGATCGCGCAGAAGAGCACGCTTACCGGCACCGGGTTGAGGATCATCGCCACCCCCGCCGCCAGCACGATGTGTCCCAGCAGCGTGCCGGTGACGCCGAACCGGGCGGGGCGGCGGGTGATGGCCGACAGCCGTGCCGAGGCGTCCGCCAGCGTAAGAGCGCCGGACTGGGCCTCCGACCCAAGGTTGTACACCTCGGCCATCTGATCGAGCCGGAGCTTGCCGAGCGGGCCTTCGGCCAGCGTGACCTTCTCGCCCTCCGGGTCCTGGAGACTGATGAAAATCGCGGTAGGGAACGCGACCACCCGCGCCCGCCGTGCCCCGAAAGCCGTCGCCGTCCGACGCACCTGCAACTCGACCTGCGCGGTCTGTTCGCCGCACGCCAGATACGCCTGGCCGAGCCGGTAGAGAAAATCCAGCAGTTCGGCCGTGGTATGGGCTGGAGCAGGTTTCTCGGTCATGTCTGGTCCCAGTCCTTCCTCCCCCTTTCCCTCACCCCCACAGATCGCGGCGGACGCGGGCCAGGTTGTGCATCGGCCGAGCGGGTCTTCCGCGGGACTGCGCGAGCGCGGGTCATCTTGCCGCCCGAACGATGCGCGGCCATGGTACCACCGTGGCGAGCTGTCAGCAGACTCCGCCGCCCCCCCACCCCCCCCACCCCCCCCACCCCCCCCACTCCCTTCAACCGTCCACACCCTCCCGACGCCCTTTTCCGAACCCCTGCCCGCGGTGCG
>CAYNRF010000145.1:0-8721 GCA_964399525.1 uncultured Phycisphaeraceae bacterium | reverse complement strand
GGCGAGCTGGTGGCGCAGGGCAAGAACAACCTGCAGGCGCCCTGGCTCGGCATCACGGCGTTCTTTGTGCTCGGCGGCGTGCTGACGCTGCTGATCTTCGTGGGCGAGGCCGTTCGCGACGCCTTCGATCCCAGGAAGCTGCCCGGCGGGGGCGGCCGATGAGCGAGCGGCCGATCCTCGAGGTCGAGAACCTCTCGGTCGCCTTCCGCGGCAAGACCGTGGTCGAAGGCGTTTCGTTTCACGTGAAGCGCGGCGAGACGGTCGCGCTGGTCGGCGAGAGCGGCAGCGGGAAGTCCGTCACGGCGCTCTCCTGCCTGCGCCTGCTGCCGGGCGCGGGCGCCAATCCGGAAGGCCGCATCACGCTGGACGGCACCGACGTGCTGACCGCGGAAGGCGAGGCGCTGCGCCGATTGCGCGGCGGCGTCGCCGGCATGGTCTTCCAGGAGCCGATGACCTCGCTCAACCCGCTGCACACGGTGGGCCGCCAGGTGGGCGAGGCCGTGCACCTGCACCGGCCGCTGAAGGGCGAGGCGCTGCGCGGGCGCGTCATCGAACTGCTGCGCCGCGCCGGCTTCCCGCAGGCGGAGGACCGGCTCGGCGCCTATCCGCACCAGCTTTCCGGCGGCCAGCGCCAGCGCGTGATGATCGCGGCCGCGCTGGCCAACGACCCGGCCCTGCTGATCGCGGACGAGCCGACGACCGCGCTCGACGTGACGATCCAGGCGCAGATCCTGGACCTGCTCGCCGGGCTGAAGCGCCGGCTGAACATGGCGCTGCTGCTGATCACCCACGACCTGCAGATCGTGCGCCGCCATGCCGACCGCGTCGTCGTCATGCGCCACGGCCAGGCGGTGGAGCAGGGCGACGTGGCCGAGGTCTTCGCCAACCCGCGGCACGACTACACCAGGATGCTGCTGGCGACGGAGCCGCGCGGCAGGCCCGCCCCGGTTCGGTCGGCTGCACCGGTGGTGATGCAGGGCGAGCAGGTGAAGGTGCATTTCCCGATCCGCCGCGGCCTGCTGCGCCGGGTGGTCGGCGTGGTGAAGGCGGTGGACGGCGTCTCGCTGGAGATCCGCGAAGGCGAGACCATCGGGCTCGTCGGTGAATCCGGCAGCGGCAAGACGACGCTCGGCCTGGCGATGCTGCGGCTGGAGGGATCCGAGGGTGCGATCCGCTTCGAGGGGCGCGACATCCAGGGCCTGGACCGCGCCGCGCTGCGCCCGCTGCGCGCGCGCATGCAGATCGTCTTCCAGGATCCCTATGGCGCGCTGAGCCCGCGCATGACGGTGGGGGAGATCGTCGGCGAGGGCCTGGCGGTGCATGAGCGCCTCTCCGCCGCCGAGCTTGCCGAGCGCGTCGCGGCGGCGCTGCGGGAGGTGGGGCTGGAACCCGCGATGGCGGAGCGATACCCGCACGAATTCTCGGGCGGCCAGCGGCAGCGCATCGCGATCGCCCGCGCGCTCGTCCTGAAGCCGCGCCTGGTGGTGCTGGACGAGCCGACCAGCGCGCTCGACGTCTCGGTGCAGGCGCAGGTCGTGGAGCTGCTGCGCGAGCTGCAGGCCCGGCACCGGCTGGCCTATCTCTTCATCAGCCACGACCTGCGCGTGGTCCGCGCGATGGCGCACCGCATCGTCGTCCTGAAGGACGGCAAGGTGGTGGAGGAGGGCGAGGCCGAGGCGGTTGTCGATGCGCCGCGGCAGCCCTACACGCGCGCCCTGATGGCGGCGGCCTTCGACCTGGCTGCCGCCGAGCCGGGCCAGGTGAGGACATGAACGAGGACGAGGAGCCGCGCCCGCCACTGGAGCTCCTGCAGGACCTGATGGCTACGGAGCGGCTGAAGATCGGCGTGCATATCCGCCGGATGAACTCCCCCGGCAGCCCGGTCTACCGGACGGGGGAGAATGTGCTCCCGGCCGCGCTGATCCTCGCCTCCTCCTTCGCGGCGACGGCGTGGGTGCATTTCTATCTCGGCGCGGCGGTGCTCGCGGTCGGCTGCTGGTGGTGGCTGGCGAAGGTGCATCCGCGGGTGAAGGACGGCGTGTTCGAGCGCAGCTGCGCCTGGGCCGTGCAGTCCGAGCGGCATTTCGACGCGCTGTGGGCGAAGGGCGTGCTCAGCCTCTATGCGGAACTGCCGGACGGCAGGAAGCTCGCCGCGACGCGCCGCGACGACTGGCGCGAATTCGTCCGGCTGGTGGCGCGGGACTCGCGTGCGCCCGAGACGCCCAGGGAGGCTGCCTGATGGCCGTTCTGCTCTCCACCAAGGCCAGCGCCATGCAGGACTGGCGCGCAGCGCTGCTCGCCGTGGACCCTTCGCTCGAGATCCGCATGTTCCCCGATGCCGGCGACCCGGCGGCGATCGAGGCGGCGGTGGTCTGGACCGCGCACGACATGGCGGAGCTGCGCCGCTATCCGAATCTGAAGCTGATCGTGTCCATGGGGGCGGGGGTCGACCACCTGCTGCGTCCGCCGGGCCCGCCGCCCGGCATCCCGGTGGCGCGGCTGGTGGACCGGATGCTGACCACGCAGATGGGCGAGTGGGTGCTGCTCAACGTGCTGCGCTTCCATCGCCAGGACCTGGACTACCGCGCCCTGCAGCGCGAGAGGACCTGGCTGGAGCTGCCGGCGCCGGTCACGGCGGAACGGCGGATCGGCATTCTCGGCCTCGGCGAACTCGGCAGCCATGCGGCCGGCCTGCTGCGCGGCCTCGGCTTCCCGGTGATGGGCTGGGCGCGGCGGCCGAGGGAGCTGGCCGGTGTGAAGACGTTCGATGGCGAGGAAGGCCTCGCCGCGATGGCCTCGCGCAGCGACATCCTGGTCTGCCTGCTGCCGCTGACGCCCGCGACGCGGGGGATCGTCAACGCCGGGCTGCTCGCGCGCCTGCCACGCGGCGCCTTCCTGATCAACGGAGCCCGCGGCGGCCATGTGGTGGATGCCGACCTGCTCGCCGCGCTGGAGAGCGGGCAGGTGGGCGGCGCCGCGCTCGACGTGTTCGAGCCGGAGCCGCTGCCGCCGGCGCATCCCTACTGGTCGCATCCGCGCGTGGTCATGACGCCGCACGCGGCGAGCATCACGATCCCCGCCAGCGCCGCGCCGCAGGTGGTGGAGAACCTGCGGCGCGCGCGGGCCGGGGAGACGCTGCTGAACCTGGTGGACTTCGCGGCCGGCTACTGAGCGCGGCCGCGGAGGTCCCTCAGCCGGCGCGGCGCGCCGAGCCCTCGCCGGAGGTGTCGTTGTCCTGCGGGGCCTCGCGGGCGGCCTGGTCCATGATGCTGCGCATGTCGCGCAGGAAGGCGGCGCCCTTGAGGGTGCGCTGCACCAGCACGCTGCGCCGGTCCATCGGATCGACCTTCCGCCGGGCCAGGTCCAGCTCGCCGAGCCGGTCGAGGGCGCGCGTGATCGCCGGCTTGGACACGTTCAGCTCCGCCGCCAGCCCGCGCACCGTGTGCGGGCCGTCGGTCAGGTAGACGGTGAGGAAGACACCGAGCTGGCGGGCGGACAGATCGGGCCCGTCGCGGCGAACCAGCGCCACCACCGTGTCCCGCAGGATGCCCACCAGCACGTCGGGGTTCGTCTGCATCGCCATGCTCTTAAATCCTTCCTGGGTGCCCTCCCGGCCTCCGGTCCGCGGCTTGGCCGTGACTCCTGGAGGCATCTTGGCACGCCTTTTCGATAAGCCGTTACGTGAATGGTCTTCGCGCGCAGCACCCTTTGGAGAGCGGCTTGGCGCAGAAAGTTCCCGTTTCATCTTGGCTTTGTTACCGTCCCGCGTTGTCGGCCCTGATAGGAAGGGCCTCCGCAGCCCGGGCGATCGCCCGCGCCGCCTGTACTTCGCCCCCCTCAGGTCGCCCGGGACGGCTCTGGTCGTTCCATGCGTAGAGGTCGATGTGCCCCCAACGCACGCCCGCGCTCACGAAGTGACGCAGAAACAACGCCGCCACGATGGCTCCCGCCATGGGTTTCGTGGATATATTGTTAAGATCCGCGATCGAACTGTCCAGCCAAGATACATAATTTTTTTGTAATGGAAGCCGCCAGAGCGGGTCGCTGGTGGCTTGGCCAGCCGCGATAAGGCTCTCGGCCAGCGCATCGTCGTCGGTGAACAGGGCGGGGAGGTCGGGGCCCAGCGCCACGCGGGCGGCGCCCGTCAGTGTTGCGCAATCCATCAGCAGCGACGGCGCCGATTCGCAGGCGAGTGTCAGCAGGTCGGCCAGCACCAGCCGGCCCTCCGCGTCGGTGTTGCCGATCTCGACCGTCAGTCCCTTGCGCGTCCGGATCACGTCCATCGGCCGGAACGCGGTGCCCGAGACGGCATTCTCGACCGCGCCCACGAGCAGCAGCAGGCGGATGGGCGCGCGGGCGGCCATCAGCATGTCGGCCGCCGCCATAACCGCTGCGGCGCCGCCCATGTCCTTCTTCATGCGCAGCATCGCGGCCGCCGGCTTCAGATCGAGCCCGCCGGTGTCGAAGCACACGCCCTTGCCGCACAGCGCGACCAGTGGCCCGTCCGCGGCGCCCTCCCAGCGCAGGATCGCCACACGCGGGCTGCGCGGCGAGCCGCCGCCCACCGCATGGATCGCCGGGAAGCCCTCCGCCAGCGCCGTGCCCTCGATCACCTCGACGCGTGCGCCGTACCGCGCCCCGAGCTCGCGCACCGCCTCGGCCAGTTCCGCCGGGCCGAGATGGTTCGCCGGCAGGTTGATCAGGTCGCGGCCCCGGCCGATGGCGGCCGCCTGGCGCTGCGCGGCCTCCGTGCCGGGCGGCGGCACCAGCCGCGCGGGCGCGCGGCCCTCATCCGACTTCAGCCTGCGGAAGCGGTAGGCGCCGAGGCACCAGCCAAGCACCGCGGCGGCAGGGTCCGGCGCATCCGCGATGCGCCAGGTGGTGCCTTCGGGCAGCCCGCAGGGCGCGCTGCCGAATGCCCAGGGTCTGGCGGCCTCGGCCGCGTCCGCGCCGAGGCCGAGAACCGCGCCCGCCCGCCCGGCTTCGCCCGGCAGCAGCCGCAGCTCCTGCGGCTTGGCGGAAAAGCGGCTTGCGCGCAGGAAGGCCGCCTGGGGCGCCGGCAGGCGGGCCAGCAGGGCTTCCAGCCCCGCCGGCGTCACCGCATGCAGCGGCAGCGCCGGTGCGGACGCATCGCTGAGACAATCGAGCATGGCGCTTCCTTGCGCAGGGCTGACGGTGCGCGAAGCCTAGCTGCGCATACCCGCCGGGGGAATCGCCCCGGCGTGGAAAAGCCGAACGGCGCAGGCGGGTTCAGGCGTCGACGATCTCCGCCACGGGCCCGTCCGCGATGATGCGCCCCCCGGCCATCCGGATGGCGCGCGTACACCATTTGCGCACGACATCCATGTTGTGCGTCGCCAGCACGAGGATGTCGGCGCGCTCGACGAGCTGCGCCAGGCGTTCGTTGGCGCGCTCGATGAAGTCCGCGTCGCCGGCCAGGAACCACTCGTCCATCAGCAGGATCTCGGGCTCCATCAGCGTCGCGGCCGCGAAGGACAGGCGCACCGCCATGCCGGCCGAATAGGTGCGGATCGGCACGTCCAGGAACTCGCCCAGGCCGCTGAAGCGCCCTGCCTCCTCCGCCAGCGCCTCGCAGGCGGCCTCCGACATGCCGAGAAAGAGGCCCCGCAGCATGATGTTCTCGCGCCCGGTGGCCTCCGGATCCATCCCGGCCGCCGGGTCGATCAGCGAGCCGATGGTGCCGTTCACCTCCAGCCGGCCGGCGACCGGCTCGTAGATGCCGGCCAGCGTCCGCAGCAGCGTCGTCTTGCCCGCGCCGTTGTTGCCCACCAGCGCCACGCGCTCGCCGGGCTCGATGCGGAAGCTCAGGTCGCGCAGCGCCGCGACCACGATGCGGTGGCTCTCATCCTCCTTCAGGCGGATGGGCGAGCGCGCCAGCAGGCGCTTCTTCAACGATCGCGCGCCCACATGGTACAGGGGGAACTCGATTGCAATGCGGTCGGCCTGGATCAGCGGCATCCGGTGGCGCTCACACCCAGAATGCGATGCGCGCGCGGAAGCGGACGAAGAACACGAAGGCGAGCGTGCAGGCCGCCGCCGTGTAGGTCACCGCCCCCAGCCACACCAGCCAGGAGGCCCCGCCCTCGATCAGCGGGCCGCGCACGGTCTCCATCAGCACGAAGAACGGGTTCAGCGGCAGCCACACCTGCCGGTCGCCCAGCAGTTCGGGCTTCCAGATGACCGGCGTGAGGAAGAAGGCGAGCTGCATCACGCTCACCACGATCTGCTGGATGTCGCGGAACCGGGCGCAGACCATGCCGAGGAAGATCCCGCCGGCGAAGGCGTTCAGGAACAGCAGCGCCAGCCCGGGAATGGCGAGCAGCGCCTCCGGGCCCGGCAGCACGCCGAAGATCAGGAACACCACGACGATCAGCGGCAGGCTGTGCGCGGCGACGATGAGGTTGCGCATCACGAAGCGCAGCACATGCACCGTGTAGGGCAGCGGCACCTGCCGGATGACGCCTTCGGACATGATCAGGCTGTTGCCGGCATCGGTGATGATCTGGTTCAGCGTGTTCCAGACCAGCAGGCTCACCGCCAGGTAGGGCAGGTATTGGGCGAGCGGCAGCTTGAACAGAGTCGAGTAGAGCAGGCCGATGCCCGTCACCATCACCGCGGTGGACACGGTCAGCCAGAACGGTCCGATGACCGAGCCGCGGTAGCGGTTTCGGATGTCGAGCCGCGCGAGCGCGAGCGCGAGGCGCCAGCGGCTGAAGCCGCCGGAGAGGTCCTGCAGCGCGCGCTCCACGCGCCGCGGGTCCGAGGCGTCGCGGACATAGCGCGGCGAGGCCATGGGCAGGGTGGGGGACCGCATGCCGGGCCTCATAGCCCGGCCGGCCCCGGCCCGCCAGCGAGGCCGGGCTCAGCCGGGCCCGCCGGGGATCCGTTCGAGGTCGGCCAGCCAGGCCGCGGCGGAGGCGTCGCTCGGCGCCCGCCAGTCGCCGCGCGGGGAAAGCGAGCCGCCGGAGCTCACCTTGGGCCCGTTCGGCAGGGCGGATCGCTTGAACTGGCTGGTCGCGAAGAAGCGGCGGACGAACACCCGGAGCCATTTCGCGATGATCGGCAGGTCGTAGGCCAGGCGCTTGTCGGGCGGCGTGTTCGGCGGCCAGGCGCCGGCGGCGGCGTCGCGCCAGGCGTGCCAGGCGAGGAACGCCACCTTGGAGGGCCGGAAGCCGAAGCGCGTGGCGTAGAACAGCGTGAAATCCTGCAGTGCATAGGGGCCGACGAAATCCTCGGTGCGCTGTGCCGGCTGGTCCGCACCCACCCCCGGCACCAGTTCCGGCGAGATCTCCGTCGCCAGGATGTCCAGCAGCACCGGCTTCGCCGCCTCGCCGAAGGCGCCGGAGTCCGCGACCCAGCGGATCAGGTGCTGGATCAGCGTCTTCGGCACGCTGGCATTGACGTTGTAGTGCGACATGTGGTCGCCGACGCCGTAGGTCGCCCAGCCCAGCGCGAGTTCCGAAAGATCGCCGGTGCCGAGCACCAGCGCATCGTGCTGGTTGGCCAGGCGGAACAGCAGCGAGGTGCGCGCGCCGGCCTGCACGTTCTCGAAGGTGATGTCGTGCACCGGCTGCCCGGTGGCGAAGGGATGGCCGAGGTCGCGCAACATCTGCGTGCAGGCCGGCGTCATGTCGATCTCGGCGGCCGAGACGCCGAGTGCGCGCATCAGCGCCCAGGCGTTCGATTTCGTGCGATCGGTCGTGGCGAAGGCCGGCAGGGTGTAGGCCAGGATGCCGGTGCGCGGCAGGCCGAGCGTGTCGAAGGCATGCGCCGCCACCAGCAGCGCCTGCGTCGAATCCAGCCCGCCGGAGACGCCGATCACCAGGCGCCTGATGCCGGTGGCTTCCAGCCGCTGGCGCAGGCCGTAGGACTGGATATTGTACGCCTCGTAGCAGAGCTCGGAGAGCCTGGCGTCGTCGTCCGGCACGAAGGGGAAGCGACTGAGCGGTCGCTTGAGGCCAAGGTCGCTGTCCAGATCCGGCGCGAGCGAGAACGGCACCGTCCGGAACGGCCGCGCCGGCGGGTTGAAGTCCGCGGCGTCGCCGAAGCTCGTCATGCGCAGCCGTTCCTGCTGCAGCCGCTCGAGGTCGATGTCGGCGAGGATCGGCGCGGCATCGCGGGCGAAGCTCGGCGCCTCGGCCAGCAGCGTGCCGTTCTCGTAGATCATCGCCTGGCCGTCCCAGGCGAGGTCGGTGCTGGATTCACCGTTGCCGGCGGCGGAATAGAGATAGGCCGCGATGCAGCGCGCCGAATGCACCTCGCACAGCGCATGGCGATAGGCCGACTTGCCGACGGTGACGTTGCTGGCCGAGAGGTTCAGCAGCACCGTGGCACCTGCCAGCGCCGCGGCGGTGGAGGGCGGCACCGGCGCCCAGACATCCTCGCAGATCTCCACATGGATCGTCAGGTCCGGGAGGTCGGTGGCGCGGAGCAGCAGATCGGTGCCGAAGGGCGCTTCCTGGCCCGCCAGCGTCAGGGTCGGCGGCACGGCGCCGAGGCCGGTGGCGAAGTGCCGCTTCTCGTAGAATTCGCGGTAGGCCGGCAGGTAGGATTTCGGCCAGGCGGCCAGCAGCCGGCCGCGATGGATGGCCAGCGCGGTGTTGTAGAGGCGCCCGCCCACCCGGACCGGCGCGCCGACGAACAGCACGGGTGCGAGGTCGCGCGATTCCGCGAGCAGCCGCGCCACCGGCTCCTCGAAAT